>JADGRC010000378.1 GCA_017881245.1 Pseudomonadota bacterium
CCACCGTCGCGCCGTCGCTGGCGCGCTCGGCGCGAAAGGCCGCACCGAAGCCCCCGAGACCGAGCAGCGATCGAATCGAATAGCCCTCCAGAAGGGGTGGCGGTACCTCGAAAGGTGTGCTCGGGTCCGAGGGGGGCACCACGGCCGGCGGTGCCCCGTGTGTCGGGCAAGCCGGGTCGTCGTCCTTCAGGCGAATCCCGCAGGTCGGACAGCGAACCATCCCGAGCAATTGTATCTGGTTTTGGGCGAGCCGCTTCCGGAAAGCTCGATTCGATACAGTAGGGTCACCGATGGACCTTCTGCCAATCGACGCCCTGCTGCCCGAGATAGTCGAAGCGCTTCGCGGCGTCCCCGCCGTGGTCGTCGAGGCCCCGCCGGGCGCCGGAAAGACCACCCGCGTACCACGCGCGTTGCTGGACGCCGGCTTCGCGTCGACGGGCGAGATCGTCGTGCTGCAGCCACGACGGCTGCCCGCCCGCCTGGGCGCCGCCCGTGTCGCCGCGGAGATCGGAGACGAGCCTGGGGGTACCGTGGGCTACACAGTGAGGTTCGAGGATGTCAGCGGCCCGCGAACGCGTATTCGGTTCATCACCGAGGGCATCTTGAACCGCCGGTTTCTGGGCGATCCGAATCTGCGCGGGGTATCGACGGTCGTCCTGGACGAGTTTCACGAGCGCCACCTGGCGGCCGACCTGGCGCTGGCTTTGTTGCGGAGACTGCAACGAACCACCCGGCCGGACCTGAGGCTCTGCGTGATGTCGGCGACCTTGGATGCCGACCCGATCGTCCGGTTTTTGGATGACTGCCCACGCGTTCAAAGCGAGGGTCGAAGATTCGACGTGAGGATCCAACACGCGACCAAGGCCGACGATCGGCCGCTCCAGGTGCAGGTCACGGAGGCCGTGAGGAAGATCCTGCGCGACGAGGCGACCGGTGACGTCCTGGTCTTCCTGCCCGGCAACGCCGACATTCGACGCTGCGAGGAGGCGCTGGCGCCCATCGCAGCGTCGTCGAACTTGTTGGTGTTGCCCCTGCACGGTGATCTCACCCTGCCGTCGCAAGCACGGGCGGTGGCACCCGCCGCACGGCGCAAAGTGATCCTGTCGACGAACGTGGCCGAAACGTCGGTGACGATTGAGGGCGTGGTTGCCGTGGTGGATTCGGGGCTCGCGCGGATCGCGGGCCACTCATCCTGGACCGGACTTCCGACCCTCGCGCTGTCCAAGGTGAGTCAGGCCTCGGCCATTCAACGCGCGGGGCGAGCGGGGCGCACGCGGCCGGGCGTCGCCGTTCGCCTGTTCACCAGGGCCGATTTCGACGCGCGAAGGACCCACGATGTCCCCGAAATCGAGCGATCGGATCTAACGGAGTTGGTGCTGACCCTGCACGCGCTCGGTGTTGCTGATCCACATGACCTCGACTGGCTCACCGTGCCACCGCTCGGCGCGTTGAGGGCGGCGTCGGACTTGTTGCGGCGCCTGGGTGCTCTCGACGTGGGCGGGACCTTGACGGAGCGGGGCCGGCGGATGTTGCGCTTTCCCGCCCACCCGCGCCTGGCGCGGTTGCTGATTGAGGGCGAGGATCGCGGAGTTCCCCAAGATGCGGCGACCTTGGCGGCGCTGCTCGGCGAGCGCGACCCTCGCCAGCGCGGCGGTCAACATATCCCGTCGGCATCCACGGGAAAAATCGACGGCGGCATCGACATAATCGCATTGCTGGAATTGTTCGACGCCGCCCGCGCCGCGCGCTTCTCGCCCGATCGGCTGCGATCATTGGGCCTGGATCCGCGGGCGACCCAGATCGTCGAGCAAGCGCGACGGCAATTCGCGAACCTGGTGCAATCCACCCGAGGAGACGCCGGCGCAATCCCATCCGACCGAAGGGCCATGGATCAGGCATTGGGGCGCGCGGCGTTGGCGGGTTTTCCGGACCGCGTGGCGCGACGCCGCGAGGGTGGCTCTCGCGCCGTCATTTTGGCCGCGGGTGGAACCGCCGAGCTGGCCTACGAAGCCGACACGGATTTCATGGTCGCCCTCGACGCTGAGGAACGCACGACTGGACCGAGCCGCGGCGGCAACCCGGGACGGTCCGGGGGCGGCGCCGCCAGAGGCAATAGCGGCGGCGGCGGCATGAGCGGACGCGCAGAAACGACCGTCATACGCTTGGGCTGCGGAATCGATCCCGATTGGCTGGGCGATTTGGACAGCAACGATCTCCGCGCGTCCGAAACGCTCGAATTCGACGACAAGACCGAGCGTGTGGTTCGACGTTCGCGACTGACGTTCCAGGCCCTGACACTGGATGAGACGCTACGGCCCGCCGAGCCCGTGCCTGAGGTCGGCCGCATTCTCGCGGACGCCGCACTGGCGAGAGGAGTGGCCGCGTTCGACGAACCCGGCGCGTTGTCCACATTGGCCGCGCGCCTGGCCGTATTGTCCGAAATCGATCCCGCTTTGTCCCCGCCGACGCTCGACGACGCGACCCTGAAGGAAACGCTGAGCGCCGCCTGCGAAGGCCTGCGCAGCTTCGCCGATCTGCGCGAAGTGGGCATCGCGGCACGGATTGTGGGCGCGCTGGCGCCAAGCCTCCGATCTCGCTTGGCCAGCGACGCGCCGACCAACGTGACCCTGCCGGGCGGGCGCACCGTGCGCGTCAACTACCAGGCTGGTCAGCCCCCCTGGATCGCGTCGCGTCTGCAGGATTTCTTCGGCATGGCGAAGGGCCCGACGATCGCGGCCGGGCGAATGCCCCTGACGTTGCATTTGCTGGCGCCCAACGGTCGCGCCGTTCAGGTCACCCGCGATCTGGACAGCTTTTGGCGCCAACACTATCCGCCCCTTCGCCGCGAGCTCGGCCGCCGCTACCCGCGACACTCCTGGCCCGAGGACGGACGCACGGCAAATCCCCCGCCTCCTTTGCCGCCACGGCGCGGACGGTAGGAAACACGATGTGGGTGACGTCACAGGGCTCAGGAGGGGTAAACTTCGAAATCGTCGGGGGGGCGGGATGCAGTAGTATCCTACCGGGAGTAGGATAGATTCATGAATCGGCTCGCCGTTCCCGATCGCCCCGCTCGTGCTCGAGCTGCTCGCCAACGCCGCCGTCCTTCCACGGCGTCCGCCGGCCGAGGGCGCGTTACAAAGATTTCGATCACCGTGGATACAAAGGTCCTACAAGACCTCAAAGACGTCGCCCGACGCGCCCGCCGCACACTGAGCGCCGAGGTTAGCGATGCGCTGGCCCGCGACCTGCGACAGCGAAGTTTGCGCAATGTGATTCAGGAGTTCGAGACCGAGCATGGTGCCATCACCGATGACGAGCTGGCCGCGGCGCGGGCAGCATGGCGGGGTTGACGCTGGACAGCGGCGCGCTGATCGCATTCGAACGGGGCGATCGGCGTCTCATGGCCCATCTCAAGGAAGCCGAGCAGCGCGGCTGTACGCTGACGGTGCCAACAGCGGTGGTCGCGGAGGTGTGGCGGGGTGGGCCGCGCGCCGCGCGAATCGCACGCCTTCTCGAAGCGTGCGTCATCGAGCCTCTGCACGACCAGCTGGCGCGCACAGCCGGAAAATCCGTGGGTGAGGTCAAGGGCGCGGGTGTGATCGACGCGGTCGTCGTGGCGTCGGCGGCTGCCCGCCGTGATCGGATCCTGACATCGGACCCTGACGATCTGGAGCGGCTGCAGCGTCGTTTTCCCCAGGTCCTGATTGTTTCGATCTAGTGGATCCACCTCGGCGACCCACGAAATCTCTCAACCGCTCTTCCGGAACATCCAGCCCGTGCACATCCCGCCGGACAGATTGTGACAAGATGCACGGCAATGTCGCTCGCAAACAAGACCTTATTCATCACGGGCGGCAGCCGCGGCATCGGCCGGGCCATCGCGCTGCGCGCGGCCCGCGACGGCGCCAACGTCGCGGTCGTCGGCAAGACCGCGACCCCCATTCCGAAACTACCCGGAACAGTTCACGACGTGGTCGCCGAAATTCAATCGGCGGGAGGTCGTGGTCTTGCGTGCATCTGCGATATTCGTTTCGAGGATCAAGTTCTGGCCGCGGTCGCGAAGACGGTCGAGACATTCGGCGCCATCGATATTCTCGTGAACAACGCCAGCGCCATCAGCCTCACGGGGACGCTGGATACCGACATGAAACGGTACGATCTGATGCACCAAATCAACACGCGCGGGACGTTCTTATGTTCGAAAGCGTGCCTGCCCGCCCTGTCACTCGCGCCCAATCCGCACATCTTGATGCTTTCTCCGCCGCCAACCTTGGAACCCAAGTGGTTCGCGCCTCATTTGGCCTACACCATGGCGAAATATGGCATGAGCCTGTGTGTCCTCGGCCTGGCCGAAGAATTCAAGGATGCCTGCGTCGCCGTGAATGCGCTCTGGCCGCGCACCGTGATCGCCACGGCGGCGGTTCAGAATCTGCTGGGCGGCGACGCGAGCACGGCGCGAGCACGGCATCCAGACATCGTCGCCGACGCGGCCCACGTGATCTTGTCGCGACCGAGCCGGCAGTACACCGGGCACTTCTTCATCGACGAAGACGTACTGCGGTCGGAAGGCATCACGAACCTCGACCGCTACGCGAACGTTCCGGAACACGATCTCTTACCTGATTTGTTCTTGTGATCGTGTACCCGCGGCGGAGCAGCCTTTCGCCGAAGACCCGAAGAGAGATAATTGTTCGAGACCGCGTGGGCCTTCGGGTCGGCCTATACTTGTTCAAGCATGCAACGCCCTTCCCCCACCCTGCCCCGGGACGCCCTGGCGCGCCGTCGCGAGGCCTTGATCGCGGCGCTCGGCGATCAGCCGGCATTGTTGGTCGCCGGAATGTCACGTCCGCGCAATTACCTGGCGAACACCTACCCCTTTCGACCTCACAGCCATTTCCTGTACTTTTTTGGATGGGGCACACCTGGAGCGGTCGCCTTGTTCGACGACGGGCAGGCGACGGTGTACGTACCTTGCGCGAGCTCGGACGACGCGCTCTGGTCGGGGCCCCCGGTCGATCTTTCGGAACTCGCGACGGCATTGGGCGTCAGAACCGCGACGCTTGATGCACTGGAAAACTGCCTCCAGCAACGAGGCGTCGCGACGCTTCCCGCCGTCGACGCGGAAACCAGGGGCCAGCAGTCTTCCCTGCTGGGACGTCCCATCGTCGCTGGCCAGCTGCATGGCAGCGACGCCGCTCTGGCCGACGCCATCATCGAGCTGCGGCTACGTCACGACGAAGCCGCGGTCGCGGAGCTGCGATTGGCGGCTGATGCAACCGCCGCGGCCCACGAGGCGGGAATGCGTGCGACACATCCTGGGATCCGCGAAGGTGCCGTACGCGCGGCGATGGAGGCGACATTGATCGCGCGCGACTGCGCCACGGCGTACGGATCGATCGTGACGGTTCACGGCGAAATCCTGCACAATGAAAGCCACCACAACATCCTGGACGTGAACGATATGTTGCTGGCGGACGTGGGCGCGGAGACCCCCGGAGGTTGGGCCGGGGACGTGACCAGAACCTGGCCGGTAGGCGGAACGTTCTCGTCCGTACAGTCGGACATCTACGATGTCGTGTTGACCGCGCAGCGGGCCGCCATCGCCGCCGTGCGACCGGGAGCGCGTTATCGCGACATTCACATGTTGGCCACGCAGACCCTGGCGGCCGGTCTACGAGATCTGGGCGTGCTCAAAGGCGATCCGGTCGAGCGCGCGCATGACGGCACAGCCGCATTACTGTTCCCGCACGGAGTGGGGCACCTGCTGGGCCTCGACGTCCATGACATGGAGGACCTCGGTGACCGCGCCGGATACGCACCCGGCAGGCGGCGCGCGCCGGAGGCGGGATTGCGCTATCTGCGCCTCGATCGTGATCTGGTGGCGGGGATGGCCGTGACGATCGAACCCGGAATCTACTTCGTGCCTGCCATCCTCGACGATGGGAACGTCCGCCGCGACACGGCCGGCCGCATCGATTGGGCGCGCCTCGATGGCTATCGACGAATTCGCGGAATTCGCATCGAAGACGACGTGCTGGTGGCCGCAAGTGGTGCCGATGTCCTGACCGCCGCCATTCCGAAAGACCGAAACAATATTGAAACAGTTCTGGCGAAGCGCTGAATGGCCGACAAAAAACTTGGCAGTGCAAAATCGTCGGTTCTATATAGGCAATATGAACAACACGGGGCGTAAAACGGTGAAGGGGCGCGCCACCTCGGCACCAATGTTGGCGAAGGCGACAACCACGAAGAGTCAGGGGAGCAAGGACATTAGGTCCCCCGTCACACGAGAGGACATCGCGCGGCGTTCCTACGAGCTCTTCCTGGAACGCGGCGGCGAGCACGGCCACGACGTGGAACACTGGATCCAGGCCGAGCGCGATCTCGGCGTGTAGACCACGCGGGCCCGAGCCGCGCCGTCTCGCGGGAGCCGCATATCGCGACCGGAAGAAACTGGGTTCGCTCGTGCGAATTCTGCGAAACGGTTGTGCGTGAAAAAAGAGGACGGTCGCTCAGCCGCGCCAGGCGGATAGGACCAAACACGCGTTAGTTCCGCCGAATCCGTAGCTGTTGGTCAGTACGTGCTGCACGCGGAGCTCGCGAGCGGTGTTCGGCACGTAGTCGAGATCGCAGTCGGGGTCGGGCGTCGTGTAGTTGATGGTGGGGGGAATCGCCCCCCGCGACAGCACCAGAGCGCAGATCCCGGTCTCGACGCCGCCCGCTGCACCCAACATGTGGCCGGTCATCGATTTGGTCGAACTGATCATGACCGTTCGCGCGGCGTCGCCGAAGACCTTCTTGATCGCGAGCGTCTCGTTGCTGTCGTTCATTTTCGTCGACGTACCGTGGGCGTTGATGTACCCAATGTCGCCTGGTGTCAACTTGGCGTCTTTCAAGGCCAACTTCATGCAGCGTTGCGCACCCTCGCCCTCGGGGGCCGGCGCGGTGATGTGGTACGCGTCCGCGTTCGCCGCGTACCCGGTCAGCTCGGCATAGATCTTCGCGCCACGACTTTTGGCGTGTTCCAG
Source organism: Pseudomonadota bacterium (assembly GCA_017881245.1). Classification (GTDB taxonomy): domain Bacteria; phylum Myxococcota_A; class Polyangia; order Fen-1088; family Fen-1088; genus FEN-1088. The sequence goes on from JADGRC010000378.1 coordinate 7,032, forward strand.
CTCCTCGATGATCACGATGCCGGCGCCCTCCGCGATGACGAATCCATCGCGATCGCGATCGAACGGGCGCGACGCTCCTGCTGGATCGTCGTTTCTGGTCGATAGTGCGCGCATGCTGTTGAAGCCACCGACGCCCAACGGGCTGACCGTCGCCTCGGTCCCCCCGCAGATCATCGCATCGGCGTCCCCCCTTTCGATGGCGCGCATCGCCTCCCCGATCGCATGCGCACCGGTGGAACAGGCGGATACGTGCGAAAAATTTGGACCCTTCGCCCCAAACCGAATCGAGATCTGCCCCGGGGCCAGGTTGACGATGATCATCGGCACGAAGAAGGGCGAGATGCCGTGACGCGGGCCTTTCTGCGCCATCGTGCTGCACGCCGCCTCGATGCTGCTGACGCCGCCAAGACCCGCGCCGACATAGCAACCCACGCGCTCGGCGAACTCGCCCTCGATCTTCAGGCCCGAGTCCTCCATGGCGAGCGTCGCGGCCGCGACCCCATATTGAATGAACCGGTCGATGTTCCTCGCCTCGCGCGAGGTAATCCACCGCGTGACGTCGAAGTTCTTGACCTCGCCCGCGAAGTGCGTCGCGAAATTCGCGTGATCAAAATGAGTGATCTGCGCAATCCCGGACTTGCCGCCAAGGAGTGCCTGCCACGTATCCTCCGTGCCGATGGCGAGCGGAGTCACGAGCCCGATTCCGGTTAGGACGACCCGTCTGGCCATGGACTATCTTTCATGAGCTGTCGTCATCATGACTTGGGGGGATGATTGACCGCACATCCTGTCGGATGGACAGGGCGTGCGACTACTTGGCGTGTGACTTGATGTAGTTCATGACGTCGCCCACTGTTTTGATTTTCTCGGTGTCCTCGTCAGGAATTTCGATCTTGAAAGACTCCTCCAGCGCCAGGACCAACTCGACGACGGCCAGCGAATCGGCCTTCAGATCGTCGGCGAATGACGCCTCTGGTTTCACCTTGTCCGGCGTAACTTCCAACTGTTCCACGATAATTTTGCGAACGCGATCTTCAACGTTGTCTGCCATTTTTCCTCTTCTTTCGAGCGGGTGCGGGTGAAAAACTGGGTTCCCCCCCGGGGTCGGCGGCGTACCTTACATTAAGAGTCCGCCGTTGACCCGCAAAACTTCACCTGTGATATACGACGCAGCGGGCCCGGCCAGATAAGCCACGGCGGCCGCGACGTCCTCCGGACGGCCCACGCGCCCGAGGGGAATGGCCTTGAGCAGCTCAGCGCGGCGGTCAGCGGGCAATTCGCTATTGGTCATATCGGTGTCGATGTAACCCGGCGACACGGCGTTTACCGTGATGCCCCGCGACGCGTACTCACGCGCCCACGTCTTGGTCAACCCGATGACGGCCGCCTTCGCGGCGACATACGGTGCTTGTCCCGCCGAGCCCGTCTCCGCGGTGATTGACGTGATGTTGATGATGCGTCCCAGGTCCTTGGCCTTCAACAACGCCCGCAGGGCCGAGCGGGTGCAGTTGAAAGTGCCGGTCAAATTGACGTCCAACGATCGTTTCCATTCGGCGTCCTTGGCAGTCAAGGTCAATCCATTGACGGCGACACCGGCGTTGTTCACCAGGATGTGCAGGCCGCCCTCTGACGCCACGATTTCCTTGATCGCGGCGTCCACCGCGGCCGAATCGGAGACGTCGAATCTCTTGAGCGCGGCGACGCCGCCCACGGCCGCCACCGCCGCGGCCGTCTCGTTCGCCGCCGCTTCATTCGCCGTGTAGTTCACCACCACGCGGGCACCCTTCCCGCCGAGCGCGACGGCGATGGCGCGGCCAATGCCACGCGATCCACCCGTCACCAACGCTACCCTTCCTTCCAGCTCACGCATCGATCCTCTCCTTGGGTCCGCTGACCGCCTGGCCCGTTCGCAATGCCCGTATCGCCGCCGGATCGCCGGCGCTCCGCACGCGAATCGTAGCCGTCGTGCGCTTCACGAGGCCGGCCAGCACCGCGCCCTGCCCGACCTCGATGGCCTCGGTGACGCCCATGGCCGCCAGACGCAACACCGATTCTTCCCAGCGCACAGCGGCCGTCACCTGCCGCGTCAACAGATCGCGCACACGACCCCCGTCTTGGTTCGGCGCCGCCTCGACATTCGTCACAACCGGCACCACCGGAGCGCGAACCTCGACCCGGGCCAGCTCGGCCGCCAGACGATCCGCCGCCGGCCGCATCAGGGCACAATGAAACGGCGCGCTGACCGCGAGGGGCAGCGCTGCCTTCGCGCCCCTCCGCTTGGCCGCCGCGCACGCGCGTTCTACCGCGGTGCGATGGCCAGCGATCACGATCTGGCCACCGCCATTGAGATTGGCCGCCGAAACCACCTCCGCGGGCGTGGCGTCCACGGCTTCGCGACAGGCGGCATCTACATCGTCCGATCCCAGGCCCAGGATCGCCGCCATGCCGCCCGTACCCGTGGGCACCGCATCCTGCATGAACTGACCCCGCGAACGGACCAAGCGAACCGCATCGGCCAGGGCCAGCGCCCCGGCGCACACCAGCGCGGAATACTCACCAAGAGAGTGACCCGCGACCACCGACGGTCGCAGGGGCGTTTCGTCTTGCAGAACGCGCAACGCCGCGATGCTGGTCGTCAAGATGGCGGGCTGGGCGTTGGCCGTCAACATGAGATCCGCCTCCGGACCTTCGAAACACAATCGCGACAACGAGAACCCCAATACTGCGTCCGCTTCCTCGAAGACCGCTCGCGCGCGTGGAAAGTCCTCCACCAGGGCCTTCCCCATGCCGACCTTCTGAGAGCCCTGCCCGGGAAACAGGAACGCCATCCCGATTGTCTGAGCTTCGCTCACCACCGCACCAGCGCGGATGCCCAGGCCAGGCCGCCCCCGAGGGCGGTCAGCAGTAGTAGGTCGTCCTTCTTGATTTTCCCCGCCTCCAAAGCCTCGTCCAGGACCGTGGGGACCGATGCGGACGACGTATTGCCGTAGCGATCGACGTTCAGATAGAAACGATCGAGCGGGATCCCCACACGCTCGGACACGCCCTCGAGGATGCGAAGGTTGGCCTGGTGGGCCAACACCCAGCTAACGTCCGCGGCCCCGAGCGCGTTGGCCTCGAGCGCCAGTTTGGATGCCTGCGCCATGTTGCGCACCGCGTGCTTGTAGACCTCTCGCCCGTTCATCTTCACGAGGTGCCGCTTGGCGGCGATGGCGTCCGCCGTGATCGGCTCCCGGGATCCCCCGGCTTGCTGTAGCAGCACCTCGGTATAGTTGCCGTCGGAGAACAGGTGCGTCGAGAGCAGACCCCGCTTGGGATCCGACTCGGGCCCGAGCAGCACCGCACCCGCGCCGTCACCGAACAACACGCAAGTCGAGCGATCCTGCCAATCGACTATGCGAGACAGGACCTCGACACCGATCACCAACACGCGTCGGAACTGACCCCGGCGTATGAAGTTGTCGCCCAAGGCCAAACCGTAGATGAACCCGGCGCAGGCGGCCGACAAATCGAACGCGCACCCTCCGGCACGCGCGCCCAATTTCTTTTGTACGAACACCGCGGTCGATGGAAACGGACAGTCACCGGTCACGGTGCCGACGATGATGCAGTCAACCTCCGACGCGGGCACGCCGGCCCGGTCGCACGCCTGGCGCGCGGCTTCGGTGGCCAGATCGCTCGCCGCGAGGGAAGGGTCCAAGATGTGGCGCTCCCGGATGCCCGTCCGCTCGACAATCCAGTCGTCGGACGTGTCGACCATCCGCGACAGGTCCTGGTTGGTCAAGACCTTCGGGGGAACCCCTCGGCCGGTTCCCAGAATCCGGCTTGACGCCGAAGTCATGGCGCGGCCCCCGCCTTCGCCGGCGCGGCAGGAACGGGCGCCACGGTCTCCCAAAGGAACGCGTGACGAGCCACCGCGGTGGCCGATTCATCGCACAGGCGGCTCCGGGCGAATTGGCCGGCCACCCGAACCGCGTTCTTGATCGCGCGCGCGTTCGACCCGCCATGGCAGATCAACGCCACTCCGTCGACGCCCAGCAAGGGGGCGCCTCCATATTCGGCGTAGTCGGTCCGACGCTTCAACCGGCGCAATGGCTTCATCATCAGAGCCGCGCCCAGGCGGGCGAGCGGTCCCGCGCGTTCGACTTCTTCACGGACCATCGACATGATGACCTCGGCGGCACCCTCGACACTCTTCAAGACGACATTGCCGGTAAACCCATCCGTCACCACGACGTCGACATCGCCGCGAAACACGTCGCGGCCCTCGACACAACCCACGTAGTCGAAGTCACAGACGCGACCCGCGTCGAGTTCCCAGGCGAGTGACGTCCCCGACGCCGCGGCCGTCGCCGTCGCTCGCTTCAATAAATGATGAGTCTCGCGTGTCAGCGCGGTCCCTTTGTGATCCTCGGAGCCATTTGACAGCAAGCCGACGCGCGGGCGCGTCTTGCCGTGCAGAAGGCGGGCGTACACCGAGCCCATAACGGCCCATTGCACCAACGCAGTCGGCTTCGGATCGACGTTCGCGCCCATGTCCAGCAAGGCGCACTCGCCCGCCTTGGTGGGAAAGCTGGTCACGATGGCGGGCCGCTCGACCCCGGGCAGACGTCCCAACACGAACAACCCACATGCCATCATCGCCCCGGAGTTGCCGGCGGAAACGGCGGCATCGGCCTCACCCGCCTTTACTAAGTCGAAGCAGATTCGCATGGACGATTTTTTCTTTTGCTTCACGGCCATCGAAGGGGCGTCATCCATGGTGATGACCTCGGGCGCGTGGCGAACCTCGATGTTGGCCTCGCCCGCTGCTCCGAGCGCCTGCAATTCATGACGCAACCGTTCCTCGTCACCGACCAAGACGACAGACGCGTGGTCGGATCGCACCGCGGAAAGAACTCCTTCGACCTCGACACGAGGAGAGCCGTCCGCGCCCATCGCGTCGACGGCGATGCGGGTCAACTAGGGTTGCTCCTCTTCCGGCTTCTCGATGACCAGTCGATCGCGGTAATAGCCACAGCCGGGGCAGATGCGGTGGGACAACTTTGGCTCGCTGCAGCGCGGGCAGGGAATGGTGTGCGGTACGTCGCGCTTCATGACTTGTGCGCGGCGAATCGCGGAACGGGACTTGGACTGTCTTCTCTTGGGAACGGCCATGGCGTGATTCCTCGTGCTTTGTGGGTCGGTTACTTCTCGCGGTTGCGCGTGTTCGAGAGTTCAGTTCTTTTGGAGCTTCAATTTTCCGAGGACCGTCGCCATAGGCGTGCGGCTTTGGGCCTGCCGTTCCTCGCAAGAACACGCGATCTGATTGCGATCGCCGCCGCAGACGGAACAAAGCCCCAAACAATCCTCCCGGCACAGTGGTTTGAGGGGGAAGGCGAGCAGAATCTGATCACGAATCTCCGGTGCCAGATCCACCTCGTCGCCGTCGTAAAGCGCGACGTCCAGATCGTCCTCGTCCTCCTCGTCGACCGCGTCCTGACCTTCGGATTTCGGCCTGAACGTGACCAACAAAGCGACGTCAATGGCCACACGGGCCTTCTCGAGACAGCGCGAACACGTCGTATCGAGGCCCCCGCGCAGATTGCCGCGCAGGAACACGTCATCACCGGTGGCGAGCAGTTGGCCACGGACCCTCAATCCCCCCGCAGCGGGAACGGCATCCAGATCGGGGCATTGCGAGGCCAACCAAGGCGCCGTCACAGGGAGATCCAGCGACAACCCTGTGTCGCCTATCTCTTTGATCTTAAATAACATTTCCGAAGACACACCGCCCCCGTGGGGCGGATGGAGGTTGGTAACTATAGGGGGGGGACCCCTTCTGTCAAGCCTCGGCCTGAACTGAACTGACCGGTTGCGCCAGTGGGCTCGACCGCGCGAAGGGCTACCACCCCATCGCGCCGTATCGCCGACAGGCTCGGCTATCGGAACCGCGGATCCATATGAAACTGAAAGGAGCCGTCCAGCGTTCCCGTGATCTGGGGCGTCGGGATGGGCAATCGTCCCAGGATCGTCTTGTCCACGGTGCTCTTGTCGCAAAGCGCGACATGAAAAGCCGACGACCGGATAGTCTCGCCGTCGTTCACCTTGAAATCGCGGCCCAGAATCCCCTGCCCCCCTCCCGCCGTAACGGAGCCAAACTGGGCAAACGAGATCCAGGACCCTCGTCCGGGACAAAACGTTACGTCCGGACAGGTTCCACCAGCACAGCTGCCGAGGGCCACCGCGGCAGACAGGTCGGGGCATGTGTAGTACAGGGCGAAGGCGCTACTGACGATTTCGTTTTCGATCCCGACGAGGACGCGTCCCTCACCCGAAGGGCCAATGGCGCCGGGGGATCGATCACAATATCCTTCATTCCAGTCCGGGGTCCCGTCGGGGTTGGTCCGCCCGCGGATGCAACGCCCGACCTCATAGCTGTCCAGAACCCAGAAATTCAAAGCGTCGGCAAATTCCGGTCTGGAGGAAGAGCTTTCCATCCGAATGTTGAGTTGGTTGGCCGGGAATCGCGGCGTTGTCGAGTCGAACGGCTCCCCGGCAAAAAAATCCACGCCCAAGGAGTACGAGGCCCCGTTTTTCAGGGGTATTGGATTCAGCTTCGAAAACGTACACGCCGGTACGTTCAACGAGCCGTGCATTTCCCCCGACCCGTTCGTGACCGAGCAACCTTCGCCGCCGACAATCAGCGAAACGGCGACCACCATGGTGCGCGCTGCCCGAGCGAACCTAGCAGCCCGTGGACAAAGTCTCCCGTCTCCGAAACGGGCGGAGCAAGCCCGTCTGCTGCGTTGCTCGTCGGTTAAATACGCCTGGTATTCGCCCTCCTCGCGCCTTGCAGCCGGGCGGGCTGCGCCCATTTCGGCTCGGTCCGACTTTATCCACGGGCTGCTAGTGCGCGGGATCATTTCGCTGCCCCGCCGACGGCGCTGCCTCCGAACAACAGGAGCGATTTCAGGTCCTCGTCGTTGAACACGAGCTGACCGCCAAGAAACCAGTCAAAACCACCGCCGCTTCCGTATTTCTGCCGCTTGTTGATGACGTCATCAACGCCACCGAGAAGGTAGAAGTAGCGCTGGTAGGGTGCCCACGCAATTCGACCCTGCAAACGCGGCCAGGTATTGAAGAGCGTGTCGAACATATCCGCGGACACGAGGAGATGGTCACGAAGCAGGTGGATGTCGAGGCCGAAGCCGCCGGTGGATTCCTTGATGCCGAAACGACCGGTGAAAATGTTGTAGGTCTTGCCGATCTGGAACGTGAACTTGAGCTTGTTTACGGAATAAGTGGTGGTCGTGGTCCGCGTCGGACCTAGCGGGGAATCCACGTTCGCTATGACCTGCTCCCTCAATCCCCGCGGGTCATCCACGAGCTCGATCAAGTAGAACTTGTCGGGCCGGGGTACCAGCATCACGGACAGATACTCCTTGGGTTGACCAGAAAGGAAGTTGTACTCGGTACGCAGCCCCACGATCGTCTGCAGCTTGGTAACGCCACGAATGAATCCGCTCGCGTCGTCGGTGATGTCCTCGACGTTGCGGGCGATGGTGTCGTCGGTCAGCAGTCGACCCGCCGTCCCCTCCCCTTTTTCCAAGCGCGAGGTAATGGTCTCGACGTTCTTTAGCGACTTGTCGAGGTTGTCCACGGTGGCCTGCAACTTCTGCAGCGACGACCGCATCGCGGTGCCGGTTTCGGCGACCTCGCCTTGACTCGTGCCCACCAGCGTCTTGATCGATTCTGTGATGTCGCGAACATTCTTGATGGCGACGCGGATGTTGTCGCTTTCGGAGTGCGTGATGCTGTCGATGTCGCCCGCGATGTGATCGACCCGCGTCAGCACGCTCTCCAAGACCGTCGAGTTGGTCTCGATCATCTTGTTCACGTTTTCGGCCGCGCTGGCGATCGGCCCCGACGTCAGCGTCCGGACGTCCTGCAGAATGTCTTTCATGATCGGGAGGATCGTCCCGACGTCCGTCATGATGTCCCCCATCCCGGTCGGCTCGCGGATGTTCTTGAGCTGATCGCCATCCTGCAGCTGGCGCATCGCGCGCTTTTCGCCCGCGACGATGCCGACAGGGGAACCTGGATCGATCTCCAGATAGAATTCTCCCAACAGCGACGCGGATTTCTTCGAGACCACCGCGTTTTCCCACAGTTTGATCCCGGGGAGGATCCGCACCGTGATCCGCGCCAAGGGCATGTCCGGATCCAGCTCGCGTTTTTCGATCTGGCCTACGGGAATTCCGGCGGTCTGCACGCGCGATTTCTGAAACAGCCCGGCGGCGTCCTTGAACCGCCCCCAAACCACCATTCCCTGGCCGCTCGGTGCCCGTTCGTTGGTGACCTTGATCAGGAAGTATGTCAACGCCCCCACGACCAGCACCAGCGCGCCCACGGTTGCCGCCGCCCAACTGCGCCTCACGTAAAGGCTCCCGTCGCCGGCACCACCAGACCTGCCATCTCCACGAATTCGCGTACCGGGGCATCGGGCGCGCGCAGCACATCCTGCGCCGGCCCGGTCACCAGAATCTTTCCGTCGTACAACATGGACACCCGGTCACCGATGCGAAACGTCGACGCCATGTCGTGCGAAATGACCACGCTGGTCACGCCGAAGTCGCGAGACGTAGTCTGAATCATCTCGTCGACATTCTTCGTCGCGACCGGATCCAGACCCGTCGTTGGCTCGTCGTACAGCAAGATCTCGGGTCTATCGATCAAAGCGCGCGCCAGGCCAACCCGCTTGCGCTGACCACCTGACAATTCGGCCGGGAACTTCTGCTCGATTCCGTCGACACGTTCCAGGTCAAGCCGCTTCAACAACTCGCGCACCCGCACCATGATCTCATCGCGGGACAGCTTGTACCGCTCAATCAGGGGGAAGGCGATGTTCTCGACCACGTTCTGTGAATCAAACAGCGCCGCATACTGGAAGACCATTCCGAATTTGCGGCGCAACTTGGCCATCTCCACGTCGGACAGGGGCACGATGTCGAGGCCATCCACATAGATCTGTCCACTGTCGGGCTTTAGCAGGCCCATCAAGTGCTTCATCAACACCGACTTCCCCTGTCCCGAGCCGCCGATGATGATGTTGATCTTGCCCCGCTCGATGTCGAGGTCGAGGCCCCGCAATACATGCTGAGGCCCAAAGGTCTTGTTCAGGCCGCGGATTCGTATTTGCCAGCGGGGGTCCGCCTTCGTGAGATCCATCGTGCTCGACTGCGGCGGAGGCTGCGTGGGAGGCGTAAGCGATTGAGGCATGAAAACGCGTCTTCAGGTCTGAAAAGGGAAGAAGACTCCAAGAGCATCCCCCACGAAAAAATCGATCACCAGCACCGAAACCGACCCCGCCACCACGGCGCGCGTCGTCGCCAATCCCACCTCTTTGGCTCCACCGCGAACATTGTACCCCTGGTAGCACGCAGCCAACGACAGCGACGCCCCAAAAATTGCCGCCTTGATGGCGCCTTGCAGGTAGTCGCTGGGATCAGTCAAGTAGCGAAAGTGTTCGATGAACGAGCCCACATCGACGCCCGCGATCATGACCGCGTACACGTAGGCTCCAATCAGACCGATGACGTTGAACACCATCGTCATCACGGGAAGCATGATGACCGACGCGACGATTCGCGGCGTGATCAGGTACTGAATCGGATTAACGGCGAAAGTGGACAGCGCATCGATCTGTTCGGTGATCCGCATCGAGCCGAGCTCGGTGGCCATCCCGGATCCCGCGCGCGCCGCGATCATCAGCGCGGTGAATACCGGCGCCAGTTCCAGGGCCAATGACAGTCCCACCGTGGCTCCGACGAACCGCTCCTGCCCAAAGAGCTTTAAAGCGCGAACGGCCTGCTGCGCGGACACCGCCCCCGAGAAAAAGCCCACCAGCAGGATGATGGGCAGCGACTGCACACCGATGAATTCCATCTGGTCCAGAAACAATCGCAATCGGAACGGCCGACGAAATAGCCACAGCGCGGCCTTCCACAGCATCATGGAGTGATCGCCGAAGTACCCGAAGAACCCACGTACGGGGATGGCGAGTACGCCGCCAAGGCCCGCCAGCCCCCGACGTGGCACCCGAACAGCGGAGGCGTCACTCATGTCGGTCTTTATAGATCCGGGGAACCCGCTTCGATATGCCACACAGAATCTCGTAGTTGATCGTGCCTGCCCAGCGCGCCAAATCATCAACGCCGATTCTCTGGAGACCGTCGCGGCCGATCAAAGTAACGGTGTCTCCCACCGAGACGTGCGGAACATCCGTTAGGTCTACCATCATCATATCCATGCACACCGCGCCGACGACCGGCGCGCGATGCCCCCGGACCAGGACCTCCGCGGACTCCACGTGACGGGGGTAACCATCCGCGTAACCGATCGGCAGCGTTCCGATTCGGCTGGGGCGTCGTGCCTGCCACCTTGCGCCATAGCTGACGGTCACGCCGGCGGAGATATCCCTGACGGCCATCACGCGCGTCGAGAGGCGCAGCGCCGGTTCCAGTTCGGCAACCGCCACGACCGGCGACGGCATCGCGCCATAAAGGGCCAATCCGGGCCGAACGGCGTCCATCCTGGTGTCGGCAAGCCGAACCGCAGCGGCACTGTTCGCCGCGTGATTCGTCAGCGGCCCGAGTCCGCGCTTCACCGCCAGGTTCACGCAGGCGCGAAACCGCTGCAGCGCCGCCTCCGTCTCGTCGGCCGTCGGCCCGTCCGCGGTCGCGAAGTGCGTGCACAGCCCGGCCACCCGCACTCCGGGCAGCGTGGCGGCGTAATCGAGAAGCGCCGGAAAGGTCGTTGGGTCGACCCCGAGTCGGCTCATGCCCGTGTCCACCTTAATATGTACCTCGACCTGCCTGGCCCGGTCCGCGGCGGCCCGGGCGAACAACTCCAGATCTATCGGATCATAGATGACTGGCGTCAGACCCTCCTCGATGACCTGAGCGTGGCAATGATCGTAGAAGGCGCCGAGTACGACGATCGGTACGGTCACGCCGGCGGAACGCAGCTCCAGCCCCTCTTCCACCAGGGACACGGCCAGCGCCCCACAGCGATCGGACAGAGCCCGCGCCACGGACACGGCCCCGTGTCCGTACGCGTCCGCCTTGATCACCGCCCAGACGGCCGAGGGGGCGACCAGCGCGGAGAGCCGATCGAAATTGCGCTTGATGACGGCCAGGTCCACCTCGGCCACAGTGGGACGAATCGACGTACGCATGTCGACCTGCGCGAACGGCACGAACCCATCGGAACCGACGGGGGTCGCAACCGCCACGACCGACTCCGACCCCAAAGGACGGACGACCGGCAGGCCGTCCCCCGCCCGCACGTGTCCCGTCCGCTGATCTTCCGCGGTCTTTCGTCGAGTTGCCAACGCGTGGTCAGTTTCACCCCTCGGTCGGTCGAGCGTCAATTTCCAGGAGGAAAGGTTGAGGAAAGGTCAGGTGGCGGTGTCCATCGTCATCAAGCGCTGGCTGATGATCAACGTCCGACCGCGGGGCGTGATCAGGCCTCGCCGGGCCAGGTCGGACACGATCCGCGAGACGGTCTCGCGACAGGCACCAATGGAATTCGCCATTTCTTGCTGGGTGGGCCGGTTGTGGACCACAACGCCATCCGGACCAGACTGTCCCCCCGCCTCGGCAAGGACCCGAAGGGCCCCGATGACCCGGCCCGGCACATCGGCCAACGCCAAGCCCGCAGCAAGGTGCTTGCTGCGTTCCAGGCGCGCCAACATCTGGGCCGCCACAGTCAGGGAAAGCGCGGGTACAGCCTGCAGTTGCCCTAAAAAGGCCGGGCGGGTCAACGCGATCACCTCGGTCGGCTCGCAGGCTTCCCAGTCGTTCAAGAGTTGACGTTCAGGAACCACGACGCTGTCAGCCAACAGATCTCCCCCGTGGAAAGTCTCCAACGTCACCTCGCGTCCAGAAGGCGATCGGCGAACCGCGCGCACGCGTCCCCCCAGAATGGCGAAGACATGGGTCGGTACCCTTCCCTCCTCGGCCAATAGGTCGCGCCGCGCGAAACGCCGAATCGCCGCGCCCGCGACCAGGGCAGACTGGGCCTCGATCGGAAGCCCGGCGAGGACGGGGATCCGACCCATCGCTGAAAATTCCGGCGTGACCACGGGCGACGTCTTCGGGGAGCGTGAGCTGAAGTCAAGCGAGGCGGCTATAGACATGGGACCTCCTTCGGATGGTTCCCCATGCTTCAGCAACTGTGGTGCCAACACTCGGCCCGGCCCCCGGAGCGCTTTACACCCGCCAAACGGGTCGCTTGGTCACCTCCAGGGTGACGGAAACCACGGGATCGCGCTAAAACACGACATCGAAGTCGTGGCCACGGCGCCACACAGGCCGTGAAAAACATCCACGAGCATCGACGGCCCGGCTCCCCCTTTGGGGGCCCCCTCGAATTTCTGCCGTTGTGGTTGCCGATCCCCTGAAATCTGCCGCCAAAACTGCCTCACCGGCGGTGAGGCGTCACACCTGACGGCACCGCGGACCGGTTCGGCCTTCAGGCCTTCCCTTTGGCCTTTGCCTTGGCCTTTTCGGCGCGACGATCGGCTCGGAACTTGTTGATCTTGGACTTGGGCAGGTCTTTGTGTTCCGAGCAGACCATCCCGAAGACCGGCGCCGCCCGGTTCTTACACCCCGGAACGGGGCAGTACTGAATGGGAGGCTTCTTCCGCGGACGCCCCGGAGGTCGCCCGGGACCACGCGAGCCCGCTGGCCGCCCCGGGCCGCGCCGCGCCCCGATTCCCACGGCGGACAGCACCGCTTCGCGCGCCCGATCGAGCGCCTCCGATTCGAGGGCGCTGGTCAATTGGTCTACGAACTGCGAAACGATCGCTGCAATCGAACCAGAGCTCTGTCGCGGCATTTCGGGGAACCTCCGTTGTTGAGTCGCGCAGACTAACGCCCAATTCCGGCCATTTCAATCCAACCGCGAACTTTTGCGCTTTTTTTGCGAATTCCGTGCGCGTCATCTAGGGGCCTTTTCAAACAAGGAATGCTTGTGCGTTTGGGTCGGTCGTGACAAATGAACCCAACCGGGCTCGGTTGGCGCGAATGTTGACTCTTGTATCCAATGTGAGGCAAATCGAGGACGCGAGGCAAATCGAGCCGTTTGGCGGGATGGTTCGTTTGCCGCGACAGTCTTGGTGGGTCGGGTCGGATATTGGAGTCCCTGCGGGCGCTTTAGGGGCCCGCCGAGGTCACGCAAATTGTGTCGCGGACAGCAAGAACTCGATCATGGATATGACCACAAGGGAGGGCCTTGAATGGACTGGAAGATACTGACTTCGACATTCGCCGCGGTTTTTGTCGCGGAGCTCGGTGACAAGACTCAGCTTGCCACGCTGTCAATGTCGGCGGGCACCACGTCTAAGTGGTCAGTCTTTGCGGGCTCGGCGGTTGCTCTTTGCGCAACCTCGGCCCTCGCGGTGTTGGCCGGCGGGCTGGTGTCGCGCATCATCTCGCCTGTGTGGCTGCGCCGCATCGCGGGTGGCGTATTCATCGCCCTCGGTGCCCTGTTCCTGCTGACTCGCGCCGATTGAGTCAGCGAGGACGGCGGGTCACCAAGTCCAAGGCCGCGACGCGATACGCCTCGGCAAGCGTCGGAAAATTGAAGATGTTCTCGACAAAGGCGTCGATCCCCATGCCCGCCAACAACGCCATCTGTCCCACGTGTACCAGCTCGGTGGCGCCATCGCCGACAATATGGACGCCCAGTAACTTTCGCCCCGTCGGATCCGCGACCAGTTTCAACAGGCCGTCCGTGATGCCGGAGATCTGACCGCGTGCCACCTCGTCGAAACGCGCCCGCCCCACCAGGTGGCCCCCACACCTGGAAGTGGCGTCCTCTTCACCCAGGCCCACCGAGGCCATTTCTGGAATCGTGTAGATGCCGACGGGAATCATCTCGGCGGATTGTCCGGGCGGCAACCCCAGCGCCGCGGTCGCCGCGCGCCGCCCCTGTTCCATTGCCGTTGCCGCCAGTGACGGTGGACCAATCACGTCGCCGACAGCGTATATGTGGGGAACCACGGTTCGACAGAATTCGTCAACGGCCAATAGTCCGCGTGAGGACGGGCCGAGTCCGGCGGCCGCCAGATTCAAATCTTCGATATTGGCCGCGCGTCCCTGAGCCACGAGCATCTTGTCCGTGGCGATCCGCTTGCCGCTGCCGAGCGTGGTTATAACCTGCGACACCCCGTCGAATTTCACATCGGCAATCGTCTCGGAGCCGAGATACGAACCGTCGGCACGTGCGAAGGCTTCAACGAACTTTCCTACCAGCTCGGCGTCCATGAACTTCAGAGGCCGATCCGCCTTGTCAATCATCGTCACCTTCACCCCGAGCGCCGCGAAGATCGAAGCGTATTCGCTGGCGATGACCCCGCCGCCGAGAACGGTCAACGACGCCGGGAGGTACAACATCGACAGGACGGAATCACTGTCCAGAATGTTCTCGTGATCGATCTCGATGTCCGGAGGGCTCCGGGGACGGGAACCGCTGGCGATGAAGATGATGTCGGCCTGGAAACGAGTCCGCCCACCATCGACGGTCTGCATCTCGACGATGTGATCCGAAACGAACCGCGCGCGTCCATGGTGCCGCTCGATGCCGTTCCGATCGATCTGGCGCCCCATGTAAGCTACGTGGGCGCCGACCACCTCGTCGAGGTGGGTCATCAGGGCGGCCACCTCCATGCCTTGCCGCGGCTCCTGATCCTGCATCCCAGCAGTCCGCCGTGACCGCGTGATGTGCAGGGCGCTTTCACGCAGGGTCTTGCTGGGAATGGTTCCACGATGAACACATGCACCTCCGACGCCGCGCTCTTTTTCGATCATGACGACGTGCCGGCCCGCCTTGACCGCCGCCACCGCTGCCTTCTGCCCCGCCGGCCCGCTGCCGATGACCAGACAATCGCAACGGCGGACGTCGGGGTCGGCGTTGCTCATGTGGTCATCGAATCGACGATGTCGGAGACCTTCGGACGTTTCGCGAGCAGGCCCAAGACGTCATCGGGATAAAGATTCAGATGTGCGAAGACCGGGTGGTCTCGCAGGGTGTCCTCGTCGAATCGGCCCGGCTCCGTCAGGTCGGTGGCCAAGCGATCCGCAAGGCAAGTAATCACCGCTTCCTGCGTGAATCCAGGCGTCAGTTCATAACAAGCATAGGTCGCGATCGCGGACACCACCGCGCCCGGCAACCCCCAGACCTCGGCGATGCGGAGACCGACGTCCGTGTGCAGTTCATCGAGCAACGCGAGCGCACTTGACCGCAGCCCCGCGCCGGCAACGACCGTGCCGTGCACCCCGCCCGATCCCTCCAGCATCCGCTGGACATCGACCACAACCTGCAGCAAGGCGGGTTTGCCAACGGCATGCAGCAGGCCACACAGGAACGCCGCCTCGACGTTCGAACGCCGAACCCGCGCGATCTCCTTGCCGAACAACGCCGACGCGATGGCATGGCGCCAGAGCCGCTTCAAGTCTGCTTCGTACCCCGGGACCTTGAACGTCCCGCTCTGCATGGAGGCGACCAGAGCGATCTCGGTGACCGTGTTCAGGCCCAGACGGGCGACCGCCTGTTGTAGCGAAACGATGGGCATGCGTGGCAGGTAGGCGGCGGAATTCGCAATCCGGAGCACCTGCCCGGCCAACGCCGGGTCCCGATGGATGAGGCCGGAGAGTTGCGCCGCGTCCGCGCCGGGGCTGGCCGCTAGCGTCAGGACCTGCCCCGCGATCTGGGGCAACAGCGGCAGATTGACCTTGCCGCCCGCCACCCGCCGCAGGACGTCCGCGCGTAGGGCCGCCCCCGCGTCGCTGGCCGTGGCGAAGCCCGCTCCGCCATCGGTGTCCAGTTTGTCCAAATCAATAGTCACGGCCGGCTGCGTCGTCATGAGCGATTGCACGTCATTTTTCTGTCGGAGAACGGGAACGAAACCTTTAGGAAGCCAGGCGAGAAACCGAATATCCAAGGAGAGATGACGACGCTCCTTCAGGTTCGACCGCCGGTCGAGGCGGCGCCGCGGACGTCATCTGACATCGTGGTGGTCGGTGGCGAAAGCCTGGTCGGACGGAAGATTGGTTCGTACACGATTTTGGGTGAGCTCGGCCAGGGGGGAATGGGGTGTGTCTACCTGGCGGAGCACTCTCTCATCGGTCGCAAGGCCGCCATCAAGGTCTTGAATCCAGACATCGCGTCCGACCCGGAAGTGGTGTCTCGTTTCTTCACCGAGGCCAGGGCCGTAAACGACATCCGGCATCCCAACATCGTCGAGGTGACTGACTTCGGACAATTCGGATCGCTCCATTGCATCGTCATGGAGTTTCTGGAAGGCGAAACGCTAGCGGCGCGGCTGGGGCGTATTCGAACCTTCGACGAGCGATCCGTCGTGCACATCATGAAGCAATGCACCTCGGCCCTGGGCGCCGCCCACGAGCAAGGATTGGTCCACCGGGACATCAAACCGGAAAACATCTTCCTGCGCGCGCACACCGACTATCCAGACTTCGTCAAGGTGTTGGATTTTGGGATCGCCAAGTTGCTCGGCGCGCAGGCTTCCGTCGGACATCACACAAAGACGGGATCGGTCCTCGGCACGCCTTCGTACATGTCGCCCGAGCAATGCCTGGGAGAGGCAGCGCTCGACACACGCAGCGACGTTTATAGCCTGGGCGTCGTCATTTATCAGATGCTCACCGGACTTCTGCCATTCACGGGCGACACGCTGGGGCGCCTGATCGTCTGCCATGTCAACGAGGCGCCCGTTCCCCCCAGCGTCGTGAACGCGACAGTGTCACGTCCGATGAACGATCTGGTGCTCCGCGCGATGCAGAAGGATCCCAATCACCGGTATCAAAGCGCGCGCGACATGCGCGAGGCTTTGGAGCGCGTCCTTGGGCCATATTCCCGCATCGAGACGCCGATGTTCGGCGTCGACGCGCGCGGGGCGATCGCGCCGGCGATGGCCCACCCGAGGCCCGCGGGACAGACACGCGCCTCCCGGATGGCCCCGACAGCCAATCTCGGCCCGGCCCGACGAGCCACCCAGGGTGCCGAGCCTTCCGGGCGCCCCACACCGGTGACCTGCATTGATACCCGCGGCGTGATGGGGCCCGGGCCTTCCCATCCCGGGGCGGCCGGTGACGTGGCCAGTCGACTGACGGATATCGTGCTCGACCGTATCTCCGGAGGGCAGGTGGATCTACCGGACCTGCCTGGCCCGACGATTCGCTGCATCGACCTTGCAGCCCACGGACGCCTGAGCTTCTCCGACGCCGCCAACATCATCAACGAAAGTCCCGGGCTTCGTTCCCGCGTGATGAAGTTGGCCAACAGCGCCGCCTTCCCCAGCTTGATGCCCGCCACCACGCTGGGCCTGGCGATCGGGCGGCTGGGCACGCAGGGCCTGTACAACGCCTTGATCGAGTTCGCCGCGCGCGAGACCCTCGAAGGACGCCAAGCGCGCGTCAAGGAGGCCATGCGTCGCGTCTGGCCGCATGCATTGGGCACCGCGACCGTGGCGGCGGAATTGTGCCAGGTTCAAGGACAAAGCAGCCAAGGGGCCAATGGATACCTGGCCGGTCTGATGGCGCATATCGGCAGGCCGGTGGTGGGGGCTTTGCTGCTGGAGATCGAGCAGCAGATGCAACGAGCCGGCAGTCGTTCGCCGATTCCCGATGCGGCCTTCTTGGCGATCGTGGAGGCATCAGCTCCGATGGCTGGGGCGGCCGTGGCCCGTCGATGGGAGCTGTCCGGCGCCGTCGCGGAAGCCATCGGGAACGCCGGAAGTTGGAATGCGCGCGATCCCAAGTCGTTGTCAAACGCGGTCAGGTTCGCCGGCCTCGTCACGGGCCGACTGGGGCTGACAGTGGGCCTGTACAACGGCGCCGAGGCAGAGCGGTCGTTCGCCGAGGGACGGGCGCTCTTGAAGGTGGACGAAGTCGCGCTGAAACGAATCACTCACGGCTTCAAGGAACGCATGACCGTGTTGGCCGGCATCCGCGGCTGACGGCCAGTCACCCCATCGGAAGGTCGCCCGAAGACCGATTCTCGAGAAAGGCCTGGTCTATCTCGCGGAGATCGGTCTCCGTCAGGCGGAGGTGCAGCGCCCCGGCGTTCTCCTCGACGTGTTCCGGAAGCGCCGCCTTCGGAATCGCGAACAGCGGCGCCTCACGCACCAGGAACGCGAGCGCCACCTGGCGGGGGGTCGTGCGGCCGCCGTGACGAGCGGCGATAGTCCCGAGCACGCGTCCGGCGGCGGTCGCGGGCCCCGGGAAGGTCTCGGTTCCAAACGGGCTATAGCCACAAAGCGCGATCTTATGCTGCCGACAGTAGGGCAGGAGCGCCCGCTCGACGTAGCGTTCGCGCAAATGATAGAGGACCTGATTGCAGGCCAGCGGATGGCGGCGCAAAAGAGAGCGCGCCTCGTCCATATCCGCCACGTCGAAGTTCGAGACACCCAACGCTCGTATCCTTCCGGCGTCAACCAGATCCTCGAGTGCGCGCATCGTTTCGCCGAGCGGATGCCGGCCCCGCCAGTGCAGCAGGTAGACGTCCAGATACGGGGTACGAAGGCGGCGCAGACTGGCCTCGCACGCGGCGATGGTTCCGTCGTAGGTGCCGTTCTGTGGCAACACCTTGCTGACGATGAACAGGCCCTCGCGCGGCCAGCCCGCGATCGCCTCGGCAATGACCTCCTCCGCCGCCCCATTGCCGTACATCTCGGCGGTATCGATGTGGGTCAATCCGAGCTCAATCCCCCGGCGCAGAGCCGCGATTTCGACCGCTCGCAAACCCCGAGCGCCCATCTTCCACGTGCCCTGTCCGATGATCGGAACGCGCGTGGTTAGGTGTCCAAAAGACCTGTGCGTCGCCGCATCCGACACACAGTTAGGATAGGAACGGTCCGAGGCGGGCGCAAGGCGCTAAGATTGCTGGCATGGCGATTGTCAGCATGAATCCGGCCACCGGGGAAACGCTCCGGGTGTTTTCGCCCAGTAGCTGGCAGGTGGTCGACCGACAGTTGGCCAAGGCGGCACTGGCATTCGACGGGTGGCGGGCGTGGAGTATGGCCGATCGCGCCGGGGTGTTGCGCAACGCCGCCGAGATCTTTGACTCCGAGAAACAGGCGCTCGGCGCGTTGGCGACCCGCGAAATGGGCAAGATCATTGGCGCGGCCCGTGACGAGATCGCCAAGTGCGCGGCGGGATGCCGATTTTACGCCGACCACGCCGCGCGCCTGTTGGCACCAGACGTGGTCGACGGCCCGGACCAAATCGTCACCTACGAACCCTTGGGAACGGTGTTGGCGATCATGCCTTGGAATTTTCCGTTCTGGCAAACGGTTCGTTTCGCCGCCCCGGCGCTCGTGGCCGGGAACATCGGCGTGTTGAAACATTCGTCCAACGTTCCGCAGTGCGCGCTGGCCCTCGAGGACGTCTTTCGTCGCGCTGGCGCGCCTGACGGCGTTTTTCAGTCGCTGCTCGTCGGCTCTGACATGGTCGATCAGGTGATCGCCGACGATCGCGTCGCGGCAGTCACGCTGACCGGCAGTGAGGCCGCCGGACGGTCCGTGGCCGCCACCGCGGGGCGCCATTTGAAAAAATCCGTCCTCGAACTGGGAGGCAGCGATCCGTTCGTGGTGTTGGCCAGCGCCGACATCGAACGAGCGGCCGCCACCGCCGTCAAGGCCCGCGTCGTCAACAACGGCCAGTCCTGCATCGCGGCCAAGCGGTTCATCGTCGTCGACGCCGTGTACGAACGATTTGAACGGGCATTCGTCGAACGCATGCGCGCGCTCCGGGTCGGCGATCCGATGGACGAAGGTACGGACGTTGGCCCACTGGCGACGCACGCAATTCGCGCCGATCTGGCAAAACAAGTGGCGGACTCGATCGCGGCCGGCGCGCGAGCGCTCCTCGGCGGACAGGTGGGAGATGGCCTTTTCTACCCGCCGACGGTCCTCGTGGACGTGCCGGCGCGTGCTCCCGCCGCGTGTCAGGAGCTATTTGGCCCGGTCGCAGCACTTTTCCGCGTGGCCGATCAGGACGCGGCGCTGGCGCTGGCCAACGACACCCCGTTTGGCCTCGGCGCCAGCGTCTGGACCAGTGACCCAGCCGAGGCACGACGCTTCGCCGCCGCTATCAACGTGGGAAGCGTGTTCGTGAACGACATGGTCGCGTCGGATCCGCGGTTTCCGTTTGGTGGCGTCAAGCGATCGGGCTACGGCCGAGAGCTCGGCATGCACGGTCTACGCGAATTCGTCAACGTGAAGACCATCCGCATGACGTTCGGCTGACGGCGACCGCTCGACACCAGCCGATTGCGGCGACGCTTCCGACCTCTCTATAGTACGCGGGACTCAACCCCGAACTCGCGAGGCCAACTTGACCCTGGGAAAGAATTTTCGCCTGTCGTCCACTGTACGGCCGCGTTCGTACCGCGCCGAACTGAGCATCGATCTGAGGCAAGATCGCTTCGAAGGTACGATGGAAATCGCCGCCGTCGTCGCGACATCCACACCGCGCGTCCACCTGCACGCCGTGGGGCTCGCGGTCCGGACGGCGGAAATCGTCGTGCAAGGGGCCTCCGGCGCGACCTCCCAGGTGGCGCGCTCGATCGTCCCCGACGCCGAGAGCGAAACCATCGCGTTGGAATTCGCGGAGCCCTTGCACGCGGGAGAAATCGTCCTGCGATTGGCGTGGAGCGGGTCCTTCAACCCGGGTCTTCGCGGGCTGTACCGCGCCGGGTCCATCGCGGTGACGCAGTTCGAAGCCGCGGACGCACGTAGGGTATTCCCCTGCTTCGACGAACCGGCCTTCAAGGCGACGTGGGAATTGACCCTGCGCGACGTGCCTCCTGGCGTCGTGACACTATCCAACGGCGCCGTCGTCGAAGACCAAGCTGACCACGAGGCGGGCGACGGTCGCAGACGAATTCGATTCGCGCGGACGCCCGTGCTGTCTTCGTACTTGGTGGCCGTCGTCGTGGGCGATCTGGTCGAAAGTCCGACCATCTCAGTGCGCGGTATTCCGATCCGAACCTGGTCCGTGCCGGCCAAGCGCGCTCTGACGTCGTTCGCGCAGGATGCTGCCGCGGCGGTGCTGCCCTTG
Source organism: Pseudomonadota bacterium (assembly GCA_017881245.1). Taxonomy (GTDB): domain Bacteria; phylum Myxococcota_A; class Polyangia; order Fen-1088; family Fen-1088; genus FEN-1088. The sequence goes on from JADGRC010000378.1 coordinate 28,160, forward strand.
TTGGAAGACTACTTCGGGCACCCGTACCCATTCGGCAAGCTCGACCAGCTGGGCATCCCGGACTTCGAGGCGGGCGCGATGGAAAACGCCGGTTGCATCACGTTCCGGGAAGTCGCGTTGCTGTTGGATCCGACGACGGCACCCATCTCGATGCAAAAACGCGTCGCCGAGGTGATCACGCATGAGTTGGCTCACCAGTGGTTCGGCAATTTGGTCACGATGGTTTGGTGGGACGACCTGTGGCTGAACGAAGCATTCGCGACCTGGATGGCGTTCAAGATCGTCGATCTTTGGCGACCGGAATGGCGGATCTGGATGGACTTCGAGGGCGGCAAGGCATCCGCGATGGCGCTCGACGCCTTGCAGTCCGCGCACCCAATTCGAGCCGAGATTCACAATGCCGAGGAAGCCGGCGAGTCCTTCGACGCAATCACCTACGAAAAAGGTGGCGCCGTGTTGCGGATGATTGAGGGCTATCTCGGCGAGAGTCGATTTCGCGACGGAATTCGGCTCTATATGCGCAAGCACCAGGGCGGTAACGCCACCGCGGACGATCTCTGGGGCGCGCTCGGCGAGTCGTCGAACGAACCGATCCTCGCGCTGGCGAACGGTTGGATCCGCCAGATGGGTTACCCGGTGGTGAAAGTGTCAGTGACCGCGAGTCCGGACGATCGTCATCACCTGTCGCTCGAGCAGCGGCGTTTTTTTTCCGATCCGGAGGCGCGCGAATCCGGGCCCCCCACGCGTTGGATGATTCCCATGGTCATCCGTTTTCGCGACGACGAGGGCGTCAAAGAGCAGCGTGTTCTGCTCGATCAGCCGCGGGCCGTGATTCCGCTCCTGGCCCAAGGCCAACCCCGCTGGTGTGTGGCCAACGCCGAGGCCGCGGGATTTTATCGCTGCCAACACGACGAACGCCTCCTTGGGCAACTCGGCACGAGCGCCGCCGAATTGGCACCGGCCGCGAGGCTCGCGCTGCTGTCGGACGAGTGGGCCCTCGTGCGCGCCGGCGCCGCCCCGACTGGAGGGTTTCTGGATCTGGTCACGGGAATGACGGACGAACGTGATCATTTTGTGCTCGACGAAATGGCCGGACGCCTGTCGGCGATCGATTACCGCCACATTCAAGACACCGATCGGCCCGCGTTTCGGGCCGTGATCGGCAACCTGTTCGGCAAAGCGGCCTTGAGTCTGGGCTGGCCCACGGTATCGAGCGCGTCGGAATCGGATGACACCCGCCTGCGCAGGGCCGCCGTGCTGCGTGCGATCGTCGGGCTGGCGCGGGTTCCCGCGTTCGTTGCCGAGGCCGAGCGACAGTACACGACCAGCGTGGCGCTGCCCCATCCCGGCGCGGCGGCGGCATCGTCGCTTCTTGATCCGAACTTGCTTGATATTGTCGTGACGGCCGCGGCGCGCGGCGCCGATGCCGCGCGATTCGACGACATGTCCCGGCGCGCGACGACCGAGGTCGACCCCGCCTCGAAGCGACGCTTCCTTCACGCGTTGGCCCGTGTCGAGAATCCGACGCTGATAGCCCGGGCCGTCGAGACGGCCATGACCAACGTCGTGCCGATGCAGGACTTCGTGTCCTATCTGTCCGTTTTGCTGGGAAACCCCGCCACCCGCGACGGCGCTTGGCGACTCATCCGCGATCGCTGGACCGACGTATTTGCCAAAGCCGATTCACCGATGCTGCTCCGGCGCCTGGTGGAGGCGCTTTCAAGCCTTCCGGAGCGGCGCCATTTGGTTGAGGTGGAGCGCTTCGTCGCCGACCACCCGATCGAGTCCGCGAAGCAAGCCATTGCGCAGACGTTGGAACGCATGCGCACCGATGTCGTGCTTCGAGAAAGACTGATTCCCCAAGTCGCTTTGTGGCTGCAACACCGAGCACCCCACCGCTGATTCCGTCCTGCCACTCACTTTCTTCCGCCCTGATCCCTTGACAGGTCGCCCGGCCAGGGGCGAGTCTTCCGGCCGGCTCGCCAGCGCGATTCATGAGCGAAACCCCCCAAGCCGGCCCCGCCCCTCGGCCCACCCCACAGTCGGAGCGCCGGACCGTTTCGCGCTCGGCGGGCCTTCTTATTGGCGCCGCCACAGCCTTCATCGTTTTCGTGACCGGTTCCGCCCTGTGGCCGGCCCGTGCGCCATCACCCGCTATCGCCCTGGCCCCGCCGCCGGCACTTACACCCCCAGCAATTTCGCCGACTGCTCCACCACCGCCGGTTCCCGCCGCGCCCCCAGGTTCAAGAACGACGGTCGACACCGCGTCGGATGAGGACGCCGTGACCGCGACGGCGGGCGCAACCGATGCGAAGGCCGCTCTGCCGCGAGTGGACGGAAGCCGAATGACCACCGAACCGAACGCCGCGGATGCAAACGACGCCACCCAAGACGCCAAGTCATCGTCCGATCGAACTTCCGGAAAGAAGCATCGAAAGGACGAAGCGGCGGGCGGGAACCCTCTATCGGGGGGCGCCAATCCCGACGCTGCGGCGTCCCACGGCGATGCCAGCGACCGGGCAAAGTCAGAGAACGCACCCCTGCCGCCGTCCGATGGGACCGCGCCCCTGACGGCGACCGATCCTGGCAAGGAAGCCAGCGCCGACTGCGCCCTTCCCGAAAAGGATATCGCGCGGGGGGCTTGGCGCCGCAACTGGCCGGCGATTTGTCCTTTGGCCCCATCGGGCAAGGCATTCATTCTGATCCCGCTCAAGGGCTCGGCGGATGGGGAAACTCACGCTCTGCACCGACGTCCCACCCGAGAAGCGCGGATTACGCTGCCCACCGGTTGCGAATCGTTATTGACCATGAAGCAGTACAAGGTGCGTCGCCTGGGATTCAAGGAGCTGAGAGTCAACGCCACCGAGGAGGGCAGAACGAAGCTGCGAATCAAAATGCAGCCAGGCGCGGGCGATCCAGTGTTCGAGATCAGGGATGGCTACGCCAAGGTCACGGTCGCGACCCCCTAGCTGCGAGGACAACTCGCGGGAACGACCTCCCCCAACCTCCCCCCCTGGCCCTACCTTCACCACCTGATGCCCACCTCGGCCGTGAATGTCGGGAAGTGGTTGCTCTTTTGGACTAGGGCGATGATAATTGCTGGACTTCCCACCCCCCAGCCGGTTGAGGTCATGCGATGCGGTCGATTTTCCGTCTGTCATCCGCCCTAGTTCTTTTCCTGATTTGGGCCATGCCGGCATTGGCAGCGCCTAAATCCAAACCCACCGCCCCGTCCGACGGAGGCAAGAAGTCCGGAAAGGAAATTTCCACGGACGATCATGCCCTCGACAAGCAAATGGACTGGGAAACCAAGCTGCTTGGTCCCAACACTCAAAAAAAGATCGATCTGGCGAAGATCCAAAAATTGCAGGCCGATGAGATGGCCCGCCGCGAGAAGCAGGAGAGGATCGATCAGGCTGAAAAAGACCATAGGGAGCGGGAAGCCGCCGCTGCCGCCGCGGCCCAGCGGAACGTGAAGGCGCCTAGCAGCAGGGAGCTTCCAGCAATACCGGAGGCACCGCCGCCCGCCAAGCCGGTGGAGAAACATGACGACGCCTTCGTAGACAAGTTGCTGACCGGGAAGGGCGAGAAGCGGAAGGTTTCCGTCTCGAACGATGAAGTGGATCAGCTCCTGAACAAGGCCAAACAGGAAAAGCCAGCCCCCGGCGTCAGCAAGGGCCGAGGGCGGGGCGGCGACACCGTCGACCAGTTGCTGGCCACGGCCGACAAGCAAGCACCGATCAAGACGACGGTACACAAGCCCGTCGAGGCCAACGAACCTGTGAGCGCGGAGGCCGCCGCCCGCGAAGCGACCCTGAAAGCGATCGCGGCTGCAGCCAGAGCGCAAGAGGAGAAAACCCGCAACAAGCGTCCGGCGATTCCGGATGCGGCGATGCTCCGGGCCCAGGCCGGGGCGCGGAATCAGGTGGAAAGTGCGAAACCAACAGCCTCTCGGGCCGCTTGGACGGACCCGTTCGCTTCGGATGCGGGTATCGGAACTCGGAGCAAGAGCACAGCGACGGTACCGCAGGCACCGGCGCGGATTCTGCCAGCGGCCGCCGGTAGACACTCTCCTGGCGCACGACCGGCCGGCAATTCGCGCCCCGCCGCTGGAGATGGATGGCAGGATCCATTCGATTCGGGAGGCGGCGCGAAGCCCCGAACGGCTCCCGCGAAGGGAGCCCCCGCCGCGAGGCCGGGCAAGCACCCCCCGAATTGGAAGGATCCATTCGCGTAGTGCGGCTGCGCCGCCGCAAGGGGCCTGGGAAGGCCCCCTGCGTGACCCCCCCACGGAGTTGCTCGACGGCGAGCCCAGCCCGGGGTCCTCACGCGATTCCTATCGCGTGGGGTGGAGCGAAGCTGGACCTCCCCGTGCTTGGATTCGCTACTCATCTCGCCGGAGATGAAGACTTAGCATTCCGTCAGCGTTTCGATGAGAGGGGAGCGTTGATCTGGTGGCCGCCTACCGGATGTGGGGCGAACTGCCACATGGTTACGTCCTGCTTGCAATCCCGCCACATTTCCGAAACCGATCGGGAATGAGCCACCGCCGGAAGGCCCGGAAAATTGGGTTTTTGCCCTCGCTGGATTCAGCACCCCCTGGTGGCACGTGACCTGCACAGTCCGCTCGGCACGGATCACTAAAGGTCCGTACCAAAACAGGAGATACCCATGAACCTCACTCGCGTCATCTTCCTCGCCCTCGCCGTAGTTCTGCCGACCTCTTGGACCGTTGCGCACGCAGAAGAGGGCGCGCCGGCCGGCGAGGCCAAGAAGGAGAAGAAGGCCAAGAAGGCCAAGAAGGCCGATGCTCCCGCCGAGGGCGCCGCCAAGGAAGACAAGAAGTAGTTCCTTCCTTCCAAGACTTACTGGAAGTTCCAAAGACCCCGGGTCGGTTATCCGACTCGGGGTTTTCCATTTTTTCTCGTCTTGGATTCACGGCGCGGTCGGTGTGCTGAGCGGCACGGGAGACAGACGAGCCATGATCGTCAGCCGTGAGTTGCCCGCGAGCCCCGTTTCGCGCAAGCTATCCGCCGATGGCGGATTCGCGCACCATAAGTGTTCTCCTCGTGGATGATCATCATCTCTTTCGCGAGGGACTGCGCGCTGTCGTTGCTGATGCCGATGACATCGTGGTCTGTGGCGAAGCCTCCACGGGACGCGAGGCGTTCGAGATGGTGGACCGTCTGAAACCGGACGTCGTGACGGTTGACGTGACGCTGCCCGACGGCGACGGAATCCTGGCAACCCGGGAGATCCTACGCCGTCAACCGAACACACGCGTCCTCATGCTCACGATGCACGGAAATCACTATTACGTGTCGCAGGCTTTGTCGGCGGGTGCCAAGGGGTACGCGTTGAAGGAACAGCGTCCCACCGAGATTCTGGAAGCGCTACGCGCCGTGGCCAGAGGCGAAACTTATGTCGCGCCGCAACTGCCACAGGAGCTTGGCGCAGCGCCGACAGGGACCCGCAAGGGCAACGGAGCAACCAATCCCCTCGATACGCTGTCTCCGCGCGAACGAGACATCTTCGATCTCATCGTGCGGGGCTACACGAACACGTCGATGGCGGAAACGCTTCAATTGAGTGTGAAGACGATCGAGACCCACCGCGCCCACATCAATAAGAAGCTGCGCGTGCATTCCACCGGAGAGCTGATCCGTCTGGCCGCGCTGCACGGTCTGGTCGCGACCTGACGGATTGCGCCACGGTCGCTACGGTCACGGGGGTTGGGGAGCTCGTTCCGTCGGAATGAACAGGGTGAATGTGCATCCCTGCCCCTTTCCACCGCTCTGCGCGCTCAAGGATCCGCCGTGAAGCTCGGCCAGTAGCCGCGCCAAAGGTAGCTCGATCCCGAGGCCACCGGGACGCCGGGCCTCGGGCTCGCCGCCCGGACGGAACGGTGTGAATATTCCGGCCAGGGCGTCGATGGAAAGGCCCGGGCCGCGATCACGCACCACGATGCAAGCGGCCCCATCGATCACGGCGACCTGAACGTCGATTGTTCCCCCGACCGGTGTCGCTTGAATCGCGTTCTTCAGAAGGAATGAAGCCACGTCGTGCAAGCGGCGCGCGTCCCCCGTGACCCCAACTGGTTCACCGACAATGGACAGGTTCAGTTGGGCTTGCACCTCCGCCGCCGCGGGCCGCAATTCGTCCACCGCCTGACGAACCGTTTTCGCCAGGTCCACAGACAGCCTGTCAATCCGCAGGCGCCCCACCAAGGCGCGAGTCAGATCGAGCGCTCCCCCTATCAACTCACTTTGCGCTCGAGCGCTGGTCTCGATGGCGTCGAGCGCCGTCTCCCGATCGCCTGGCCGCCCGATCCGCAGGACGTGAGCCCACATCAATATGGCGCCGAGGGGGGTCCTCAATTCATGGGCCAACAGCGCGACGAATTCGTGCATTCCCTGCTGGAATTCATCCAGGCGCCCGCCGAGCTCCTCGATCCTGGCCCGTAAGCCCGGGACATCATCACCGTCACTGGACATCCGGAGTCTCCCCGCCCGCATCCATCGGGGCCCCCGGGACGATTCTCGAAGGTAGCAGAACAAGTGCCCTCCCGGCGGCGACGGCATGATGCCACAATTGCCGGATCACGGGATCTCGTTGGCTTCAAGAACGCGCAGGGTGTTTGCCCCCAGAATCTTCTCGAGGTCCCCGACGGACAACCCACGCGCGCGCAGCTCAGCGGTCAAGGCAGGCAGTCGACTGGCGTCCTCGAGTCCGGCGGGGGTGGCGGGAATTCCGTCGAAGTCACTGCCCAGGCAGACGTGATCGACGCCCGCTACCTCGACCATGTGCATCACGTGATCGGCCAGGTTGGCGAGCGGAACCGGCGGCAGCCGCGCGGAATCCTTGCGCACGCGTTGCCAGGATTCGTCGATGGGGAGATCCTTGTATCTCGCCCAGATGGGTGCCTGGGCGCGCGCGGTGCCAACATCCAGAAAACCCGGGTTGTAGTTCACGCAGACCGCGCCGCCGTTTCGAGCCACGGCGCGCAACATGGCATCGCTGACGTTGCGGGGAACGTTGGTCAGCGCGCGCGCCGAGGAGTGCGACAAGATCACGGGCCTCGTGACGTAACGGATGGCGTCCCAAAACAGGGGGTCGGACGCGTGTGACAGATCCACGAGAACGCCGAGGCGTGCCATTTCGTCGATGATCTGGCGCCCGAAGGTGGTGAGTCCCCGACCATCACCGTCGTCGCCACTCGATCCACCGATGTCGTTGGAATTCGTCCAGGTCAGGGTCATGTACCGAACCCCTTCCGCGGCCAGGCGGCGCAAGTGTCCCACTTGCTCGGAGGGCGGACCCTGGCCCAGGGAATGTCCCCCTTCGACCCCCAACAGAACCGATGCGACGTCCCGCTCGGCGTTCGCGCGAACGTCGCGCGCGAAGCGGGCCAACGCCAATCGGCCGCTGCCGTGCGCCACGAGATCCTGAACCGCTCTCACCTGGCGCAGCGACTCCGAAAAATAGGCTCCAGGCGGCGTGCGCCGGGGGAACACGAAGATGGAAAGGAACTGGCCGTCAATCCCACCCGCGCGCATCTTCGGGAAGTCCAGCTGGGCATCCGGGATCCCGTCGAGGAAGTCTGCGCCCTGATAGACGATCCTCTGGGTGGTGTCGGCGTGTGCGTCGACGACGATCGCGCGGGCATGCAGCGCCCCCACGTCGGCCGGAATGGCGGATCTGGTCGCCGCGAACCCGGCGGGAGGAGCCGGAAACAGACCGGCAACCAGCGACCACAATAGGGGAAAACCGATGGCCGAGAACATGCGCGCGAACCTCCCCTACCCCGGCTTCCGCGCCGCGACCAGGATCGACACGCCAAAAGGGGGGCGAATCCGCGGTGCCGTCATCACGTCGAGGTCGAAAATCCTCGACAACACGCGATTCATGAGCGGCGAATTCATCTCGCTTTCGCTACCAAAGGGGTGGCGCCAGACCTTCATGATCTGACGCGCAGACCAGATGGATCCAAACAGGAGATAGTTGAAATGAAAGTGCGTTCGTGGTTCCAGGCCCGCGGCCCGGATCCGATCCAGCAGAGGCGCCATACGATATCGCCGTCTGTGCAACGAAACGTCGTCCTGGAAGCCCCACAAAATCGGAAACGCTGGCACCGTGATAAGCGCGTTGTGCCCGGGTTTGAGAACGCGCGCCACCTCGGTCAGCGCTCCCACGTCATCGTCGACGTGTTCGATGATGTCTGTCGCAAGGACCAGGGAGAATGTTCCGTCGGCGAACGGGATGGCGTTGATGTCGCCGTGCCGAACGGTCCCGAGCCCATTCTCCAGACAGAATCGAATTGCCTCCGGGCTCGAATCAAGGCCAGTCACATCGGAGAAACCCATCTCGCGGAGCATGCGCAGGTTGGTGCCGGAACTGGTCCCGATGTCGAGTATCGGAGAACCAGCCCGTATGCCCATGCCGCTGATAAGTCCCCCAAAGAGTTTGCGGCGGCCAACGTACCACCAGTGATCACGCTCCGACCGCGCGTCGGCTGCATAGACGGACTCCCGCAATCTTGAATATCTCCTGGCAGCCGGTTCCGTCGCTGCCGACACAGCCTAGTATAGGGTCCGAGGCCCCACAAGCGCGGCGAATCATCCGCCCACCTCCGCGCCACCTCCATGGCGAGCCGACCGCGCGCGTGGTGGATTTGCCTTTGTTCTCGTGGCGCCGGGGACCGATAATCCCACGCGTGTTGTCTCCTCCAGGTACCCCAAACGCGAACGACGCGCGCTCGGAGGACCGCAAACGAATACTGGTCGTCGACGACGAGCCGCTTATGGGGTCGGCGATCTCCCGGGTGTTGGCGGAACACGAGGTCGTGGCATTGACGTCGGCACGCAGCGCACTGTGTCGCATCTCCGCGGGGGAGAGCTTCGACGTCATTTTGTGCGACGTCATGATGCCCGACTTCAGCGGAATGGACCTCTATGAAGGCATTGCCCGCCAGGCGCCAGAACTTTTGGACCGGTTGGTCTTCATGACGGGAGGTGCGTATACGCAAGACGCAATCAACTTCCTCGACCGTGTTCCGAACGCCCGACTGGAGAAACCAATCCTGCCTCGGGCCCTTCACGACGCCATGGCATCGATTCTCCCGTTGGGAACGGCCGGCGCCCGGTGAGGGCAGGCTGATGGCGCGTTTGGGCACCCGGTTTGACACCAGGCGCCCAGGCGGTGAAACTCGCTTTCGGTCGTCCTGGACGTCCCAATGCCTGGACGCCCTACCCCATTTTGAAATCCGCACGAATGAGGCAAGGTTTTCCCGCAGGCGACAGGTGAGCATCTTCGGTCGAGGTCGTGCCGCGATCTGGATCGCGCTTGGGGCTTTGTTCGTCGTCGCCGTCGGGAGCGTCGCCTGTCAGGATCGACGCGCCACAGTCGAGGTGACCGTCACCAGCAATGACGCCCTGCCCGCGATCGCTCGGATTGTCGTGACGGCGTCGACGACCGGTCACGCGGTTTCGGTCACCGCCAAGCGGTCCGCGGGCGCCCCGTTGGCACTGCCCGCGGCCGTCCGGCTGAACGTGACAAGCCTGGGCATCGGCGACACCGCCATCGAAGCAACGGCGTTCGACGCCTCGCAGACGCTGGTCGCCCGCGGAACATCCACCATCATCCTTCCGTCCAATGGCGCTGTTTTCGTGGATCTGCGCTGTGAGAATCTGGTCTGTGACCAGATCGCGGCCGACGCAGGCGTGGACGCCGGCACGGATTCGTCGGCGGTGGATGACGCCCCGGTCGGGGACGCGGACGCCACGACGGTCCCGAATCCGACGTGCGGGAATGGGCGAGTCGACTTCAGTTCCGGCGAGACCTGCGACATCGCCCGTTCCCCCGAGCTTCCAGGCGCCTGCCCGACCAGCTGCGACGACGGTATCGCCTGTACGCGCGACCAGCGCGTCGGCGATCTTTGTACGGCATCGTGCGAACACGTCGAGATCATCGCGAACATTCCCGGAGACGGATGCTGTCCCGCCCGGGCAGAGCGCGGCACGGATACCGATTGTTCGCCGAGCTGCGGAAACCAAATCGTCGATCCCGGCGAAGCCTGCGACACCGCCATCCCGAGTGGACCGGGGGTTTGCCCCGACACTTCGTCGTGCGACGACAACGACCCTTGCACGACCGATCAGCTGATCTCCGATGCCACATGTTCCGCGCGTTGCCTTCACACGCCGGTGCTGACGGCGGACGCCGGGGACGGGTGCTGTCCCCTCGGCGCGAACGCGACGGACGACGCCGATTGCCCGGCATCTTGTGGCAACGGAATCCAAGAGCCCGGGGAGGAGTGCGACGTAGGCATTGCCTCGGGGAAGGAGGGGGCCTGTCAGACTGTCTCGAGTTGCGACGACGGCCTGCCCTGCACCTTTGACACCTTGGTCGGTTCGGCTTGCCAGACGCGGTGCACGCGCACCGTGATCGAAACGCCCGCTCCCGGAGACGGCTGCTGCCCCCGGGCGGGCTTGACCCGAAATGTCGACGCCGACTGCCCGGCGATCTGCGGCAACGGCGTTCTGGAGGCGGGCGAGACGTGCGACTCGGCCCTGCCGGCCACGGCGGTGGGCGGTTGCCCGCTCGCGTGTCCCGGGCCGCCGGCAGCCTGTGCTCAGTTCGTCCGGCAAGGATCATCAACGAGGTGTTCGGCCGCGTGTGTGGCCGTGGCGGTCGCTGGCTGCGGCCCGACGTCGGACGGTTGCTGTCCCAAGGGGTGCACACACGCCAGCGATCCCGATTGCTCCGCGACCTGTGGCAATGGAAGGCTGGACGCCGGGGAGACCTGTGACACCGCGATCTCCTCGGGTCCCGGAGGGTGTCCTCACAGTTGTTCGGACGGCGTCCCATGCACGGACGACCTCCTGGTGGATGCCGACACTTGCAGCGCGCGTTGCGTCTTCATCGCGACGACAACCATTCGGAACGGTGACGGATGCTGCCCGCCCGGAGCCCACGCGGGCATCGACACGGATTGTGCGGCCACGTGCGGCAACGGCGTGGTCGAGATCCCCTGGGAAACATGCGACACGACCAGCACGCCATCGTCGTGCTCAGCATCGTGTCCGCCGCCCGAAACCTGTGCCACATGGAAGCGTACCTCCACGTCGGACTGCGACGCCCGTTGTACCCGACAGCCAATCGTCGCGTGCGCCAACGGGGATGGGTGCTGCGCCCCCGGTTGCAATGCCGCCAACGATTCCGATTGTGTCCCTCGCTGCGGCAACGGAATTTTGGAACCTCCGGAGACGTGTGACCGCGGGATCACGGCCGGCCACGCAGGGGCCTGTTCGGCTTCTTGCTCCGATGGCGATCCGTGCACGCAGGACTTCGCCCATGGCACCGCGGAAAGCTGTACCCGCGTGTGTTCTCACGTCCGCATCACGGCATGCGGGGGAGGCGACCGGTGCTGCCCAGCGGGTTGCACCGGGGAGACCGACGGCGATTGCGAGCCATCGTGTGGCGACGGTCAGGTCCAAGCCCAGGAGACCTGCGATCCGCCATCGACGTGCCCAACCAGTTGTCCGAGCGACGGTGATCCCTGTACGGTTGACCAGCTGGTCGGATCGGCGAACACCTGCTCCGCCGCCTGTGCACACGTTCCGATCTTGCGTTGTTCAGGAACGCAAAGGGATGGCTGCTGCCCCACAGAATGTAGTACGGCCTCGGATTCAGATTGCTAGCGCGCGGACCTCTCGCGTCCAAGGGGCACGACCTGCCCCGGTTCAGTCAGGTCCTACGGAAGTCCACCGGGCGGCATCGGCGTCTCTTGGACGTCTCTCGGCGTGGCATCGGGGTCCGATCTGGGTCCCATCGGGGTCCGGTCCCCGTCCGGTCCCGCTCGCTATTGACACCTGTGGACTCGCATCGTAGTTAGCCCGTCGGGCGCGGTGGACCTTCGGTTTTTCGGGTCGGGAATATTCGGCCGAGGGGCCCGGTTGTCGGTCGCAGCTTCGGAAATGCCGCGCCGGGTAATGTCACAAACGACCAAATGAGGGAACGATGTCGGACCTGATGATTCGCGTCGAGAACTTGACCAAGGAATACGGCTCCTTCCGGGCGGTGGACAAGGTCACGTTCAACGTTCGCAAAGGCGAGGTGTTGGGTTTTCTCGGTCCAAACGGCGCCGGAAAATCGACCACCATGAAGATGCTGACCTGCTATCTCGCGCCCACCGCGGGGACGGCGACAGTCGCGGGCCATGACGTCTATGAGCAGTCCTTGGAGGTGCGCCGGCGCCTCGGCTATCTGCCCGAGGACACGCCACTTTACCGAGACATGACCGTCCTCGAATACTTGGAATTCGCGGCGGCCATGCGGCAGATGGATCCCGCGAAAAGCCCGGCCCGCATCAAGGAGGTTGGCGGACGCTGTGGCCTGTCGGACGTCGCCGGAAAGCTGATTGGCGAGCTGTCCAAGGGGTTCCGTCAACGGCTGGGGCTGGCGCAAGCGATCTTGCACGATCCGGACATCTTGGTCCTGGACGAGCCGACGAGCGGCCTCGACCCGAACCAGATCGTCGAGATCCGACGCCTGATCAAGGAGCTCGGTCAAGAAAAGACGGTCATCCTGTCCACGCACATCCTTCCCGAGGTGCAGGCCACCTGCACTCGAATTCTGATCATCAGTGGGGGGAAACTGGTGGCCGACGACACGCCCGAGGCGCTGCGCGCCCGCGAAAAGGGCAGTCGCTACCGGGTGGTGGTCGAATCGAACGGAATCGCGCAAGACGCGATTCGCGACAAGTTGGCCTCCATCGGTGGTGTTGCGCGTTGTGAAAAAATCGCGACCGAGGCGGGAGCTCACGCCTTCGCTTTGGACGGTGGGGGCGCCACCGATCTTCGGCGTCACATCTTCCGCGCCGCGGTTGACAACCATTGGCCCCTTCTGGAACTGGTTCGCGAATCCGTCAGTCTCGAAGAGGTCTTCCGCAACCTGACCACGCGAGACGATGCCCGCCCCGAGGAGGCCCGCTCATGAACCCGGCATTGGTGATTTCCAAACGCGAGATCCGCACGTATTTCAATTCGCCCGTCGCCTACATCGTCGTCACGGTCTTCACGATCGTCTTCGGATTCTTCTTCTTCAACAACCTGTTCGTCGAGAAGCAAGCCGACATGCGCAGCTTCTTCAGCTTGGCGCCCCTCATGTTTTGCTTCTTCGCCCCCGCCATCACGATGCGACTCTTGGCGGAGGAAAAGGGCTCGGGCACGATCGAGCTCTTGATCACGATGCCGGTCCGTGACTGGGAGGTCGTCGTGGGAAAGTGGCTGGCGGCGATGGCGCTCCTGTGCACGACGCTGGCGCTGACCATGGCGTTCGCGATTACCGTCTCCCGGCTTGGCCCCCTCGACAAAGGTCCGGCGGCCGCCGGCTACATCGGGCTCTTGCTGATGGGTGGGTCCTACGTCGCGATCGGCGTGATGGCGTCCTCGTTCACGCGCAATCAGGTGGTCTCCCTGATCATCGCGTTTGGAATCTGTTTTGCGTTGTTCTTGTTCGGCAAGGTGTTGCCCTTCGTCCCCGACTATCTCAAACCTATCGTGTCGTTCCTGAGCACCGACACGCATTTCGAGAATGTCGCCCGAGGGATTATCGATTCCCGGGACGTGATCTATTACCTGTCGGTCATCACGGTGAGCTTGCTGATCGCGACCACCTCGCTTGAATCTCGGAAGTGGAAATAGCCATGAGCATGGACAAGAAAAAACGCGCCAGTGCTTCGAACGCCGCCCTTTATCTGGTGGTGGTCATCGGCATCGTGGTCGCCCTGAACCTGATCGGAACCCGCGTCTTTGGGCGCCTGGATCTGACGGAGACCAAGGTTTACACCCTGTCTCCCGCATCGAAGGACATCGTGCGCAACCTGCCCGATTTTCTTTCAATCAAGTTGTATGTATCCGAGGGGCTGCCCCCCGAAATGAAATCGACATCTCGTTACGTGCGCGATCTCCTGGACGAGTACCGAACGAATTCGAAGGGCAAGCTGCGCTTCGAGGCCCTCGATCCCGGCAAGGACAAGAAGCTGGAGGACGAGGCCTCGACCTGCGGCGTGCGCAAACTGCAGGTCCAGAAGCTGGAGGACACCAAATTCGAGGTCGGCTCCTACTTCCTGGGCATGTGCTTGTCGTACAACGGCAAGGACGAGGCCGTCGGCGAGATTGTCGGCGCCGAGGGACTGGAGTATCAGGTCTCGTCGTTGATCAA
>JADGRC010000379.1 GCA_017881245.1 Pseudomonadota bacterium
CGCACGATCTGAAATGCAACGATCCGCCAAGCGAATCTCTGACCTCGAAGAGCCGGATGCCTTAGTTGGGCACGTCCGGATCCGTGGGGGCCTCGGGGCCACAAGGTCCCGGGGCTACCCGAGCGTATGGGGAGCGAGGCATGGTGGGAGTAGCAGAGCGTGGGGCAGCTCTTTTCGAAGGACAGCGGGGCGAGGGCGTGGAAGCACGCGACCCGGTCGGCTACAGCAGCCGCACGGAAGCGGAGCTGCGATGCCGTGATCTCATGGCAGGATTGACGTGCCATGCTGGCGGGCCACCGCAGAAAAGGACGTGGCGAAATTCGGTGGACCGCTTCACTTGGACCCAAGACCGCAAGAATCCCCAGCGCGAGCGTCGACTGTTAGGGCGGGCCGACGGTCGCGCCAGGAATCGAGAGGTCGTCAGCTTACTGAACCGCCGCTATCCCGAACGTCGTCGACACGGCGGCGATCTGGTCGATCGAATCGTTGACCAACAGGACGACGGTGTGCGGTCCGTTGGAGAAGAACCATGACAAGCTGACGGGAACCGCCGAGCCGGACGGCACCGTCGACTCGGACAGGGTCGTGCTGGTCCAATTCCCGTTCGCGTCCTTGCCGGTCTCGCTCCACTGCACGAAGAGGTCTCCGACCCCACCATAGATGATTCCCTGCAGGGTCACCGGCAGGCCGCCCGTGCCGTTTCCGGCGATGACGGTGGGTGGAATCTGGTCCAAGGGGAAGGTGATCACGGGAATCGGCCCGCTGGCGGCGGCGACCGACACCGACACCGAGGCCGCTCCGGTCTCGCCAAACGCATCGAGCGCCGTGACGGTGAGGGTTTGCTGTGTTCCGGCCGCGGCGTCGCTGAACGTCACCGAGGGGGAGCAACCGGTCGCCGACGGGCTGAAGGTCGCGCCGGGGTCGCTCGACGTCCAGGTCAGATACTGGCAATCCACCGGCATGGTGGGCTCGAAGCCCGCGCCCGAGCCCGACATGCTCGCGGTCGGTGGTCGTTGCGCACTGGCCAGGGTGGGCGCGGGAATCCCGGCATAGACCGCGGCATTCGATTGCGGAACGCTCAGCGTGACGTCCAAGGGAGCCTTGCACGAACCCGCCGGAAGCGAGAACAGCAGGTTGCTGCCACTGAGATCGAGGAGATCGCTGGTCGATTTCACCAGCGACTTCCAGCGGAAGAGGTTCATGGATTCGTGGTCGCATAGCGGGCACACACCAAAGCGCGCCACCAAGTCGACGGAGCCGCCGCCCGAGGCAAGTGTGAGCTGCGCCTTGGCGTTGTAGCTGACCGTCGCACCGCAGACCGCGGGCGCGGTGGAGATGTCGAGGGTGGTCGACACGATCATGGGAATCTGGACATCCAGAAGCTGAACGGACACGTCTACGCCCCCGGCCGCGACGACGACGTCGATGCCGCCCTCAAGGTGAGCGCTGAAGCTGGCGGAGGGGGTCGCTGTGATTTGGAAGCCGTTGAGGGCGAGCGCGCCGGTCGTGTCGATGCCTGCCGTGGCACTGAGGCCGGCAGTGATCGAGAAGATCCAGATTTGCACCGGGGGCGCATCGTAGGTCTGGGTCACGCTTGGGTGGAAATTGAAGCCCGTGGTCTCGTCCGCCTGCTCGTTCGCCACCTGGCTGCCGAACACGAAGACCCCCAGCGTCCCATGCGACGACGGGTTGGTGAACCCACTCGTCGAGGTTTGCCCGCTGTCGGTATCGATGGTCGTGGACACGCTCAACACCGAGATGTCGTCGCCAGCAACGACGGCGTGGGCGCTGGCCGTGGCGTCGAAGTGTGACTTGAAATTGTTGCCCTGTTGAGCCGGACTGATGCTGCCTTGCAGTTGCCAATAGGCGTCGACCCAGCCGCCTTGGTTCATGTGCCCGGACTTGTTGAATACGGGATCGTTGGGGTCGGCAGGGGGCGGGGTGTTCCCGTCGACCGGCGAGCCATCGCCGTGACGAAGAGCAAAGTCCGGAATGGGCAGGCTGACGTAGGTTTCCTGGGTCGGAGGATGGTCGACTTCCGACTGGAAAAACGCGCTCGCGATGGCGTTGATCTCGTTCGTCGTCTCACCCCAGAACGTCGGGATCGCCGGCAGCAGTTTGTTGCCGACACGATCGCCGAGGGGGTTGTAGGCGAGCTGCGCCTTGATCTTGGTCAACGCGGCGGAGGGATCGGCCGACACGATCGTGAGCTTGGCGTAGCTGGCAGGGATGATGTCCCCGGCGGTCGTGGCAACCCCGGTGCAGGAGTCGAAGAGGTAGGCGGTCTTGTCCGCAGAGGCCTTGTAGGTGCAGGCGATGGCGCTAGAAGCCCCGAGGCCGACCTCCAAGCGTGTGGTTCCCGTGCCTGCATTGCCGGTCTTGACGTGGAAGCTGGCCGGAATCTGGACCGTGCCCAGGGCAAAGGTGGCCGTGCATGGGACGTTCTGTGCCGGCGACTGCTGCAGCAGCGCGACCAGATCGACCGACGAGCCGGCGCCGATCGACTCGGTACCGGGCGACTTGCAGCGCAGGTTGTCGACGGTGTACGTTCCCTTGGCGCCGGACGGGACGTTGACCGCGATGGTGAAGGTCAAGTCCGAATAGGTCGCGTTCGCGAGGCTGCGGCGCACGCTGTCGGGCACGGTGAACGCGAGGGTCTGAAAGACGCCGAGCGGCTTCCCCGTCAACTCGACCTGTCCGAGATACTGATTGTAGATGGATTTCGATGGACAGCTCAGGTACAGCTGGACTGCACCGAGGTAGCTCGGATTGGGTTGCAGGGTCGGCTGCTCGAAATCCAGGGCGACGGTTGCGCCGGTATCCGAGATGGCGGCCAGTCCCGCGGTACCGGAGGCGAGCTTCGCGCTGACCAACGTCGTGTAGTTCTGCGGCGCCGTGATGGCCAATGCGGCCGCACCTTGCGTCCGGTTCGAGGTCGAAGCGACGCTCCCCGAGCTCACCGTCCATCCCGCCTTCGCCTCGAAACCGAGCACATCGGCCCCTGTAACCGTCGTGGTGCTCCCCTTCAGCTCGGCCACCGGGTATCTGCTCTCGGGCTGGTTCTCGCTCGCGGGGGCTCCCCCGGAGCACGCGGCCAAGATCAGCGCGGGAAACGCCACCGCGAGGGGTGCAGAGCAGGCCCTCCGTGCGCATCTGGGACTGAAACACCTCCACGAACTGTCGACGATTCTTCCTTTCATGTCCTTTTTTCCTATTCTGCGCTCGTGCGCTGTTTGTGGGATGAACCCTTGGGCGGGTCATCGGGATTGGGGAATCGCGATCCGAGCGTCTGGCGCGCCACCCGTCTCACCGAGGCCTGGGGGTCGCGCCTGGCCGCGAGGACCAGGGCATTTTCAATCAGCGGCGAGTCGGCCAAGTGACCGGCCAGCGCACCGATGGCGGCGATGCGAACGTAATCGACGGCGTCGTCGGTCACCGCGCGCACCAGCGGTTCCAGCAACGGGGCGAGCGGTCGGAAACCGGTCGCGAAGATCGCGGCCGCGCGAACCGCGGGCGAGTGGTCGTCATGAATCAGGGTCGCCAACCGTTTGTCGGCTGCCGGATCCTTCACCAGGCGAAGGCTCCGGGCCGCCTCGGCCCGCAGGCCAGACGCTTCCTCTGGCCCCAGGCCATGTTCGATGGCCGGCATCACCCTGGGCGTCCCCAGGTTCCCGAGCGCGATCATGAGATCGGCGCAGGCGGCGCCGTTGCAACCCGAATAGCGCTGGAGCAGTAGGCTCTCGATCTGGGAAGCCTCTTTGGCATCCGAGGCATAGCCGAGCCTTGCCACCGTTCCTGCTGTAAACAGCGCCTGACGGCGAATCCGAGGCTCGCGGTCATCGAGCAAGCGCGACAGCGCGGAGAACGTCGCCGCCGTGGGCTCGGAGGTCCGCACCAGCGTCTCGATCGCCAACCTGCGGCGCTCTGTCATCGCGCTTTCGTCGAGCGCGAAGGCACAGAGGGCCGACTGTGCCTCGGGCGTTCCAGCGACCCCTAACGATGAAAGGACCGTCTTCGCGACGGCGTCGTCGTTCCCCCTCGCGAGGGTCGTCGCCGTCGTGGCGTCTTGCGGGCGCCGTCGCAGCCACGCTTCGAACCGCGCCACCGAGCCATTGTCGGTCGGGTTGTCGCGAACCCGGGCCATGATTTGGTCCCAGCTCGCGCCCTGGATCAGGCGGTCGTCCCTACGGGCCAACGCTTCTTTGTCGCCCGGTCGATGGGTGACGATGGCCATGTTGTCCAGACCGGCTCGCGCACGCTCGAGGCTTCCGATCAACGCCGTCGCAGTGGTGCTCGCGACAGGGCCACGCAGGGACACGTACATCTCGACGGCGAAGGGAGGCATTCCCGGCATGGCCGACAGGTGCAGCTTTTCCTGACTGTCGAGGGAGAGGATGTCTTGGTTGCCATCGACGGCGATGCGAGTTTCCGATGCGTCGACCGTCACTCCCAGACCGGACCCGATGCTATCGGACGTACCGTCGACGGTGACGTATTTGAGCTTCCTCTTGACGATCTCTCCGGGCGTCCGCCGCTGGTAAGCGGCAAAGTAGGTGCCCGCACTGTCGCGTTCGGTCGCGGTCCATTGTAAGGCCTGCTGTGGTGCCTGGACCAGCTGGGTTTGCGTGACGACGAGCTGAAGGAAGTTGCGGATGTCGTCTTCCATGTCGCGCGGGAAATACGCGCGGACGGCCGCACCGTCCGGTTGATAGGAGATCCAGAAGTAGGTTGCGAGCCGCTTCTCCAGCGATGCCAGGTCTTCCGGGCTGACATCGTTGAAGCCGTTCCCCGTTGCGTGGGGATGATCGATTTTGCAAGCGACGTCGTAACCTGATACCGAGGTCCCGCTGACGGTCATCACCCAGTCGCCCGTGATCCGCGTCGACTTCGCCGCGCCAGATGCCGTGCCACCGGGATTCTCCAAGCGTGCTTCCAGGGTTAGATTCCAACGCCTCTGTCGTCCGATTGAAAAGCCCCGGTCGGGAGTAGCTTTGGCCGACGGGAACGCCGGATGCTTGCTGAGGGTCCGGGTGGCACCGAACACGACGGCGATCACGCCGAACGCACCGGCGAGCATGAGCGACTTCTTCGACATCTTTCCGCGGACAGCATCGAGTCTCCAGACGCTCATGAGTCACACCTTCCTTGATCGACGATCGACGGCACGGCCGACCAGGGCGTTCACGAGGACAACTGAGCATCTGCAACGCTGTGGCTGACCGACGTCGCTTGTATAATTGATCGCACTGTTTTCGCCAAGCAGGAATTGGGTGACAAGAACGGCGACGGGAATCGAGCGAGTGCAGTCTGTGAGCGCGCTCACTTTTCTGGGTATAGGGCTGCTTCTGGGTAGTTGACATTTATGTGGCCTATTTGGGTGTCGATGGCCGCTTCGTGGATAGGCATTTCAAGCGCCCATTTTTCCTCACCTCCAAGAAACGCCGATAACCGGGATTACGTAAAACTACATCCACCTACACACCCAAACTATCCCCTAGATTCGACTGTGGCCAGCTTTCGCGAGGCTTCGCCCACTTGGAATGCGAAGACTGTCACGAGCATCTGCTGGTGGCTTTCTCGTGCAAGTCCAGATCGTTCTGCCCGTCGTGCATGGGCAGGCGAATGGCGC
>JADGRC010000380.1 GCA_017881245.1 Pseudomonadota bacterium
TCACCATTTTCGCAATAGTCGAGTGCGATGCGCCACGGGGTGCGGCACGCGTCATAGCCGAAGTAGGGTCCGTTCGTGTCGTTACCAGGACCGTTGACTCCCGTGCCCGATGAATTCACCCAGTTGGGGACGAGACCATCGGCCCCCGTCGCCGCGGCCAAGATCATGTAGCTGGAATCGAGGACCGCCATCCAGCCGCTGTTGCCGGTCACCTTCGCGAACACCCGGTAGTACGAGGGCGCAAAATAAGACGGGTTGGTTTGACTCGAACCCCCGAAGTTGTCGCCCGGTTTCAGGATTCGCCCGCTTTCAATTTCGTGGGTCCAAATGTTGCCGATCATGGTCATGGCCGACGCATTGTAGGAGCCTCCCCATTGCGCTCCCGCCATCAACAACGCCCAAGCGATGTCTTGATCGGCGTCGGTCGCGCCGCCAGCCCCGATGACGTTGCCGCCCGAGCCGATGTTCCAGTTCATTAGACCATTTCCGTCTTGTTTGCCCTGGGCGTAGGTCCAAAGTGAATCGAAGACCGTACGGTCGTTCATGTAGACGCTGATCAACATTCCATACCCGATTCCCTCGGAGACGGTATCGCTGCTCATGTCGGGCCGAATCACCCGGTTACCCTGCACAAACTTGGCCTTCCAGTTGTTGTATGCGGCGGCTACGGTGTCGGTGTTGTAGACGGGCAAGGGACAGTTGGCGAAAACGTGGCCCTGCGGGAAAGGATGTGCCGCGCCGGCGGTCTGAGGGTAACTCGACGATGGTTTCATCACCGTGACGGGACCGCCGCCCCCTGTGTTAGCTGACGCGCCCCCGCTACCCGGCGAGACCCCGCCCGTGCCCAGTATGATGGGAGCGCCCCCCGTGCCCGCGTGATCCCCCCCGGTGTCCCCCACGGAAGGGCTCCTGGCGCAACAGAGGACCAGAAGAGTCGCACATAGCATGGACGCTTTGGAAAACGGGGGAACCGAAAAGACGCAAACCGGGGACGACATCGTGGTATCTCCTGGAGCCAAAAGTGATTCCCTCGCGCATCGCGGCGACGACGCGCTCGCGATCTTGCCGGGCGGAAACTACCACTGTTGACGTTCGTCCCGGCAGGAGCGGGAATGGTCGCGAATGTTCTCCAGGGCGTTCTTGACGCCGGTCCAGAGGACAAGGATACTGCGCGCGTTTCCGGACCACGGACAGCGACAATGCGATGTGCCGGGGGCTCCGGAGCGCGACTTCCCACAGGGCCAACCTTGGCTGTTAATGTCCTAGATACCGCCACCCCCAAAAACGTCACAGCGAGGCTCCGAACATGAAGCACTATTCACGTCTATTCCCCCTTCTTCTCGGTATGGCGGCCGTCGCCGCGGGATGCTCATCAGCTTCGCCGGCCACGGGCAAGCCAACCAATACGGGTGGCGGTGGCTCGACTGGTGGCGGCGGTTCGACCGGTGCAGGCGTAGTCCTGACCATCAGCCCGACAGGCTGGGTCGACCACACCACGAACTCCTTGAATATCCAGGGCGCCTGGTATCCGTACGGTGATGGGTATGACTCGGCCGGGAAGCCCATGGGCGATTGCCAGAAGGCGATGCACCCGACTAGCGCCTGTTCGGTGATCACGTCGCCGGTCCCGGGGAGTGGATCTTACGCGCCGACGGGGACGGCCATGTGCACGATGGGGACGGCCGCCGTGGTTCCGACGGCGAACGACTACTCGGCCATCTGGGGCGGGGGGATCGGCTTCGATTTGAACAACAGCGGCGGCGCCAACGCGGTCAAGAGTCCGTACAACGCAACCATGAACAACGTCATCGGCTTTTCGTTTTCGATCAACAAAGTTCCTCTCGGTGGAATTCGTGTTGAGATCCCAACGATGAGCACTGGGCTGACCGCGCACTTCAAGACGATTACGACCCCCGGACCTCAGACGGTCCTGATATCGGAGGTCATGCAGGGTAGCTGGGTGACTCCGGCGACCAAGATCGACCCGACGACGCTGATATCGGTTCAATTCCACGTGCCGACGACCATGTCGAGCACGGTTCCGTATGACTTTTGCATCGACAACTTCGCGGCTGTCACGAAGTAGCGCGAGTCGCCCCCCAACGTCCCTTCAATGATCTGTGGCACGCGTTCTCGTCGGCGATCCCGACGAGGAGCGCGGGGCGCGCGCGGGCGCTCCCGGCTCGCGCATCTCGATGCCGACCGGCAAGCCTGCCGCGGCCCTGCGGGCGCCCTCGGCATTGTAGGCAGCCACCATCTGCGCGATGGCGACGTGATCGGGAATCGATTCGTCGAGCGGGATGATCCGGTTTTCGTACCAACTTCCGTGAACGACGGCGGGCAGCTTTCGCGCGACCTCGGTCTCGCGGACGATCGCCGCCGTGATGCCCTCGCGCCGCAATTTGTAGTAGTCGCGTAGCTGATCGGTCTTGTCCTCGGCCGCCCGCCGTTCGATGTCGGCCAGTTGTCGTCGTTGATCCGCGATGATCTCGATTAGCTGCGCACGCTCGCCCTTGTCGGCGAACGTCATCCCACCGTCGATGACATGGATGTCCAGACGTCCGCCGAGCTTCCCCTCGCTCATTGCCTCCAGCAGGCGCGCGTCGCCGATGGTCTCGGGGGTTTCGAGCTGTTGGTCACTGTGACCCTGCACGGCCCAGGTGATGCCGGGGACATCTTTTAGCAACTTGGCGGCGGCGCCTGGCGCTCCCAGATGCAGCAGCGCCACGATCATCTTCGCACCGCGCGCCCTCAACGATGCAACCTCGGCGCGCGCCGTCGCGGTCGGATCGGCGACGCGGATCGGCCACCGTTCCCAAAGCGCCCGATCCGCCTCCATGGGCTGCACGACGCCAAAGATGCCGATCGGCACGCCCGCTATCGTCACCATGCGGTCCAGCTCGAAGAACGGCCGGCCGGCGCGGCCGGTCAGATTCGACGCAATGGCGGGGATGTGGAAGGTGTTCAACAGCTGTTTCAGCTTGGCGGGTCCGATCCGGAGATCGCGGTCGGCAGGCAGCAAAGCGTGTACGCCCATCCGCGCGTAGGCGCCAAGAATCAAACGCGCCCGGCGTTCGACCTCGCTCGGGAGCGGCGGGACGAAGTTCTCTATCGGCGTCTGCATCGACAGCAGCATGTCCCCGGCATCAACGATCAGGACACCGTCCGATTCCGCGCGCGCGCGATCGGCCAAGGTCGCTCGTCGGACGAGTCCACCGATCGGATGCTCGGGACAGCCGCAATGTTCGTACTCCCCTCGCAAATTCGACGAGTAAAGGAGCGCGATCTGCGTCCCGCGCGCGGTCTCGACAGCTGGTAACGGTGGCGGTGGCAAAGGACCCGGCAGCGTTGACGGTGCCGATGTCGGTGTCCGTGTTCCGGAATCGGAGCGGGCGCCCGCGATTCGGCCTGCTCGTCCACAGGCGCTCGGGACCGCGAGCTCAAGCGTGAGCGCGAGCGTCATCGGTACCGTCAGTCGCCGGAGCCCTTTCAAAACCGCCATCGGAGTCAGCGTTGCCGGTTTCAGAGCCAATTCTCGACCGCGAGGGATGGGATATCACCCGCCAAGAGGGCGCTGTCGTTCGTCACCAACACGGCACCACCGTCCAGGGCCGTCGTCGCGATCAACAGGTCGACGTCGCTTTTGGCGATCCCCTTTTGGCGGAGCGCGGTCTCGAGGTCGGCGAATCGTCGAGAGATCCTTTCGGTGACCGGCAAGATGCGTACGCGCGATAGTTCCAGCTCGACCGCGCGAATATTGTCGGCGCTGCGCTTCGAGCATTGCGCCCCGTGCAGCAATTCCCCGAGTACAAGCACGCTGGTGACGACCTGACCACTGGAGGCGGCCTCGTTGAGGCGGGCGCGGATGCTCGGTCTGCCGTTGAGCGCGGGGATGAAGATGTTTGTGTCGAGTAGCCAGATCACGGCATCTCGGGCGGCTCGGCGCTTCCGCCCGTCCGCCGCCCTTCGCGCAAGATCTCCAAAATCTCGTCTTCGGTTTCGCCCTGCCAGGGTCCGGCGGAGGCCATCCAATCGCCGAGTCTCATCTCGGACGAAGGAGGTTGGGAAACCACCCGCAACTCGACCTCCATGCCCTCGACCCGGGCATGAACCGCGTTCGCCGGATCCCGCTTCAACTCGGCGAGAGCCTCATCCAGGCTGGTCGGCATGTGCTTTTCAGGACGCGCCATGAATTGCTAGGGTACCACGGTCGTCCACCACACACTCGATCGCTCGATTCACGCCTACTCGCGTGGCTGCACATCGTAAGAGTGGCGGCGAAGACGCCTCGTCCTTGCTGCGCAGGAACCCTCGATTCGGCGCCGATTTAACTTCGCTGGTCGCAGGTCGGCAACAGGCGGTCGATTCGTCTGGCGAGGTCACGCACGTTGCGCGGGCGGTCGATAGCCCTTTTCGCGAGCATGTTGATGACGAGCCCTTCCAGCTCCGGGGATAACTCCGACACCAGATCCGACGGGCACGTCGGGGGCTCGCTGACTTTCATCCGGGCCACGTCGTCGGTCGAATCAGCTTCGAAAGGCAACCGGCCGGTCAGCATCTCGTAAAGGATGCACCCAAGCGCATAGATGTCGGCCGTCGGGTGGACTCCTTTCCCCAGGATCTGTTCGGGCGCCGCATATTCCGTCGTTGCTACGCGTAACTCGCGATGGGCCACGGCGTCTGGCAGGCGGCCGCGCGCGCGAGCGCCGCAGGCGGCACCGAAATCAACCAATGTTACGCGCCCATCGCTCCCCAGCAGAACGTTCGACGGTTTCAGATCGCCGTGGACGATGCCGTGACGGTGGAGGTAATCGAGCGCGGGGAGAAGTTGCCGCAGCAGAACCAAGGCATCCCGCGGCCGCCCGGCCGCTGCTCGTATACTCGGGAAAGCGAGCGCGGGATCGTCTCTCAACCCAACGAGCCAGCTTTGTTCAGTGGATGACGCGGACCCTGGGGCTGCGATGCGGACGGTGGTCGGACATCGCCGGCGCCGATCCGTTTGGGCCCGGGGTCCTTGCCTGCGATCCCCATTCGAAGAGTCCGTCCGCCGTTCTTCCTCTCGCCAAATCGACGAGATCTGGTCGAAGAGCGTTTTGCCCTCCAGCAATTCCATCGCCATCCAAGGCACGCCGTCGCAGACCCCATCGGCCATGTAACGGACGATGTCCGGGTGGCGGACGACACGCAACGTGGCGATTTCGCGCGCGAGTACGGCGACTTCGTGCGGCAGGCCCGCGCGCGCGGTTTTCAGAGCGACCAGCTCTCCGGTTTCCGAATCCTCCCCCCGATAAACATAGGCCATTCCGCCTTCCGCGATGCACTCCATCACGCGATAGGGCCCGAGCCGCGGGCCCCAGTGCCGCGCCCTGGCGCTCTCGAAAGTCACTGCCGTTGCCATACCGCCCACGCCGATCCCTACAGCAACCCACATGCCACCCTACCGTTCGGCGGGGCGCGAGGGATTTCGCCCCTCAAGAAGAGCAAGTTGTGCAGCGCGGTTGCACGATCTGCGCGTGGGGGACTACGACTCGGTTGCGCCGGTCCGATTCGCGGTCTTGATCGCGACTGATTCGATATGTGACGGACGACGGGCAATACTTGGGTCCCCAGAGACCCCACCCATGACCGCTCAGAAACCCAACGCTCGTGTTCCTACGCGCCGGCGCGCGCCGTCCGGGGGCGCTCGCGCGCCGCGTTCAAGTCAGGGAGGCGAGCGGGCAGGGGGGGCCAGGTCTGGCGATATGGGCGGGAACGATGACGAAGCGGATCTCGACGAGTCCGACGTGGACGGCGGCGTCGATGTCGGCGCGCCCACGACCCAAGGAGCGGGAGCCGTCCACAAGGCGGACGACGGTGGAGACATCGAGGCGGAGCTGCTCGACCCCAGCGAGGCGACGCAGCTCATACCATTGCCGCCTCGCGACGACGACAGCTTGCCGGACAAGCGGCGGAGCACGACGTCCCTGCGTGATCCGGTGGCGCGCTTGATGGCGGAGGTTCGGCGCCATCCCCGGCTGTCCGAGGCCGAGGAGCGCGAGCTCGGGCGCGCGGTGCGAGAACGCGGCGATCTGGACGCCGCGCGGCGCCTGGTCGTGCACAACCTGCGACTGGTGGTCTCCATCGCGCACCAGTACCGGCGAGCGTGGGCGAACATTTTGGACCTGTTCCAGGAAGGCAGCGTCGGTCTCATGGAGGGCGTGAAACGCTGGGAGCCGTCGCTCGGACCGCGCTTCGGATCGTACGCGGCGTACTGGATCCGCGCCTACGTGCTGAAGTTCCTGATGACGAATTCGCGGCTGATTCACGTCGGCAACACGCGCGCGGGTCGCAAGCTGTTCTTTCGCCTGGAACGAGAGCGGCAGAAATTGCTGGCCGCGGGATTCGAGCCGACGCCCAAGCTTCTGGCCGCGAAGCTTGACGTGGACGAACGCGATCTGGACGAGGTGGGCCGGCATCTCGATTCCCGCGAGATCTCGTTCGATCCGCACGCGGCGGGCGCCGATGCCGACGAGGGCTATTCGCTGTCGGAAAAGATTCCGTTAGTCCAGGCGTCGCCCGAGGACAGCGCGGCGACGGCGGAGATGGCGGGGGCGCTCCACGAGGTCATGGGGGACTTCTTTGCCAGCTTGACCGACGAACGCGACCGGGCCGTGTGGCGCGACCACCTGGCGTCGGCCGAACCGGTGCCACTCGGCGAGTTGGGCGCGCGCTTTGGCGTATCAAAGCAGCGCATGGGACAGATCGCCGAAAGTTTGAAGAAACAGTTCCGGCAGCGGATCGTGGCCCGAATGGGCCCGGACATCCGAACGGACTGGCTGGGCGGCGAGGACTGATCCGGGCGTGGTTCTCCAAGATCGCCCGAGCGCCTCGCGGCGCGGTTGTGAATCGCGGTTGCCCGTGGCAGCCGGCCGATAGGGTCCGCGGGTCGACGAGATAGGTTGAAATCCCCCCGGCCGTTCGTGGTATGCGTCCCCCCATGGGCCGTATTCATCGAACTCTTCCCGCGCCGGGCACGCGCATTGGCGTGGCGTTTTCCGGCGGCCTTGACACGCGTTGCGCCGTCGCGTGGTTCGCCCGCAGCGGTCTTGAAGTCTTTGCGTACACCGCCGATCTGGCGCAACCAGACGAGGAAGCATCGTCGGATATTCCGCCGATCGCGATTCAGCATGGCGCCAAAAAAGCGCGACTTGTCGACTGTCGCGAGGCGCTGGTCCGCGAGGGCTTGATCGCGATTCAGTGCGGTGCATTTCACCTCGGCACGGCGGGGCGCAAGTATTTCAATACGACACCCCTCGGTCGGGCAGTCACGACGACGGCGATCGTCCGCGCGATGAAGGAGGACGGCGTCGACATCTTCAGCGACGGCAGCACGCACAAGGGCAACGACATCCAGCGTTTCTATCGTTACGGCATCCTGACCAACCCGGCGCTGACAATCTACAAGCCGTGGTTGGATCGCAAGTTCGTCGATCGTTTCGGCGGGCGCAAGGAGATGAGCGAGTACCTCAATAGCGTGGATTTGCCGTACAAGATGGGCGTCGAGAAGGCGTACAGCACGGATGCCAATTGCTTGGGTGCCACGCACGAGGCCAAAGATCTGGAATTCTTGGACAAGGGCATCCGCATCGTGAACCCGATCATGGGCGTCGCGTTCTGGCGGCCCGAGGTGAGCGTCGCCGCCGAGGAGGTGACGGTCGGCTTCGAGCAGGGGATGCCGACCACGTTGAACGGAAAGTCGTTTCCATCGACGTTCGATCTGTTCATCGCGTGCAACGCCGTGGGCGGTCGCCACGGCTTGGGCATGAGCGATCAAATCGAGAACCGCGTGATCGACGCCAAGAGCCGCGGTATCTACGAAGCCCCGGGGATGGCCCTACTGCACATCGCGTACGAACGACTGCTGTCCGCGATTCACAACGAGAACGCCACCGACCAGTATTACGTGATGGGCCGCCGGCTCGGCCGGTTGCTCTACGAAGGCAAGTGGTTCGATCCGGAGGCCATGATGCTGAAGGACGCGCTCAGCCGCTGGATCGCGCCGTCGATCACCGGGCGGGTGACGCTCGAGCTCCGACGCGGCGACGACTACA
>JADGRC010000381.1 GCA_017881245.1 Pseudomonadota bacterium
CTCTGGAGCATCTTCCGCGTGCTGTCGCCCGGGCTTCTCGGCAGTTGGGAGCAGTTTCGCGCGCGGTACGCGTCGCCGATCGAGAAATTCGGAGACGACGCGCGACGCAAGGCTCTGGCGTCGTTGTTGCGGCCGTTCGTTCTGCGGCGCACAAAGTCCGAGGTCGCGCGCGACCTGCCGGAGCGGACCGAAATCGTCCGCAGCGTGAGGCTGTCGGCGGAAGAGCACGCGCTGTACGAAGAGCTGCGGGTGGCGACCATCAATGCGATCGCGCAGGCGAAGAAAGACCCCGACAAGGATGCGGGGGACATGCGCTTCGTGTTGCTGGCGGCGCTCACACGTCTGCGGCAACTTTGTTGCCATCCGCGCCTCGTCTACCCCAACACCGTCGCCGGATCGTCGAAAGCCAACTATCTGTTGGAACTGCTGGAAGAGCTGCGGGAGGACGATCACAAGGTCCTGGTATTCAGCCAGTTCCGGAGCTTTCTCGATCTGCTGGCGCCTCGTCTGAGGCAGCACGGGTTTCGCGTGGTGGTGCTCGATGGGACGACCCCGTCGGAGGTGCGCGAGGAACGAGTGGCCGCGTTCCAGGCCGGGGCTGCGGATGTGTTCCTGATCTCGCTCAAAGCGGGGGGCTTTGGTCTGAATCTGACGGCGGCGGATACCGTCGTGCATCTGGATCCGTGGTGGAATCCCGCCGTCGAGGATCAGGCCACGGCGCGCGCGCACCGCATCGGCCAGTACAAGCCCGTGACGGCCATCCGACTGGTGGCACGCGGGACCATCGAGGAAGCCGTACTGGGCTTGCACGCCGCCAAGCGGGCGCTGGCCGCCGGCGTTTTGGAGGGCGGCGAGATCGCGGCCTCGCTGGACACCGAGCAGCTCATCGGACTCATCGAGCGCGGCTTCGAACCGAGCGACCGGGATCCGGAAGGCGGCGGTGCGTGGGGTGCGTGAGACGCGGTTGCGCGGGTGGGATTGTCGCGATACCATTTCGGTATGTCCGCGACAACCGTGAAGATAGATGGAGAAGTACTTGCGGAGCTTAAGCGGATCAAACCCGCTGGCGGAACGTTGACCGCTCTCGTTCGTGATCTTCTCGAGTCGGAGATTCGCCGTCGGAAGATGGCGCGTGCGGCCGCGGAGTATGTCGCCTTCCTGGGCAAGCATCCCGGCGAGTCCGAGGAACTGGATGCCTGGGCTTCGGCGCCCCTTGAAAGAGATGCCCCGGCGCGAAACCTTTCGCGGACGAGGAGGCGATGACTCGCGGGACAGTTGTGTGGGTCGATCTGTCCGACGCAACTCCGCCGGAGATGGGAAAGCGTCGACCAGCCGTCATCGTGTCCAACTCGGCGCAAAATGTCGTCCTCGACACCGTGGTGGGGATTCCGTTGTCGTCGCGTCCTCCCGAAATTCCATCGCTGCGCGTGCGGGTGCAGCCGCGGGGGTTCGCGAACGCGAGTTTCGCTGTGGTGCCTGGCGTGCGCCAACTCAAGAAGAGCCGTATCTTGCGTGCGGCCGGCGAATTGAGCCCGTCGGAAATGGCAACGCTCGACCAGGCGGTTGGCGACTACCTGTCGGAGTAGACGCAGAGCTTGCGCTTGGAACCGTGAGTCAACCGGCCAAGACGTCGATGACCGTGGCGGCCAGGAAGACCACCGACACGTAACCGTTCAAGTTGAAGAAGGCCATGTTCAGACGGGAGAGATCGCTCGGGCGCAGGATCGCGTGCTCCCAGACAAGGAGCGCGGTGACGATGGCCACGCCTCCGAGGTAGATGGTCCCGAGGCCCGCGAACGAGGCCAACGCCAGCAGCGCGGCGACAGTCACGATGTGCAGGAGCCCCGAAACCAGCAGCGCGCCTGTGACGCCCAGGCGAGCGGGAATCGAGTGCAGACCGGCGGCGCGGTCGAAATCGCGATCGGCGAGCGCGTAAAGGATGTCGAAGCCACCAATCCAGGTCGCCACCGCCGTCATCAACAGGGCCGGGACCAAACCAAAGTCACCCCGAACCGCGATCCACGCGCCGGCCGGTCCGGATGCGATGGCCAGGCCCAAGATAAGGTGACACAAGGCTGTGAATCGTTTGGTGACGGAGTAACCGAACAGCAACAGCAACGCGACAGGCGTCAACGCCAGGCACAAGGGGCCAAGGTATGCGGCGGCGGTGACGAAGACGGCCGTGGCGGTCCCGGTCATCGTCCAGGCGGCGCGCAGAGAGACCACGCCGCGCGGGATCTCGCGGCCGGTGGTGCGCGGATTGCGGGCGTCGATGTGCCGATCGACGATACGGTTGAATCCCATGGCGGCCGTGCGTGCGCCGGCCATCGCCACGATGATCGCGGCGAGGCGAGGCAGCGGAAGGCCGACCCCGCGCGAAGCGAGGGCGGCGGCAGCCAGAGCGAAGGGCAGAGCGAAGATCGTGTGGCTGAACTTCACCATCCGTCCGAACGTCACGAGCGAATTCGAAACCGGCGGGCCCGAAGGTGTCGCGGGGGCTGTCATGTCGGCTGCTCCGTCGTGTGGCCAAGACAGCCCGGATCCGCATCAGACGTCCTGCCGGACATTCCGGACATCCAGGAGACGCTCGGATGTGGGTTTGCGACCAACGCGCGCTCGGGATTGGCCGTGGATTCGTCGCCGGGCTCCGCGAGACCCACGTCCAGCAATCCGGGTCGTTTGCCCGGTGCCAACGATCCCATGTTCGCGAGGCCCAAGGCGACAGCACCGCCGGTGGTCGCTGCCCGCAACCACACGCCAGGCGCGACGTCGGGAAAATGCGTCGCGAGCGTCGCGATGTCTTCCCATGGCGAGAGCGTGGGCGCGGACGCCAGGCTATCGGTGCCGATGGCCAGGGCAATGCCATCGGTCAGGAACGCCGGAACGTCGGGCAGGCGCCGGCCGATGTAAAGGTTCGATCGGGGACAAAGGACGACCGTTGCGCCTGCCGCGCGCGCGCGCGCGCGATCGTCCGCGGTTACGTGGACCATGTGGACGAGGAGGGGGGCGTGGGCGGTTTTGAACGCGCCCAGACTCTCCAGGTACGCGGTAGGTGATAAGTGGGGCGTCCGTTCCAACGGATCAACCCCCATGGCGCGCAGCACATCAGGCCAGGCGCCTTCTCCGTCGCGCAGCAACCGGATCTCGTCCAGATCCTCGGCCAGATGAATCGTGGTGCAGCGCCCCGATGATGCGGCCGAGGCGAAGATTCGCCGCAACAAAGCGGGACCGACGGAGTATGGCGCGTGAGGAGCGGGGACGGCGGGGACGTTCGTCGGCCGTTCGGATGCGGCAAGCGCGGCGCGCTCGACCGCGGCGTCCTCGATCGCGTCACCGGTGCGGGTTTCTCGCGAGCCCACCAATTCGTGAAAGAAGATCCCGCCGAGACCGAGGCGTCCGAGAACCCGCCAACCGGCGATTCCGTTGCCGACGTCCGCGATCGCCCCCGTTCCGAAGGCCTTCGCGGTGTTGGCGGCAGCAAAGGCCGCATCGAGAACGCGTATGGGATCGAGATTCGTCAATCGTCCGGCGAGGCGGCGCGTCCAGTTGACGAGCCCATCGCCGCCGGGCACTTGGTCCCGTAGGGCCGACAGCTCGAGATGGGCGTGCGCGTTTACGAGCGAGGGCAGGAGTGCGCCGTTCGCGCGCTCCTCGGCCAACCCCGGGTGGGACCGTCGCAGGTCGGCACGGGTCCCGACGGCCGCGATCCGGGCGTGGACTTTGTCCTGGCGACGGGCGGTGTCGCCGGGGTCGGCGCCGCCATCGCCACGCTCTTCTGCGGAATCGTCGTGAAGGACGATCGCACCTTCGCGAATCGGCGGAGCCGACATCGGGAGGACCCAGCGCGCGCTGATCAGCCTCACGACGTTCCGACTATGCGGCCCGTGCCGAGGGCAGGAGCTCGTAGCGCATGTTGCGACGGCGCGGCACGAACCCTGCCCCGCGCACGTAGCGCTCGATGTCGGGGGCGCCCAGCTTGAAGATCGCTCCGGCCTGCGACACGACGTTCTCCTCGATCATCGCCGAGCCGAAATCGTTGCCGCCAAAGCGTAGCGCCACCTGCCCGACCTCGGGGCCCATGGTTGGCCACGACACTTGTAGGCTGGGGAAGTTGTCCAGGTACAAGCGCGACAATCCGAACAGGCGCAAATACCGGATGGCCGTGGTGTCGTCGCGTAATTTCAGTCGCGTGCCCTCGGCCTGAAAGGGCCAGCAGATGAAGGCCGTGAAACCCGACGTTTGGTCCTGCAAGGCGCGCAGGCGTTCCAGGTGGTTCACGATGTGAGCAGGGGTTTCTCCGAAACCGAACACCATGGTGGCCGTGGTCCGGAGCCCCAGCGCGTGCCCCTCGCGCATGACTTCCATCCACGTATCGGTCGTGCATTTCAGCGGCGAAATGCTGTGCCGAATCTCGTCGTCCAGGATCTCGGCGCCGCCACCCGGAATCGAATCGAGACCGGACGCGACAAGCCGTTCGATCACGGCGCGGATGGACATATGTTCGATCTCGGAGATGTAACGGATCTCCTCGGGCGACAGACCGTGGATCGCGAGCGGAAAGTTCGCTTTCATCCACCGGAACAGGTCTTCGTACCAGGTGAGCGGCAGATCGGGGTTGAGGCCGCCCTGGAGCAGGATCTGCACGCCACCCAAGTCCACCGTCTCTTGAAACTTCTGCGCCAGGACCTCCCGCGAGAGCGTGTAGCCCTCCTTGCTGGTGGGCGGCCGATAGAAGTTGCAGAACTTGCAACGGGTGACGCAGACGTTCGTGTAGTTGACGTTGCGGTCGATAATGTACGTCACGTTGCCGTCGGGATGCAGGGCTTGACGGCGGGCATCGGCGGCGGCACCAATGTCAAGAGTGGTGGCTTCGGCGTAAAGCCGGATGAAGGCTTCGGGCGACAGCCGAACGCCGGCGGCGGCGTCCGACAGCAAGGCGTCCAGCGAACGCGAGGCGGGCCGGGCGTGGGAGTCGAGGTTGTCGCCGCGCGCGTTTTGGCCCTGGACAAGCTGGTCACCGGAGATTGCCGGCATCGTGACGTGAAGGGCTCGCTCCTTCACGTAGGCCCCGTCGAAGAATCGCACGCGTGTCTTACGCGCCACGTTCTCCTCCAAACGCAGGCGCTCAAAGAACGCTCCCACCCCCGACAGTTCGTCGGAGCCGAGTCGATAGCGGATGTTGTCGGTGAGATAGCGTTCATAGGTTGCGGGGACGCCGCCGTGAGCCTCCGCCCAGGCGCGCGCAATATCACCGCGGTGGGAAAGTCCAGCCGCCAGGCTTTGTCGTAAAATGGCCACGCCGTTGTCGTCGACGGCATCGGGTCGACCTGCCCACAGCGCGTACACGAACGGAAGGCCGGTCATGCGTTTCCATTCGCCGCCGAGGTCATGGACGTGCGCGTATTTCTCGGCCACCGAGAAGC
>JADGRC010000382.1 GCA_017881245.1 Pseudomonadota bacterium
GCCACCGACAAGGACCTCTACGACCTGCCGCCCGCCGAATTGAAGCAGATCCCCACCGTGTGCGGCTCGCTGCGCGAGGCGCTCTCCTGCCTCGACGCCGACCGCGGATTCCTCAAGGCCGGCGGCGTGTTCGACGACGACTTCATCGACTCCTACATCGACCTCAAGATTACCGAGGTCATCCGCTTCGAGCACACCCCCCACCCCGTCGAATACGAAATGTATTACTCGGGCTGAGGCACGGAGCTAATCCCGCGCCGTCCGCGACGGCGGCACGTTCCGGCAACCGCGGTGAGTCTCAACTTCACCGCGGTCATTTATCGATAAGCCGGACCCAGGCGTTGAACACGACGCCCATCAACGAGAAAACCCGGCAACCATCCAATAAAGGCCGGCGTCGGAACCCGACACGAGCAGAAGTCCCGCGACGATGAGAGGCAGGCCGCTCGCGGCGCCGATGCGCCGCTGGACAAGCCCTACTTATGCGCGAGACGACGGAACACAGTTAACTCAGTTTAGCGCGGTTCGCCGAGCTGGCGCTTACGGTCCCAACGCTTGGTGTTGGTATCCCAGTAGGTGTCCAGGGCGGGGCCTTCCATAGGTGAGACGCGTCGCGGTTTGGATGGCGACTATCGCGAGTGCAAGCCAAGGCTAAAGTGAAGCCGATGACGCCAAACTTTAGGTTTCGGCGATCGGGAATATCGCCACGACCACGCCTTCACATACAACTGTCCGAATTGCCGTCCCGTTTATCGTTCTCCGCACCAATCGGAACTCAAGATTGTCGTCGGGCGGCATTGGCTGGCCCGGATGTACAGGCCCCATTCTTGTAGACGTCCGAATATGAAGGGGAGCCAATCCCCTCCCGTGAATTTTCGGGTTCCATTCCTTCGATCCGCGTTCGTCCCATGCCAGCCGGATTGTTCGTTCGCGCTCCTGCGATGGTGGTCTGGCGCACCGCTTGCCGGTGGCGTCCCAATGCTTGCGCGTCATCCCGCATCTGGCGCATGTACCATCTTCGAAACTGTGACCGCCGCTCCTGTTCAACATTGTCGAGCCTCCGCTTCGGCAGACTCTTCACAACATTGGAAAGCATATGCTCCCGACGTTCAAGCCGATTTCGCCGTGGTCGAACGGTCATCGGGCCGGGATACCATTTCCGGCCCGCGCAGCGCCACGTCAGCCTGCTGGATGATGTCAAGCTGCTGGATGCCATGGTCGCTCAGGGTGGCAATTTCGCCAAGGTGAAAGCCGTCGAGTTGCGCGACTTCGGCATCTCGATCGTTCCGAACCCGGTAACCGATGCAGTCATCCTCGGACCACTGGTGCAATTCCTAGACAACAACGCTCAGCTCGTGATTGGCAAGGACGTTACGAACCTGATCATTGTCACCGAGAGTGTCGATTACAACGTCGTACATAAGATTCTTTACCAAGAGCAAGATCGCCTGCCCCCCACGCCTGCGCCTTTCTCAAGTCGCCCAGACCTGCCAAGCAATCCCGCAAATGTCACGTCCGCCTATCGTCAAGGCAGCGAGGACCGCAAAGGACGGGATGGGCTGCGAGGTATCGATGGAACGGCGGGACAGGAGGGCTTCTCGACTGCGGATCCCGCTCCCTCTCTCAAACTCTACGTCAAGACGACGCCGAACGGCCTCCCCGACATTGACCTGACGGGGCGGCGCGGCGGGTTCGGCCAGGACGGCCAGGACGGTGGGACTGGCGAGGACGGGGCTAAAGGGCGCGAATCTGTTGGTACTTTCTGGCTGTTCTGCGTCACCAATGTCGGTCGTGGCGGCGACGCCGGAAATGGTGGCAATGGCGGCAACGGCGGTCCAGGCGCACAAGGCGGCAAGGGTGGCTCGATCGAGATCTACAGCCCGATAGAAAACATTGGGAGTATCGTCGCCCGGTCCGGCTTCTTTCTCGGTATGTCGGGTGGGGCGGGCGGCGGGGGCGGCCAGGGCGGAGCACCGGGCCCTGGCGGTTTTGGTGGCGAAGCAGGCCATGATACGGACGGCTGCGATGCCCATCCGGAATGGCATGGTTCAAATGGTGCACCGGGCGCGCACGGCGCAGCCGGCGGCCTCGGGCAGAGAGGAACCGACGGAACCTTCTCGTATGTGCCGATTACCATCGATCAGTGGAACGCCGCGTTCAATTTCCCCTACTTGCTCCGCCTGGAGCCGGCGAATGGCCCGCCCGGCACCAAGATCAAAGCGGTCGGACGTAACGTGACGAAGTTCGCCTCCCTGCTGTTCGCCGGCAAGCCGGCGACGGGGGCGGTCTTCGACGCGATCAAGAACTCCGTCTCCTTCACGGTGCCGGACGACGCAGCCGGCGGGCTCAACTCCGTGACCATAAAGCTCGATCAATCGGGGCCGTCGGTTCCGGGGCTCGACTACGCCATGAGCAATACACTGAGCTTTCGGGTAACCCCACTTATAGAGAGCCTAAATCCGGCCGCCGGCGTGCCCGGACAATCATTTCAGATCATCGGCAAAGGCTTCACCATCCCTGGCGCGCAAATCGTGCTCGGCGGCAGAGCTTTATCGATCGACCCCTCGAGCTTTTCGAGCACCGAGCTCATCTGCAACTTGCCCTTCGTCGAAGACATCGGCTTGCCGGCTGGCCCGACCGATGTGCAGGTGCAAAATCCCGATGGCGGGCTCTCTAACACCATGACGTTCACACTCAGCCTGACCTACAGCGTGCGTATGAAGGCTTGGCGCGTCTACCCGGCGTCCATCATCGCGGGCGGTGGCGGAGGCGGGTCAGTTGGGACCGACCGCGAGAAAGGGGAGATCCACAATATCTTGGTCGACGATGAGAACTCCCCGGCCAGCATCTGGGGCCAGCACGGCATCACACTGACCCTAGGTCCGATCGCAGACGCCGTGTTGCCTGCGCCGTGGGGCGACGATTCGGTGCCGAACAACGCGGACCCCGTCCCCATCGCAATGGCCAATGCCGCCGCCGATGGCGCAATCCCGTTCGACCGGGGCGCGATTAATTTCTACTTCGTCAAAGATATCGACGACGCGACGACCAGTGCCTACACGGTGCACGAAATCGATCCAAGTATGGATCTGGCGACGGAACCGACCATCGTCTTCGAAGACACGGCGTCGCTCTCGACCAGTAAGGAAGCGACCGTCGCCGCCCATGAGGTCGGGCACGCGTTCGGCCTACGTCATATCTGCGCGCGCGAGAGCAACAGCGAGGACGTGTCGAAAACGTTGTTCACCCGCGTCTGTGGTTCGGAAACGACCGATCGTGAATATCTCATGTATCCCGAGCTTGACTGGTTCCACCACAACGGCGTCACGGTTACCAGCCAACAAGCCGTCCTTGCCCGACGAGCTGCAGTCAAGCTGCACGGGAAGTGACGGCACTATCCCGCAGAAGGCCACTCCAAAAGCGTGTCGTCTTCCGCGCGGCGGAGTCTTGACCGGGGCATAGACCGCCCACCAAGCCGGCGCCAAGACATCAACACCGCTTTCCCGAAAGGTCGGAACC
>JADGRC010000383.1 GCA_017881245.1 Pseudomonadota bacterium
CGATGTCGCCTGGTCCGCACTCGTCGACGAGCGCTGAGAGCACAAAGTCATTTCTGCGGGGCCGTCCTTCCATGGATTGCTTCACCTAACCGGGTGCAGCCCGCATTCCTTGTTTTCCGGGTTCTCCCACCACCAGCGGCCGGCGCGCGGGTGTTCGCCTGGCCCGACGGCGCGCGTGCAGGGCGCGCAGCCAATCGACGGATAACCGCGGTCGTGAAGTGGGTGAATGGGTACGCGCCGCTCGGTCGCGTAGGCGCGGACCTGCTCCGTCGTCCACCCAATGATCGGATTTACCTTCGCCAGGCCCGCGTGCCCGGCGTCCAGCTCCACCTCCGGCGTGTCCGTCCGGGTGACCGACTGCTCTCGTCGCAGGCCCGTCACCCATGCGTCCAGATCCGCGAGCGCTCGTCCGAGGGGAACGACCTTCCGTATCCCACAGCACTCGTGACGCTCGTCGAGCGAATCACGAAAACTGTAGAGCCCCTTCGTTCGTTCCAGGCGCTCGACCGCCTCGCGTTCGGGGAACTGCCATTCGATCTCGGTCCCATACTTCGCCCGCACTCGTTCCGCGGTCATGTACGTCTCGTCCGGCAGCCTTCCTGTATCGAGCGCGAATACGCGGACGCCCGAATCGATGGCGTGCGCGACGTCTATCGCCACGCAGTCCTCGATCGAGAAGGACGACGCGATCGC
Organism: Pseudomonadota bacterium; assembly: GCA_017881245.1. Lineage (GTDB taxonomy): Bacteria > Myxococcota_A > Polyangia > Fen-1088 > Fen-1088 > FEN-1088. The sequence goes on from JADGRC010000383.1 coordinate 694, forward strand.
CAGCCGCCGTCCGAAGCGTTCGATCGCCCAGCGCAAGATTGCCCCGGCGTCAGCGCCAGACAACCGTGCCGCTGCCTCCACAATTTCGGTCTGTGTCGGTCTCATGTGACCCCAAGTCTACGCAACCCGCGGACTTAGTCGACCCGAGCGTCCAGGTTGAGAATCGTACCAACCACGGACGCTCGATTGGTGGAGCTGAACGGGATCGAACCGTCGGCCTCCTCTGTTCCCACGAACTTAAGCGGTGTCCCCGGCTGTCAGTACCTGACTTCCACGCCCCCCCAAGCTCCGACAGGCGCGCCAGGGCCGACGAAGCGCGGGCTGTCGTAGGCGGCCCCCAGCACATCGGTCGCGTCGCCGAGGACGCCGAACGTCGAGTAGTGAGCGTTGAAGAGGTTGTTGGCCAAGGCGAAGACCGAGAGCGGCCGCGTGATCTGGTAGGCGACCCGCAGGTTGACCACGACGTAACCGGGGAGTGGCGCCAAGAGGTTCGCCTCGTCGCCGCGGAAGTACTGGCTGCCGTTCGCCACGACATTCACGCCTGCCGACAGCCCGAAGGCGCTCACCACGCTCACGGCCACCTTGCCGATGTGCTTCGGCACGCTCGGGATGTGCGCCCCCGCAGGGACGTTGATCGAGCCGTTGACGGCGTCCGGGTGCGTCGCGCTTAGTGCCGTGAACGGCGTCTCGAAGGTTGCGTCGAGCAGAGTGTAGTAGAGCGCCCATTCGAGCCGTGACCGCTCGCCGAGCCTCTGCCGACCTTTCAGGCTCGCCTCCACACCCTGGCGGCGAGTCTCGCCAACGTTCGAGAAGTAGCCCTGATTGGCGACCCTGCTCGAGCTGATGAAGAGGATGTCGTCCGAGTTGGTGGTGCGGAACGCCGTGAAGTCGTAGTCGAGCATGAGGCCATCCCGACGGTGGACGCCACGGACGCCGGCCTCGAAGGTGCGCGCGACTACCTGTTTGAGCGGCGGATCAGCGACGAAGGCGTTGGGCAGGCGACATGGGTCGGTCGGGCTCGCGCAGGTCAGCTCGACCGCCGTCGGCGCGCGGCTCGACTCGCCGTAGTTGAAGTAACCGCCGAGCCACGGGCGCGGCTGGTAGGTGAGGCCCGCGGCGGGGTTGAATCGGTGGAAGCGGTGATCTCCCGAGAGTGCGTCCCCGAGCTGATCTTCGAGGGACAACGTCGAGAGGTTGAACCGACCGGAAAGAACGAGGAACAGATCCTTTCGCAGAGCGAACGTGTCGCTCGCATAGAGGCCGAGATAATTCACGACGCTGTCGACCGCGATGGGTGCGGTCGGATCGAGGAACCCCGCATCGACGGTCACGCGATTGGAGTCGAGGCTCCCGACTGTTGTCTGCGATCGGAATCGAATGCGGCTCTGGGCCGCTTCCGTTCCGACGAAGAGGTGGTTCTCCCGCTCGGCCAGGGGCGCGTCGACGGCAACCTGCCCGGAGACGCCGGTACTCGTCTGGCGGGTGTCGGTGCGATTCAGCGCTCCGTCGTACGCGTCCGAGAATGGGACCGGCGCGCCCGCCTTGTCGAGGACGGGCGTCTGCATACCGTCATCCGCGGAGCAGAGCACGCCCGGCGCGGAGGTGCATGCCACCCAGTCGCGCTGGTCGCCGTTGACCGACCGCGTGCGATTCGTGCGCGCGTACGCCGCGCCGGACAAACGAATGTGTGGCGCGAGCGGGCGCTCGCCCCGCAAGGTGGCCATGAAGCTCCGATTCTCGGTCCGGTCCGGCGCGGTGAAGATCGCGCTCCGATCCATGGCGAGCTGCTGCTCCGGCAACGCGCCGTTCCCCGTGAGGCTCGTGTTCGCGCCGATGAGGGTCAGGTCCGCGGTCGTCCCGGCGTTCTGGTACGCGGCCGACAGGAAGGCGTGCTCCGACCGCGTCGGGGATAGGTCGCGCCAGCCGTCCTCATCGAAGAACTGGGCCGCCGCGAACACTCCGAACTTGTCGCCGTGCGCGCCCCCGTCGACGCGCGCCAGCTTCCGGTTCCACGAACCGTAGAGCAAGCTCCCCTCGAGGCCGGGATCCGTAAAGCCGTTCTTCGTCTCGAGCGACAGCGCTCCACCGAGCGTGTTGAGGCCGAAGATCGGGTTCGACCCCGGGATGAGGTTGACCGAGCGGATCGCGCCCGTGGGGACGAGGTCCCAGTTGATGGTGTCGCCGAACGGCTCGTTGAGGCGCACGCCGTCGAGGTACATCGACAAGCCTTGAGGAGTGCCGAGGAGCGGTGACGCCAGAAATCCCCGATACTGAAGGTCCGGCTGCAGCGGATTCCCCTGGACGCTGTTGCCGCTGACGCTGCCGACGGCCTCGTCCAGGAAGGTCGAGAGATCGAGGCTATGATGATCCGCGAGGTCCTTTGCAGTGACGCTCTGGACGTTCGCCGGGACGTGGTCCCGTGGCAGGCGAGAGCCATGGAGCGGAGTCGTCGCCGTCACGACCGTTTCGTACGCGGGCGTCCACGCCGCTGGTGCCGATGTCGTCTCAGTCATTCTCGCCGCCGGGACGGGAGACTCAGGAGGCGGCTCCTCGGCGTGAGACGTCCGCGCCAGCAAGAGGCAGAACCCGACACCCATCGGAATGAGGTTCGAAGGGAACACGAACGAAGGACACCGAAAGAAATCCGTGGAGCTGAACGGGATCGAACCGTCGGCCTCCTCAATGCCATTGAGGCGCTCTCCCAGCTGAGCTACAGCCCCTCCACCGCAGAAACGGCGAGGGTGTTCCTAGCAGCGTGGCGGGTTTCGGTCAACAGAGCGGTCGTGGCCAGTTCCAAACGCCGCGGCCAGTCCCAAGAGCCGGTTTCAGGAGGCGCGGCCGCTTCCAGGAGCAGGACCAGGACACGCCCGTCGCGATCTGGTCGCCTTCGGGTGTCATTTCGTCGCGTAGGTCGTGGTGGTGTGTTTCCTGCAAATGATGGGGTCGGTCGGGAGCAAGGGGGATCTTGCAGAGAATGACGCCAGGGACCCGTTGGGCACTGCGATGCGATCGACGCGCGGCGTGACGGCGTTTCTTCGTGATCGCTGGTTTTCCATCGACCTGCGTTCGCTGGGCCTCTTCCGGATCGTCTTTGGCCTGTGCCTCATCGGCAACCTGTACGATCACGCCGCCGGGGGGAATCTCCGCGCGTTCTTCTCGAACGAAGGCGTTCTCCCCAACCACCTCGCGCTGTTCGCGCCCATCCAAGAACGTCCCTGGTCGTTGTTGTTTGCGTTCTCGCGCCCGGGTGAGGTGGCAGTGGCCTTCGCCGCGATCTTGGTCGTCTATGCCCTGTACACCGTCGGATGGAACACGCGCGTCATGCAAATTCTGGTCATCGTCTGTTTCGTGTCTATCGTCAATCGCAATCTCCTCCTTCAGGATGGTGGCTCGTTCACGTGCACGATTTTGGTCGTGTGGACATTGTTCCTGCCCGTCGGCGCGCGCTTCTCGATCGACAGGTGGCTTGCCGTTCGGGATGGTTGGCACGCGCCATCAGACAGGGCTGTGGTGGCGACCGAAGACGCGACGAACCATCCTGTGCACGATTCGGGGGCCGCGGATGGCGATGCGTCAAGCGAGTCGATCTTTCGCCGTCCCGCCCGCCCGGCCATGCATGTGTCATTTGTGTGCTTCGCCTTGCTCTTGCAGCTGGCCGCCATCTATGGTTTCAACGCCGCCAATAAGACCGGCGACACCTGGCGTCGGGGCACCGCGGTTCACTACGTTCTGTGGCAGCTCAGCCGCAACACCTCCCTGGCCGGATTCCTTCGCCTGCATGAGCCGTCCTGGTTCAGTCCTGTCCTGACGCGCGCGACGCTGATCTTCGAGTGGAGCGCGCCAGCGCTGGTGCTGATCCCCGTGTTTCAGACGGTCTGCCGGCGAATCCTGATCGGGGCCCTTTGGGTGTTTCACCTGGGAATCGCGTCCCTCATGTCACTCGGTCCGTTTTCCTACGCCATGATGACGTTCTCGATTCTTCTGCTGCGGCCCGCCGATTGGCGAGGTTTGGAATACCTGGCGCGCAAGGGGCGCCTCGCAGTCGATCGCGTTGTCCCGCGTGCACTGCTGCGCTCGGTGCTGGGAACATTCGCGTTCATTCACAGGTTTGGGCACAGGCTCGGGGTCCACCTTCCGTACCGGTGTCGTCGCCCCGCGCAGGTCCCGAGGAGCCCGACCTGGCGCCTATCGACGATTCTTCGCGAGGGTGTGGCGCTGTTCCTTTTCGTCGCGATGCTTGCCGAGCTCACCTTGGCCAACCCAGTCATTTCCGAACGGCTACAGTGGAAGAGCCGGCCGGCGTGGTTGGCGGAGACTCTGTATTACCTGCGGGTCTATCAGACTTGGGCCATGTTCTCGCCGGATGTTCCAACCGAGGACGGCGGCGTCGTCGTGGAGGCGATCCTGGCGGACGGCAGCAGGATCGATCCTCTCACCGGGAGGGCGCCCGATTTCGAAGCGCCTCTTCACGGACCCTATGGCCTCGACCACGACTGGTCGGAATACATGTTTTACTACCCCTGGGATCGCCACCGCGTCTTTCGCGCCGGTCTTCGCGACTATGTCGTTCGCCGCCAGCAGGAACGCGACGGGGCGGGCAGCAAGCGCATCCGATCCCTCGATATCTACCGGATCAGCGCCGACTGCCCGCCGCCCGGTGAGATCCTGCCTCGCAACCTGAAGCGCGAGTTGATGATTTCATACGCCGCCGAACGGTGATCGTGGCTTGACCGCGCCGCCGGGCCATCCATAGTAGCGCGCAACATGCTTGCGCCTATTTGCTTCAAGTCGGGACGGCCGTCCGCGTTGGCCTCGCTCCTTTGGATTCTGCCGTCGCTCCTTCCGGGCTGCGCCAGCGGACGGCCGGCGGAGCAGCGCCCGGCCATGGCTTCCGCGCCGAATCTATCGCCTCCGGAAACCGTGACCTTTCAGGCCGACGTGGCGCCCATTGCCGCCTTGACCTTCAGCAACGGATTCTTGTGGATGGGTAGCGCGCGCGGGCTGCGGCGCGTTCGACTTCCCGGTGGTCCCGCCGAATGGATTGGCGAACGGATCGGAGGGGCCGCCGGCGCCGTCCGCCAAGGCGTGACGGCGCTCGCGACCGATCGATCGGGTCGGGTGTTGATTGGCACCGACTCGGAGGTCAGCCGAGTTTCGGATCTCCGTGGAGCGAACCCGAGCTATCAGACCATCGCGAAGGTGGCGAACGTCACGCGGATTGCCCCGGTGACGGCACCGGGCGCTGGTGATGGGATCTGGGTCGGTACGACCACGGGGTTGTTCTTCCTGGAGGGCGGCAACACCTACCCGATAGATCTGCCGCGGGGGGCGGGCGTGACGTCGCTGGACGTTGAGTCCGACGGGAAATCGGCGTGGGTGGGCGTCGCCGGGCACGGCCTGTTTCATGTTGACGGGCGCAAGGTGATCGCGGCCTTTGGTCCCGGCTCCCCCGACCGCCTCGATTTTGTCGAGTCACTCGGGACCGCGCTCATGCCGAACGGGACTCGGATCGCGGTGGGCCACGGGGCACGAGGTGAGACGCGCCTGCTGTTGCTCCGGATCTCCGGCCCCGAAATTCTGATGGCCGAGACGGACTTTCCCGTGTTGGCGGTGGTTTCGCAGCGGGGCGATGCTCCCACGAGGATACCGCTCCTGCTGGCGGGATCAGCGGCGGCACCCCGCTTGTATCGCCTCGCCGCGACGGAGCGAGGCGAGGCGGTCGGCGCCGATGGTTTCCGTTTCAGTCCGGCGCACAAGACCTTGGGAGAGGAGCGCATAGCCGCGCGCCTCGATCCGCGGCGCGTGCCCTCGGAGGTCACCGTCGTCACGACGAGCGGCGCGGGAACCGACGACGTTTACGCGGGTACGCGGTCCGTGGGTGTCGCGCGGCTCGCTGACGGCGGGCCCGACTTCGTCCCGGGTGGAGAGATGGCGCTCGGGGCCCGTGGCCTTTCGGTGGCCTGCCTGGAGCAAGAGCGCTGCGTGTTCGCGACGGGAGCCGGCCCGGGGTGGATCTGGCAGGGAGGCGATCAGGCCATAAAACCAATTCCCGACGGCGCGATTGGCGGGGATCTCATGGCACTGGCGGGCGATGGACGGAGCAACGTGTACTTCGTGGCGGCGGGTCACGACAAGGCGCTGCGCATAGCCCGCTTGTCGAGTGATGGCGCGCGCTGGGAGCCC
>JADGRC010000047.1 GCA_017881245.1 Pseudomonadota bacterium
CTGACGGAGACCAAGGTTTACACCCTGTCTCCCGCATCGAAGGACATCGTGCGCAACCTGCCCGATTTTCTTTCAATCAAGTTGTATGTATCCGAGGGGCTGCCCCCTGAAATGAAATCGACATCTCGTTACGTGCGCGATCTCCTGGACGAGTACCGGACGAATTCGAAGGGCAAGCTGCGCTTCGAGGCCCTCGACCCCGGCAAGGACAAGAAGCTGGAGGACGAGGCCGCGACCTGCGGCGTGCGCAAACTGCAGGTCCAGAAGTTGGAGGACACCAAATTCGAGGTCGGCTCCTACTTCCTGGGCATGTGCTTGTCGTACAACGGCAAGGACGAAGCCGTCGGCGAGATTGTCGGCGCCGAGGGGCTGGAATATCAGGTCTCGTCGTTGATCAAGCGGATGACGCAGCGTAAGCGCAAGCTGGCGTTGACGACGGGCCATGGCGAGCTGGATCTGAACCAAGGCCTTCAGACATTGCAGCACATTCTGTCGCAAGAATACGACACCACGACGGTCAACCCGTCATCCACGGTGATTGCCGACGATGTCGATGCGCTGCTGGTCGGCGGCCCCAAGCAGGCCATTGACGAGAAGGGCCGCAAGGAAATCGATTCCTTCCTTATGAAGGGCAAGGGCGTCATCTTCCTGGTCGATGGCATGGCCATGAGTACGCCGAACCAGGGCAACCCCATGCAACAGATGCAAGGGGGTGGCCCGAAGATCGGTCAAGCGAACGACAGCGGGCTTGGCGATCTGCTGAAGGCGTATGGGTTCGCCGTCGGCCAGGACTTCGTGCTCGATCGGCAGAATGCGCCCGGACCGGTCGAGATGAACGGCCGGCGGATGCTGGCGAACGCGCCCATGTTCGTGGGTGTCGAGACGCCGAAGATTTCGGACAAGGACTTCACGCTGCTGGCGGGAATCAGCGCCATCATCTTCCCCTATGCCAGCTCCGTTTCGTTGGTGGGGCCGCTCGCCAGCGGAAAGCCGTCCCAGGGGCGGCTTTGGAAGCTCGCGCAAAGCTCGCGGTCGAGCTGGAAGGTGTCCGGTTTCTTCTTTTTCACGCCCGGCACCCCGGTCGAAGAAAGCAAGGACAAAGGGCCCTTCGCGCTCGGATACGCGTACGAGGGGCCGCTGAAGAGCGCGTTCGCGCCGCTCGCCGCGGCGCCTGGAATGTCCCTGCCTCCCGGTGCTGTCCCGGGCGAATCGAAGAAGCGCGTCCGAATGGTCGTGATGGGTGACTCCGACTTCGCCTCGGACGAGTACTTTCCGATGAATCGTTTCCTCCCCATCTACGGCAACGGCGCTCAGTTCTTGCTGAATGCCCTCGGATGGACCTTGGAGGACGAAGCGCTCACGCCCGTTCGGGCCAAGACCGTGACGTCACGACCCATTCAACTGGAAGCCGATCAGAAGGTCACCGCGTTGAAATGGTTCAACGTCCTCGGGGTACCGCTCGCGTTCTGCGCGTTCGGAATCGTTCGCTGGCGCATCCGCCGGTCGGGACGACAATCCCAGAAGCTCTGACCACGCGTTTCAACCTCCCTGACGTTCTGCAGGATAAGGACCCATGAACCGGAAGAATCTGACCGCTCTGCTCGTACTCGGAGTTCTGACCGTGATAGCCGTGGTCGTCTTGCGCCAGCCTGAGAAGGGCGAACGCGTGGGCGAGCGTCCACGACCCATTCCCAAAATCGCCGCCGGGTCTTTTGATGCCCTGGTGGTCACAAAGGCAGGCTCCACCACCACAATCAAGAAGGAAGGCGATAAGTACAAGGTGGTGGCGCCGGTCTCATACGCGGCGGACGAAAACGTCGCCAAACAGGCTTTCGAGACCGTTGAAAAGCTGGAGTTCGGAGATATCGTCTCGGACCAGAAGGCCAAGCACGGCGAATTCGAAATCGAGGACGGCAAGGCGTTGCGGGTGATCGTCAAGAAGGGTGATCAGGCCCTGACCGAGTTCCTGATCGGCAAGAGTGTCGGCGGAAACACATTGGTGCGCCTCCCGGGGAAGGACGAGGTCTGGACCGGCATCGGATCGTACCGTTACAACTTCGACCGCGACACCACCAACTGGCGCGACAAGACCATCACGAAGTTCACCCAAGGGGACGCCGAGAAGATCGAGGTCAAGGGCAAAGGCGACGCGCGCGTGGTCGTCAAGAACGACGGTGGTGACAAATGGAGCGTGCTTGAATCCAGCCTACCCATTCCGAAACTGGACAATTCCGTCCCGACCGGAATCGCGTCGGCCCTGTCATCGTTGGTCACCAACGAATTCGCCGACGATGCCAAGCCAGACCAGACGGGCCTGGCCAGCCCAGAAACGACCGTCACGGTGTTTTTGAAGGGTGGCAAGAGCGCCACCCTCCTGGTCGGAAACAAGAAAGGCACCGACGACACCTACGTCAAGACCTCGGACGCGCCGCAAGTCTACCTGGTCAAGCGCTACAGCATCGATCGCGTGGACAAGCGCCCGATTGATTTTCGGGACAAGACCCTCTGCGACATCGCTGAAGCCGATCTGGGCGAGGTGATCGTAACGCGTGACAAGGATTCGTACACGCTCGGCCGCGATCCCAAGAAGAACGAATGGAAGGCGAGCAAGCCGGCCGGCCTGACCCTGGATCCGACGAAGGTCACTCCGATCGCCGGAGGGTTCAAGGATTGGAAGGCGATCGGGTTCGCCGACGACCAAGATCCGAAGGCGAACGGACTGACCAAGCCGAAGGCCGTGATTGTCGCGCACAGCAAGGACAAGAAGAATACCTGTGTCCTCAAGGTTGGTGACGAAGCCAAGGACAAGATCAACTATGTGGCGCAGTCCGGGGCGTCCGCGGATGCTTACTTGGTGGCCAAGTGGCAGACGGATCGGCTGTTGGTCAAAGTGGACGACCTCAAGAAGAAGTAACGTTTCCGGCTTGGGTCCGCGCGGGCGCTCGAAACCACATCGTGACACAATAGAAGGGGATGAGCGTCCGCCAGCAGCTGCTGTTCCTCTGTGCCGCCACGCCGAACCCCGCAAGCAATGTCGTTGCTTGGTCGCTGTTTGATGGCACCGGAAGAACGACCGCGATGGCGGGGGACGCGGACGTCCCGCCCTACGATTCGGTCCTGGCGGCAATGAAGGACGGTTGGCGCGTCATCCAGGTTCCACAATTGATCGCCGCGCCCGTGGGCCAGGAACACGAGACCGCGTTCCCACGGTTCGAGTACGTCCTCGAAAAGCTCGTCGACTTCGGACGCAACCGTGACTGACGCTCCACCGCCACTGTCGTTGCCGACGTCGTTGCTGACGTCGTTGCTGACGTCGTTGCTGACTTGCAAGGATATGGCCGCCTTCGTCGCGCACGGCTTCTTGAGGTTTGACGAGATCGTCCCGCGCGATCTCTGCGACGCCGCGCTGGCCGAACTTGCGACCGGATTCAAACCGACGCCTTTCCTCGCCGCACGCGACAGTCCCCAGGCGCAATGGCCAGGCAAACCCCTGGCGACTCTGTGGCGTGATTCGTCGGCCATCGGTCCCATTCTCGGCCTGCCCCGGGTGAACGGCATCATCGAGAGTCTGCTCGGGCCTGGGGCCCTTTATGACCATCACTACGCTCACGTCATTCCGCCCCACCAGCGCTGGAGCCAACCTTGGCACGCCGACGCGATCATCGATCCCAGACCGTACGCCTTCGACATTCAGCTCTTCTTCTTCTTTCACGATACGCCCCGACAGGCGGGCGGAACGATGATCCTGCCGGGCAGTCATTTTCGGCGGGTCAACGAATCGGACATCGCCCGCACACAGAACTTCCGGGGACAGGTGCCAACGGTCTGTCAGGCGGGAACGCTGATGGTTTGTCACCACGGTTTGTGGCATTGCGGACAGCCCAATCACACGGATCTCCCGCGCACCATGTTGAAACTCCGCCTTGGCCCGGCGGAACGTCAGTTGCGCCGCTTTGACTTGCGCGATCTCGATGACCCGAGGGTCTCGGAGATCCTGCGTACGGAGCCACCCTGGATGGGCAGCGCGGATGCGCGGCTGGAGGTCGTCCACCGAATAAAGCTATGGCGCGCGCTGACCGGTGATGACCGTTTCGACATGGACCACTGGCTGACGCGAATCGAGAACGACCGAACCTGATCAACACCTTCCATGGAGCAGGAGGCGGCTCGCTGCCGAGCGCCTCCCCGCACCCCACCTCGCTCCGCAGGGCGAAGCCACGCACCGCTTGCACCCTCGATTGTCGAGAAACCTCTCCGCCGCGCAGCGATTCCCGAAGATAGGCAAATCAGGGAGAGATGCCGTCGTTCATCAACGCTTCCGATGCGATGGTTCGTCCCCGTCCGAGGCGCTGGGACGTGCCCGCCGTGCGCGCCTGATCTCGAATCAAATTGGCTTGCCGGCGCAACTCCAGCGCCGCGCTCTTTCTTCCGCCCCGCTCCTCGAATTCGGCATAGGCGGCGAACGCCCGTCCCAGTTCCAGCTCGGCGGACGCGTTGCTCAGAACTTCGATGGCGCGATCGAACATCTCCCGCGCGCCTCCCAGCTCCCCATCGCCGGGAGCGCCGAAGCCCACCGCTGAGGCCACCACGCGCAAGGCGGCCCCGGCGACGGACGGTGCGCCTATGCGCTCGGCCAGTTCGAAAGCCGCGCTCGCCTCGTCCCGAGCATTGACCGTTTCCCCTCTGGCCAGTTCCACCTCGGCCAACCCACGAGACGCGTCACACAGCAGCAATTTGGCGCCGAACTGCCGCGCGATTTCCTTGGCCTCGACAAAGCACGGGCGCGCATCCACGGGACGCCCCTCGTGCAACCAGCAGTCGCCAAGGGCGATCGCAATGCTGCATTCAAACAGGCGCTCGCCGCCATCGCGGGCCAGCTTGCGGGATTCCTCAAGAATCGCGATGGCGCGATCCACGCGACCGAGATCGCGTTCGAGCGCGCCCAGCTCCAACAGGGACGCGACCATACCGGGGCGATCGCCGGTCCGTCGGCGCAGATCGATCGCCTGTCGAACGTGTCCCTCGGCGGCCAGAAGATCGCCCATTTCATGTTCCACCTGGCCCATTCGCGACAGGGCCAACGCCTTGCCACGTTCGTCGCCTAACTGATCCCGCGCTCGGTAAGCGGCCCGATGGCACGCGAGCGACAGCTCGGGCTCGCCCCTCAGCAGATGGACCCGCCCGGTATCGTCGAGCGTCGACGCGATTCCCGGCAGATCCTCGGCTGCCTCGAACAACTGACGCGCCACCTCGAGGTGGCCGAGCGCCGCCACCGGCTCGCCCAGAACGCCGTGAAGCCGTCCTATCTTGCCGTGAGCCGCCCCCCCTTTTGCGGGAAGATCCAGACGCCACGCCAGGCGCAACATTTCCTGGAAGTGCCCCAAGGCCTCCCTCGTTCGACCGAGCCGGGTGGCGATCTCGCCCACGGCGTACAGCGCGTCCATTTTTGCCACGGCGTCGTCGATGTCCAACAGCCCGACCCCGTGAAGATAAAGGGCTCGCGCCCGTTCCAGCTCGACCCGTCCGCGGGCTTCCGCCGCGGCGGTCAACAGACAGTAGGCCGCCCGCCGCGAGTCGCCTCCCTGCTCGTAGAGCCGACCCAATATCTCGAAGCGGATCTCTCGACCGGCGCCACCACGGCTCTCCAGCCACTGCGCCGCAAATCGGCGCCGCCGTGCCAGTTGCTCTGGCGGAAACGTCGCCAGCAGGAGATCGACGTCGGCGGGATACTTGAAGGTCCACTCGGCGTCGCCGGCGAAACTGCCGTCGGGCGTGGCGGCCAGGAGATCCCGTCCCGCGAGGCTGTCGAGGGTCGTACGAATCTCCGGTATCGCCGCGTCGGGAGCAAACACGGTCGTGGGATCGACCGGCTCGGCGACCATTCTTCCCACGGCGACAATTCCTCCCGTCCAGAACGTCTGGCCAAACACCGCCGCCCGCGTCAAGAGTTCGCGTTCAACGGCGGTCAAACTGGCGATTCGGCTCCGAGCCGCCGCCTCCGGTCCCAGCGCCAATTGTTCGCTGCTCGCCCGTTCCGCGTCGAACCACCACCCCTCGCCCGTCTCGGCCACCAAGACGCCGTGCCGGCTATAGACGTGCAGGAGCTGCTCCAGCAGAAAAGGATTGCCACCGGATTCAACGGCGGCGCGATCGACCAACGCGGGTGGTAGCGGCTCGGGCCCGGTGGCGTCCAGAATGGAGCGAATCATGTCGTCGATCTCGCGCCGGCCCAATGCCCGAGGCTCGACACGTGTGTGGCGGCCGTCTCCGCGGCCCCAGTCCGGACGGCGCAGCAACAGATCGGGCCGAGCGGTGGCGATCAACAGGACCGGCACCTCGCCCAGCTCGCCCGCGATTCGCTCCAGGATGTCCAAAGACTCGTCATCCGCTAGATGCAGATCGTCGATCGCCCACACGAGGGGCGACGACGCGGCATCCTGCTCCAGGAATCGGCAAAGCACCGCGCGCGCCAGGTCCGCTCCCTGGGTGGAACTGCTCGCCAACGCGCGCGAGAGGGGGCTTTCGCGCAATTCGAACCCGAGGAAACGCCCCAACAGCGCCGCGATCTCGGCCACGCGACGGTCCGCGAACAGTCGCTGCAGCTCGTTTCGAAATTGAACCAGCGCGGCTTCAGGCCCCAGCTTGGGATCGATGCAAAACCGTTGGCGCAAGAGGGTGCCCATCAGATTTCCGTTACCCGGCTGGCCCGCGCCGCCCGCCACGGAGAGCGACACGCGCAGCATGCGCAATCCGGGCCCCTGCACCTCGGCCATCCACTCACCCAGCAAGCGCGTCTTACCTATGCCTAACGGCCCCACGACCGTGACTATCTGGGGCGCTCGAAAGCGTACCGCGCGCTCCAACGCCGCGTCGAATGCCTGGAACTCCCCTTCACGCCCGACGAAACACGCCGGCTGAAGGCCGACCCTAACACCGCCATTGTCGCCCCGCGCAATCCCCTCCAGCTCGGCATCCATGACGCCAAGTAAACGCTCGCCCGAGGCGGCCGTCCAAAAATTGGCCTCACTCCGCGTCGAAAACGCCGGCGGGTTGGCGCGGCGATCACCGGAATTGATGCTTCGGACGCCGATCCGAGGCCGGCAGACGGCGTCCGTTCAGCGGAACGCGCTAGCCGAGTCCGAAGTCGATAATCATCACCCCGCGCTCCGGTGGATTGTCGTCGGACTTGTCCCGATCGTCCGGATCACGGGGCCGTGGATTGCCGTCGTCTCGGTCCTGGTCGCTTCGGTCTCTGTCTTCGTCTTGACGACGCCAGTGTTCGGGCGAACCGTCGCGGCTCGGGATTTCCAATTGCGGACGCTCACCACGCCTGCGTTCTTCTTGTTCCCTGCGACGGATCTGTTCGATGATCCAGGGCTCGAGCATGGCTCCCCTCTACGTCCTGCAATATCCTTGCCGTCTAGTCAAGATCGGCAATTGCTTCGCGGAACCTGAGAAAAAAGATCCTTAACGATCACAGTTGGTTGGCGTTTGCGGAAAACTTTGCGATGTTCACCGCCCCGGCGGCCGGTCATGGCGCCGCCGACAGGGTGTAGCGGTCCCTTGGATTTGCGCCCCGACCGGATGCCTCGCGAACCTGCACCAGGCAGCAACCATCGGTCCCTGGAACGACACGGGTCGGAGCCGAGGCGTCACCTCCGACGCGAAACCGCGCGAGCTCCCTTCCCGCGGTCGTCAGCACCCGAACGTCCAGGTTCAGCCCCCCGATACCACCTACCGCTATCGCCAGGGACCCTCCCGGAGGCACCGGAGTCCGAGTCAGCCAGTAGTCGATGTCGCCCCGCGGAAACAGCAGACCGCTTCCGGTTTCGCCGTCGGCGATTTGCGTCGCGAGGGCCGGGGTCCCGTTCGGCTCATGTTCGGCCCCGGGCGTGACCGGTCGGCTGCTGGCACTGATCCGATAAGGTTCATCCAGGTTCCCGTCTCCCCTGCCCGCCGACAGTCTCAAGAGTACCGATCCGGCGACGTAGAGATTGGCGATGCGCTCCACCTCGCGGCGCTTGCCGCCGTCCACTTTCATCAGGACCGCGCCGTCATCTCCGATCACCTCGATCTTCAGATCGACCCGTTCGGGTGGCGTCACCTCGAAGTCAAGTTCAGTGGGCATGGTCGAACTGTACCGGTAGACGTCGACGTCACCCGGACCTAAGTACCCCAGGAAGTTTCCATCTCCGAGCGGCACGGCGTGCGCGGGATCGTCGTTGGGCTCCAGCTCTGCGTCGACCTTGGCCTCTTCCGCGCGCAGCCGGAGTGTGTAGCGCGCGTCCAGACTGCGCCCAGAATCCGCGCGAACCACCACGAACACGCTCGGCTCGGATGATGGAAGGCGGACGTTGCGAACGGCCACACGGTCACCTTTGCGACCGTGCTGGTCAATCATCTTGTGTTCGACCGAGTCATAGATCGCGATTGACGCCGCCACCTGATCCGGGGCATCGAGATCCGCCGACAAGACACTGCCCTCCGGCAAGCCCGCCAGGGACAAGCGATACCAATCCTCATCGTGTCGCCATGCAAGAAAACCCGCCACGTCGGTTCCCGCGACGACATCGTTGGCCAGCGCCCCCTTTCCGTTGGGTTCAACCTCGTCGCCCGCTTCGAAGGGCAATAGGCGAACCGTCAGACGATATGCTGCCGCCCCGGTCCCGCCGCTGGAGTTACCGGCGTCGCGCCGGCTAGCCCCGGTCGCCCCTGCCCCGCCCGGGGCAGCCGCGCTTCCCGGCGTCGACCCGAGTCCGGGCTTCACCCGCACGAAGTACGTTCCGGGAATCACCGCCAGGTTGGCAATGCCTTCCGTATCCCCAGGCGTCGTCCCCACGGACGCGACCAATGTCTTCCCCAGCTCATCAAGGGCGTCGACGGACACCGACAGCGCCGCATCCGGTCGAACCGTAATCGCCAGCCGCTGACGCGGCGACGCGGAACCGTCGGGCTCGGTCGTCACCACCGCCGGGGCGGGAACGACGACGCGGTATAGATCCACGTCCTTGGATTTGCTGCCGGGGGGCGCGATCAAGTGAGCCTCGACGGCAACCCCCATGACTCCCGTCGGCGCCAGGGGTTGCGCGTTGGCCAAGAGGTCATTCGGCTCGATCTCGTCCACGACGGTGACTCCCGAATCGGCCACGGCCTCGGGCGCGACAACCACCGCGGCGCCGACTGGGCGCGGCGGCAAGCGAGACTTCCGACAACCGAGAGTCGCGAAGCTGGCGACCACGCACAACGCGACCGCGGCCCGGCGGGGCAGCCCCTGGCGCTCAGGCGGTCGCCCGGACACCGTCAACCTCCGGCGGTCGAGCCCGCGTCGTCGATCTTGGGAAACCCCGGCTTCGGCTGAATGCTGGCCATGAATTCCGCCTCCGCGACCACGGCACCACCGACCGTGGCTTCGCCGCGCATCTTCCAGATCGTTCCGCCTTTGCGCAAAGGCGTGACGTTCAAGGTCAGGTGATCGCCCGGTACCACGGGTTTGCGAAACTTGGCCTTGTCGATGGCCATGAAATAGATCACCTGTCGATCGGGATCGAATTTGGTCAGCCGGGCCGCATACAGAGCGCCCGCTTGCGCCAAGGCTTCGATGATCAACACGCCCGGCATCACCGGGTTGCCAGGGAAGTGCCCCTCGAAGTGCGGCTCGTTTCGGGTGATCATCTTGCTGGCCACGATGCGATCGTCGCCGATCTCATCGACCCGATCGACCAATAGGAACGGATAGCGGTGCGGCAAGATGCGCTCGATGTCGCGGATATCCAGCCCCCCTGCGCCCGCGACCATGGTTATTTCTTCGATGGGGCGGCGGGCTTGGTGGCTGCGGTCCCGGCGGGCGTGGGCGTCGCGGGACCACCACCGGCCGTCACGCCTTCGCCGGAATTGTAGCGGCGAATCAGCTCGTTGGTCAGATCCAGGTGCGGCTTGGCGAAGAGGACGGCGGACTGCTGCCGATCGAGGACCATCGTGAAATTTTCGGCGACGGCAATCTTGTTGATGATCTTGCTCATCCGCTCGAAGATCTTGGCGGTGGCTTCTTGCTCCTTCGAGCTCAGGTCTTGCTGATGTCGCACATACGTCTGCTGAACCTTCTGCATGCGATCTTGCAATTCCGTCTCTTTTTCGCGGACCTTTTCGGCTGGCAACAGCGTCCGCTTCTTGTTCAGGTCCTCGATGTCCTTCTTCAAGGCTTCTTGCTGCTCGTCCAATTCCTTCTGCTTGGCGTCGAAGACCTTTTTCAGATTGGCCTTCGCCTTGCGACCATCCTCGGTCTCGTTCAAAGCACGCTGAAGGTCCACGTAACCGAGTTTCACCTCCTCGGCGAAGGCGGTGATGGGCGACGAACCGAGCAGGAAGATTCCCAGAACGAACCAGCGCGACATGTACATTCTCCTTTTGAGCGGCGAGACCTACCAGATATTCGCCAAAAGCGCGAGTTGGAACCGACGCTAGAAGAAATTGCCGATGGTGAATTCGAACACGATGGGTTGTTCGCCAGGCAGCGGTCTGAACGGAATACCCCACTCGAACCGCAGCGGTCCGATCGGCGAGAACCAACGCAGCCCAAAACCCCAGCTCGCGCGGTACGCCGCCAAATTCCAGGGGCGTTTGCAGGGGTCGCGCGACACATCGACCACGATTGGATGACAGTAAGTGTCCTCCAGATTGAACGCGTTGCCCATGTCGGTGAAGACGACGCCTCGTATACCCACCTTGTCGAACAGCGGAAATTCGATTTCGGCGTTCCCGAGCACCTGCGCGTTGCCTCCGATACGAAATTCCGTCAGCGGGGCATCCTGCGCCTGCTCGCTGGGCGCCTTGATGACGGGCCCCAAGGATCGCGGCGCGAACCCGCGAATATCGTAAATGCCACCGACGAAATACCGTTCGAAGATGGGCACGCCGCGGGCGTCCCGGCTGGCAATCAGGCCACCTTCCAGTTTCAACCGCAACACGAACGGACCCCAGATGGGATAGAAGTAGCGCACGGCCGCCTCGTAGCGGGTGAAGATGTTCTGCGAGAACAGTACGCTGTCCGCCACTTCGCCTGACAGCGTGTTGTACCAACCGCGCGTTGGGAACATGCGATCGTTGCGCGTGTCGAACGACAGGAGACCCCGCGCCGAGGAAGTGACGCCCGATCGCAAAAGGTTCGCGAGGGATCCGGGCGGAATCGGATCTCGTTGGCCGCCCGAGAAGAATCCACGCAGGCCCGATCCGGTCGAGATACCGACGTGCTCCCAGTTGTACGTCAGCAGCAACCGCAGATCGTCACCGAGCAGGTATCCCCAGGTCAGGCTGCCTCCGTAGGATGAACGGATGAACGAATACAGGTAGCGATCCTGCTTGAACAAGTTGAACCCGAAGGTCCACTTGGTGTCCAGGAAGTACAAATCTTGAAAAGAAAGCAGGAACAGCTGCCGCAAGCTGGACAATTGCGCCTGAACCGTCAGCGATTGACCCCGACCAAAGAAGTTGTTCTGTGAGATCTGAGCCTGGGCAATGAAATTCTCCACGGACGAAAAGCCGGCGCCAATCTGGAACGTCCCGGTGGGCCGCTCCGAGACCTCAACGTTGACTTCCATCATGCTGTCGCTGGAACCGCGACGGGTGGAGACATCGACCTTTTCAAAGTATCCGAGCGCGTTCACGCGACGTTTCGAATAGTCGAGCGCCGTCTGACTGTAGGGCTCGCCCTCGATGATTCTCAATTCACGTCGGATCACCTTGTCGCGGGTCTTGCTGTTGCCGTGAATGTTGATTCGCTCAAAATAGACCAGCTCGCCTTTTTGAATGTCGAATGTCACGTCCACGGTCCTGGTCTTTTCGTCGACCGGGGTGGACGGCGTGGCGTTCACGTACGCATATCCGCGATCCTTATAAAAGTCGGTCAGCTTTTGCAGATCCTCGCTGAGTTTCGAACGGTTGAATATCTCCCCTGTCTTGACCGAAACCCGCGCCAGGAAGTATTCGCGGGGCTCGAGCAGGTCGCCGCGAATGTCGATCTTGCCCAGGCGATACTGAGGTCCCTCGTCGATGTTGATAGTGATGTACAGAGACTGTTTGTCTGGGGATAACTCCAAGACCGGGCTACCGACCTTGACCTGTACGTAGCCGTTGTCCCAGTAATGCGCCTGGAGCAAAAGCAGGTCGCGTTGAAAGACGTCCTCGCGATAGGTCCCTGCCTGGGTCATCAAGGAAAGGATGTTGCCCTCGCGCGTGACCACCACGTCGCGCAGCGCCTGGTCGGTGACCGCCTTGTTTCCCACGAAGTTCACACGCCGCACTTCGACTTTCGCGTGCTCGTGGCAGCGGAACCACACCTCGACTTCCGATGGGCTCGGGCGTTTGAGCTCGTAGTCCACCTCGGCCATGTAGAAGCCCTTCTCGACGTACAGTTGCTTGATCTTCTGTACGTTTTTCTTCAGCTTGGCCAGATCCAGAACCTGCTCTTTCTTCAGGTCCAGGACTTCGTTGATCTTCGTCAGGCTGACCTCGTCGTTTCCCGCGACGTAGATTTTGGCGATGGTCGGCTTCTCCTTCAGGACGAAGACGATGGCCAGGCCCCCGCCGCCCTTGACCTCGGAGCTCTCGACCTGTACGTCCTCGAAGAACCCCATTTTCCAGATGGCCCGGACATCGGCACGCAACGTCTCTTGACTGATGCTGGAGCGCGGCTTGGTCTTGATGACGGCCCGGATGGCGTCGTCCTCGACCTTGCGATTGCCGCGAAAGTGAACACGGGCGACGACCAGGTTTGGTGTGGCGGCCCCCGCGTCGGAGGCCGTGGGAGCAGCGCCGGCACCCGTGACGGCGGCGGGCGGTTCATCGCCCACGTCGTCGTCGTCGCCCACACCGGCGGCATGGGCGCGCCCGGGCGCGAGCAGGCAGAGGCCCAGCACCAGCAGCAACGCGGCCCGCGTATGGCGAATCAGTGCGACGGCGCCGATCAAACCGCGGAATCCCCCTCGACCAGAATTCCGTCGGCCATGCGCAGGCGGCGCCCCGTTTGCGCGGCCAGTTCGGGATTGTGCGTGACGATCAGCAGGGTCATCCCGAACTCACGGTTCAATTCGAAGAACAGCTCATGCATCTCGCGCCCCGTTTTCGTGTCCAGGTTCCCGGTCGGCTCGTCGGCGAGCAACAGGCGCGGATGAAGCAGGAGCGCGCGCGCCAACGCCACCCGCTGCTGCTCACCTCCCGACAGTTCACCTGGACGATGGGTCAGCCTGTCCGCCAGCCCCAGCCGGGTCAGGATGTCACGCGCCTTCGCTACGCATTCGGCTCGCGATAACCGCAAGATCATTCCCGGCATCATGGCGTTCTCAAGGGCCGTGAATTCGGGCAGCAGGTGATGAAACTGAAACACGAAACCGATCTGTCGGTTGCGAAACTCGGCCAACGCCGCCGGACTCATCCGCGTCAAGTCGATTCCGTCGAACAGAATCGTTCCCGAAGTGGGCAAATCGATGGTGCCCAGAACGTGGAGCAATGTGGACTTTCCGGCGCCGGATGCGCCCACCACAGACACGATCTCGCCGGGACGAATCTCGAAATCGAGGCCCCGCAGAACGGGCAGCGTTCGCCCGGTGTGCTCGAAGGCCTTTTTCAGGTTCCGCACCACGACGTGGGCGCCGGCTGGCGCGGCGGACGGCGCGGGGATGCTCATGGGGGGCGCTAACCTAGTCGGCGCAATCTCGGGTGTCAACGCGCGCAAGCCCTGCACAAAGCGTGAGACTCCGCGCCTTTAGGTCCGGTTGCCTGCCGCCCGGATCTATTCGTAACGCAGGCCTTCGACGGGCCTCATCCGCGATGCCAGGAAGGCCGGATACAGGGTCGCCAGGCAACACAAACCGAGCGCGGCCAGGGCAACGGAGGCGATTTCGCCCGCGCGCATCACGACCGGCAGTTTCTGAATGTAGTACACGTCGGGATCGAGCGGCAGGCCGAAGCGAGAGATCATCTCGCACGTACCAATGCCAAGCAACAGGCCGAGCCCCAGGCCGACCAGGCCGATGTAAAGCCCCTCGGCGAAGAAGACGCGCAGGATCCCGCCGTCCGTGGCGCCCATCGACTTCAAGATGGCGACTTCGCGTCCCTTCTCCGTGACCAGCATGATCAGGTTCGAAACAATCGAAAACGAGGCCACGAGCGCGATGAACGTGAGCACGATGAACATCGCCAGTTTTTCGAGACGCAGCGCCATGAACAACGAGCGGTTGAGCTCCTCCCATGAGCGCACCTCGTATTGGGGGCCGAGCAGTTTCGCAATTCGCGCGGTGGTCTCGGCCGCGGTGTCCGGATTCGTGGTTCGCACCTCGATCCCAGTGACCTCACCCTGCATGCCCAGAAACTTCTGAGCCTCCCCGAGCGCGATGTAGGCCAGCTTGGAATCGAATTCGTACATGCCCGAATAGAAGTGCCCCGCGACGCGGAACGTTTTCAGTTTCGGCATGGGACCGTTGGGTCCGGAGCCACAAAGAGGGCACGCGACATCGACCTCGCTGCCCATGTACACCCGCAACGAATGCGCGAAGAGCTCCTCGCCGAGGAGGATTCCGGGAAGGCGGCGCGGCGGGGGCAAGAGCGATGACGGCGGCGGCCGCTGCTCTCCGTCGTCCTGCCGATCTTGCCGGGTGTCTCCGGTCTGTCCGCCTTTCTTGTTCTGCCCGTCCTGAACCTCGGGGAACGCATCTTCGGTCTCACCGGACAACGCCGAACGGCCGTCGACCTTGATCAAGTCCGGGTTCATCAGGTAGTCGACCCCACCCTCCTTGAGCGTGCGCCCCAGGTCCAAAACTCGTTTCGCGCGTGCCGGTTCAATCCCGCGCAGGATAATTCCCATGCCCGCGGGGTTCGTGATGTGCTTGACGATGACCTCAGACTCGACGTAGGCCATGGTCTCGACGACGCCGGACTGTCCGCCGACACGCTCCTGAACACTTTGCCAATCGCGGAATGGCTGATCGTCGGCCCGGGCAATGACGACGTCGGCCTTGGTCGCGCGGATCTTAGACTTCAGATCCATTTCGAATCCGGACATGATCGACAGCGCTATGATCGGAGCGCCCGTTCCCAAGAGAACGCCGAACATGGAGAACGCCGTGAACACGGTAAAGGCCGAAAACAGTGCGCCCAGGACCGAGCCCAGGACACCGATCACGATGGCCACGACTCCAATCATCTTGAGGTTCTCGAAGACCAGGGCCCCACGCGCCAACCACATACCGTGCGGACGCGCCCTCAGGATCAGATGCTCGGCGACAAAACACGCGACACCGAGGGCCAGCAGCGCCAGGCCCACGATTAGGGTCCGATAGGATTTTCGTTCCGCGTCACGCAGGTGGCGCCAAGCTACGAACCATTCGAACCCGGGACCCGACATCGCTTTTAGCATTCGCCGTAGACGCGCCTCATTCGCGATCGGGTCGCATCAGGGGAAACAGGATCACGTCCCGAATCGAGGGTTGGTCGCAAAGCAGCATGACGAGCCGATCGATTCCGATGCCCTCGCCCGCCGTCGGCGGCAGGCCGTATTCCAGGGCTCGACAGTAGTCCTCGTCGTAGTCCATGGTCTCTTCGGCGCCTTGCGCCTTGGCGTCGACCTGCCGCTGAAACCGCTGCCGTTGATCGGCGGGATCATTCAATTCAGAGAACGCGTTCGCGTGTTCGCGCCCGACGATGAATAGTTCGAAGCGATCCACCTTCGTCGGATCGGCGTCGTTCCGCCGTGACAGGGGCGAGGTCTCGGCGGGGTACTCGGTGACGAACGTCGGACGATCGGGGGGCAGAACCTTTTCGCCAGCGTGGTCGAACAACGCGCCGACGCGCTCACCGTGCGTGTCCGCCTTGCGCAACACGGCTGCCAGCTCGTCCTTCCCCGCCAAGAGACCCGCCCCGGCAATCCATCCTTGAAGGGCGGCGGAGTCGTCCAGAATCGCCCGCTCGAGGCCGGACGGTAAGATTCCCGCCAGCGACGCCTGCGCGATCGCGTCTTTCATCGGAATACGTGGCCATGGAGCGGCCAGACTGACCGATTGTCCCCCGTACGTGATCGTCTCGCCGCCGGTCACCTCGCGGGCGAGTTGCCGAAGCAAATCTTCGGTCAGTGCCATCAAGTCTTCGTAGGTCGCGTACGCTTGGTAAAATTCGAGTATCGTGAATTCGGGATTGTGCTGCCGGGACAGGCCCTCGTTGCGGAAGGTGCGGCCAATCTCGTAGACGCGCTCGAAACTGCCCACCACCAACCTTTTCAGGTGCAACTCGGGAGCGATCCGCATGTAGAGATCCAAATCCAGCGCGTTGTGGTGGGTGCGAAACGGTCGGGCGGTGGCACCCCCGAGCAGCCCGTGCATCATCGGGGTTTCGACTTCCAGGAACCCCCGATCGTCCAGGAAGCGACGGATACTGCGCACGATATCGGAGCGCTTGCGAAAGACCTCGCGCACCTCCGGATTCACGATCAGATCGACATAACGCTGCCGGTAACGCAGCTCCTGGTCCGACAACCCGTGGAACTTTTCAGGCAGTGGCCGCGTCGCCTTCGTCAGGATGGCAATCCGCTCAGCCAGGATCGTCAGCTCGCCGGTCTTGGTGAAGAGCGCAGCGCCCGTGGCGCCGACGAAGTCACCGCGTTCCATCTTCTTCCACGCCTCAAATTCTGTTTCGCCGACAACGTCCCGCTTGACCCACACCTGGATCTCGCCCGTGCGATCCAAAATCTTGACGAACGTCGCGCCACCGAAACCTCGATAGGCGACGATTCGGCCCGCGACCGAGAAACGTTCGTCCGAGAGCAACGCCGGCGGGGCGCCCTTCGGGACCGACGCAAGCTCGACGGGCGTTGGCGGAGCGACGTGTTTGAAACGCGCGACGACCTCCTGGGTCGTGTGCGTCGGACGAAACCCATTGGCGTAGGGATTCCTCCCCAGCTCTCGGAGCTCCGAGGCCTTCCTTTCGCGTTCGGCGATCAGTTCACGTTCGTCGGCCATTCTCGATTACACCTCGTTGCCTTGCGTTTTCGCGCCCGTCGCGGCGGGCGCGCTGGTTCCAATCGCCGACGGATCGCCGGCCAATTGCAGCAAGTGCGCGATCATGAACCCGTCCAGATCGCCGTCCAGGACCGTGTCAACGTTGCTGACCTTGATCTCGGTTCTGTGATCGGAGACCAGACGATAGGGCGCAAGCACATACGATCGAATCTGGCTGCCCCACTCGATCTTCTTCTTCTGCGCGTGAATGTTGCCCATGCGCTCTTCCTGCTTCTTCTGTTCGACCTCGAACAGCTTGGACCGCAGGATCCTCATCGCCGTCGAACGGTTCTTGTGCTGCGAGCGTTCGGCATCGCTGTGGACCGCGATGCCGGAGGGGATGTGCGTGATGCGCACGGCCGACTCCGTCTTGTTGACGTGCTGGCCGCCGGCACCGCCGGATCGCATGACGTCGATGCGCAGGTCCTTCTCGTCGATCTCGATCTTGATGGTCTCGTCTATGTCCGGATAGACGAACACGCTGGCGAACGACGTGTGGCGCCGCGCCTGCGAGTCAAACGGAGAGATCCGCACCAGGCGATGCACGCCCGCTTCGGCGCGCAACCAACCGTAAGCCCACTCGCCCTCGACGCTGATGGTGGCGCTCTTGATGCCGGCTTCGTCGCCGGGTTGCAGGTCCAAAATTTCGGTCTTGTAACCCTTGCGCTGTGCCCAGCGCGTGTACATCCGCATCAGCATCTCGGCCCAGTCCTGCGATTCGGTTCCCCCAGCGCCCGCGTTCATGCTCAGGAGCGCGCCTTGGCGGTCGTAAGGCCCCGACAGCATGCGAGCGAACTCCATGCGTGCGATGACCGCCTCGGCAGCGTCCAACGTCTGCGTCGCCTCGACTGCCGTGGCCTCGTCCTTGGCCTCGTCCGCCAGATCGATCAAGACCGCGGCGTCCTCGAGAACCTTCAACTGGCCGTCGAAATCGTCGACCGTGGCCTTCAACTGGGCCTGGTCGCGCATCGTGGCCTGCGCCTTCTCGGCCTGATTCCAAAAGTCGGGAGCGGCCGCCAGTCCATCCAGCTCGGCTATGCGCCGGCGTTTGCCGTCGATGTCAAAGATGCCCCCGGAGAACGGTCAACCGACTCTGCAGTTTTGACACGCGTTCCCTGAGGGGGCTGATTTCCATGGCGGGGGAGTGTACACGAAAAGGCCGACCCTTGGACGAAAGCGAACGGCCGCCACGGCCACTCCCCGTCCGAGCGAACGGCCGCCGCGCGTCCGAGCACCGTCGATTTGAGTGTCAATCGTCGCCGTGTCCGCGCGCGGCGAGATCCCCCCTTTTCACGGCGTCCTCACCGAAACGATCGGCGATCCGGTCCAGGGCGGCGTTCAATTTGTGAGCACGGTCGGGGGCAGTCGCGAAGAGGCTTTGCTGAGCGGCGGGGGCCTGGATGTCCTGGGCCGACACACCCGTCAACCGAACGCGCTGGGGAAGGGACGCACGATCGAGCAACTCGATCGCGGCCCGGTACAGCGTCTGCCCGTCGTCGGTCGGCTCGACCAGAGTCGTCCGGCGGGTCATCAGCGTGAAGTCCGCGAACTTGATCTTCAGCTGCGCCACGCGTGCCTTCAGTCCGGCGCGGCGCAACCGGCGGGCGACCCGCAACGCCTGTGCGTGAATATACGGGGGCAATTCACCGCGTTCACGATCCTCGTCGAACGTGTCCTCCGCCCCGATGCTCTTGGCGGCACGGTCGGGCACTACCGATCGCGGGTCAATCCCCTGCCCCAATTCCCACCAGTGTCGAGAGCCCGGAATCCGCCGCTCAAGCCACTCGGGATCTCGGGCGGCTAGGTCACCGATGGTGTAGAGGCCCAGCTTCTTCAAGACCGTCTCCGTCTTCGCGCCCACGCCCCACAGGCGCGCGACAGGCAACGGCGCCAGGAACGCGCGCGTCTGGGCGGGCGGCACCTCGCGTTGGCCGTTCGGCTTCGCGAGATCCGAGGCGATCTTGGCCACGAACTTCACGGCGGCGATACCGGCGGATGCCGGCAATTTCAACCGGGTGGCGATTTGTTCTCGCAGCCGGGTGGCGATCGCCGACGGCGAGCCAAACAACCGCAACGACGCCGTCACGTCCAGAAACGCCTCGTCCAGCGACAATGGTTCGACTAAAGGCGTCACACTTTCGAAGATCTCGAAGACTTCCTCGCTGACCGCGACGTAGGCCTCGAAGCGCGGCGGAACGACAATCATCTGGGGCGCGCGGCGAACCGCCTCGGCCATGGGCATGGCGCTCCGCACGCCGAACCGCCGAACCTCATACGACGCGGCCAACACAACCCCGCGCCGGGGATGCCCACCGACTACGACCGGCTTGCCTTTCAGCTCTGGCCGATCCCGTTGCTCGACGGACGCGTAAAAGGCGTCCATGTCGACGTGAATGATGGCCCGGTTGTCATCCATGGGCTTCCCGAGACCGCCGCGATACGGACAACACCGACTGTTAATGACCTCGGCGCTTACCGGAGCGCGTCGCGCCGGTAGTTCTCCTTCAGGCGAACGTACTTGGCGGCGAGATCGCGGTGAAACTGTTCGTCCGCGTCGGTCAACGTCCGAACGACCCTGCCGGGGGAACCCAACACCAGACTGCGCGGTGGGATCACGGCCCGCTGCACGACGAGCGCGCCGGCGCCGACGATCGATCCATGGCCGATCACCGCCCCGTCGAGCACGGTCGCCTGCATCCCGATCAGGCACGCTTCCTCGACACGACACGCGTGCAACACGGCCCGGTGCCCGACGACCGTATCCGCCCCCACGACGCACGGCGTGTCGTCGGCCACGTGGATGACGGTGCCATCTTGAATATTGGCCCGCGGGCCCACGACGATCGACGCGATGTCGGCGCGCAAGACAGCCCCGTACCAGATCGAGACATCCTCCGCCAACCGAACGTCGCCGACGATCGATGCTCCCGGCGCGATCAAGGCACCCTCCCCGACGGCCGGCACCTGCGCCAGGTACCGATCCACGATCGCCCGCGGAAACCGCACACGCAAGCGCGCCACTTGTGCGTCGAGCTCGACGGCATCGGGCAAGGGCCCCGGAATTACCGTAACCGATGTCGCGATGGTGGCCATAACGTGTTCTCGACTCCGATCCGAGCTCCGGCTCCGGCGCGCCAACTCTCCTCCGCGCCTACGCCCACGACCTACGCCGAGATGAGCCGCAGCTGCCGCAGACGCGCAGGTTTCTCCGCGGCGATGGGGTAGTTGCCCGAGAAACAAGCGTCGCAAAATCCCTGCGGCCCGCCCCCCACAGAGGGTCTTGCCAGACCTTCGACCGATTCGTACAAACCCTCCAGCGACAGGTATCCGAGCGAATCCGCCTCGATGAACTTCTGAATTTCGGCAACCTCGTGGTTCGATGCAATTAGCTCTTCGCGTGTCGGCGTGTCGATGCCATAACGGCACGGTCCCACCGTCGGCGGCGAGCTGATGCGCATGTGAACCTCGCGCGCTCCCGCGCCACGAATCATCGAAACGATCTTGCGCGACGTGGTGCCCCGTACTATCGAATCGTCGACCACGACGACCCGCTGTCCCCGCAGGACCTCGTGCACCGGCGACAGTTTCAATTTCACGCCGAAATGTCGGATCTGTTGCGACGGCTCGATGAAGGTGCGCCCGACATAGTGCGACCTCATCAGTCCCTGGTCGTAGGGAATTCCGCTCTCGCGCGAATATCCGATGGCCGCCGCGACGCCCGAATCCGGCACCGCGATCACGACATCCGCCGGCACCGGATGCTCCACGGCCAGGCGTTTTCCCATGTGCTCTCGCGCCCGATACACGGACCGGCCATCGATCTGCGAATCGGGGCGCGCGAAGTAGACCCATTCAAACAGGCAACGGTGCGCTTTCGCCTCGGGAAAGGGATACAGTGACTTCAGCCCGTCTTTGTCGATGACGATCATCTCGCCAGGCTCGATGTTGCGGACGAACGTGGCCTCGACCAGCTCGAACGCACACGTCTCCGAGGTGATTATGTGCGCGTCGTTGCCAATCCGGCCAAGCGCCATGGGTCGAAATCCCATCGGATCCCGAACGGCGATCAGCTTATCCTCCGACAGGAAGACCAAAGAATATGCACCCCGCACCTGGCGAAGCGCGTCGGCGATCCGTTCTGGCAACGTCGCCTCGCGTGAGCGAGCTATCAGATGAACGATGACCTCGGTATCGGACGTCGACTGAAAAATCGACCCTTCGCCCTCCAGGCGCTCGCGGAGCTCCAGCGCGTTCACCAAGTTCCCGTTGTGGCCCACGGCGACCGAGCCCCCGGAATAGTCAACGGCGATCGGCTGGGCGTTCTTCAGGCTGGAATCACCGGCCGTCGAATATCGCACGTGCCCGATGGCGGCTGTTCCCTTGAGGTGAGCCAAACGCTCCGCCGTGAAGATGTCGCCGACGTGGCCCATCTCTCGAACGAACCGCAATCGTTCACCGTCGCTGGCGACGATACCGGCTGATTCTTGGCCTCGGTGCTGCAAGGCGTACAGCCCCAGATACGCCAGGTTGGCGGCTTCTTTGTGACCGTAGATTCCAACCACGCCGCACATGGCGGGCTTAAGCTAGCACGGGCCGCCCGGGAGCGACCTCAAAAAGGGGATTCCGGTCAGGAATAAAATCCTCGCTCTCGAAATTAACGGTCGGCAAGGTTTCGTGCATAATGCGCGCGGACCGCTCCCCATGATTCAAGTCAACGGCCTGACCAAGTATTACGGTGAACACGCGGCGATTCGGGACCTGACATTCGCCATCGAAAAGGGCGAAGTGATCGGATTCCTTGGGCTCAACGGAGCCGGAAAATCGACTACGCTCAAGATTCTGGGCTGCGTGTTGCTGCCCACGTCGGGCAATGTGACCGTCGATGGCATCGACATCGCGCGCAACCCCCACGACGTCAGGCGCCGAATCGGTTTTCTGCCCGATCACCCTCCTTTGTATGGAGAAATGACGGTCGGGCGGTACCTGGCGTTCGCGGCGCGATTGCGCGGCGTGCCAGCCGCCGAAACGTCCGCGCGGGTGGCCGAGGCCGAGGCCAAAACCGACATCGTGGAGATGCACGACGAGTTGATCAGCAGCCTATCCCACGGATACCGCCAGCGGGTTGGCGTCGCGCAGGCGCTGGTTCATCGTCCGAAGCTCCTCATCATGGACGAGCCCACCAGCGGGCTTGACCCACGACAGACCGTCGAGATGCGAAAAACGATTCGCGCGTTAAGAGGCGAACACACCATCCTGCTGTCCAGCCATATCCTGTCGGAGATCAGCCAAACGTGTGACCGCCTGCTCATCATTAGGGATGGCGAAATCGTCGATCAAGGGTCGGAAGAAGATCTGGCCCGGCGGCTGGGCGGCGGTGGCGGCGTCGCGATCGAGGTGGACGTCGCCGGCGGTCCGGATTCCGCCCTGGCCATCTTGACCCAGCTTCCCGGCGTCATCCGAGCTAGCGCGGTCAAGCAGACCGGCGGAGTGACATCGCTACGCGTCGAATCCACCGCCGATCTGCGGGCTCAGGTCGCGCGCGCGCTGGTCATGGGCGGCATCGACCTGGTACGCATCGATCGAAGCAGCGGACGGCTGGAGAACATCTTCTTGCAGCTGACCCAAAACAAGGACCTGCCCCAATGAGCCCGACCATGCTGATCGCCCGGCGCGAGCTCGGGACGTACCTGCGGTCGATGACCGGGTACGTGATCGCCGCAATTCTTCTGCTGGTGGACGGCCTGTTGTTCAACATCTTCGCCATAGGCGGCGACGACAAACTGTCGGCCGTAGTCCTCGCGCAGTTCTTCTTCTACACGAGCGGCCTCACGATGATCGCCAGCGTGTTCATATCGATGCGTCTGGTCGCCGAGGAACGCCAAACTGGAACCTTGGTCCTATTGACATCGTCGCCGGTGATGGATGGGCAGATCATCGTGGGTAAGTTCCTCTCGGGTTTTCTGTTTCTGGCGATGGTGCTCGGGCTGACGCTGTTCATGCCGCTTCTGATCTTGGTGAACGGTAAGGTGTCCGTCGGTCACCTGGTGGCGGGCTATCTGGGTCTCTTGCTCTTGGGCGCCGCCTCTACGGCGATCGGAACGCTCGGATCGGCTCTGGCGCGCACTCAGGTACTGGCGGCGATCTTCTCGGGCTGCATGGTGACCGCCATGGTGCTGTGCTGGATGCTGGTGCAGGTCACCGAGCGTCCCTTCAAGGATGTGTTCGCCAACCTCGCCATTCACGGCAAGCATTTCTTGCCTTTCCAGCAAGGGACCATCCATCTGCGCGACGTCGTCTACTACCTGATGGTCACGTTGGTGACCCTGTTCGCGGCTGTGCGGGTCATGGAGACACGGCGATGGCGATAGATACGGTGTCCACCGCCAAACCCTCGTCCACCACCGACGGACACCGAAGGCCCTTGGGGGCAAGCGCCCTGTGGTCCGCGCTGTACGGACTCGGTATGGCTCTGCTGTTCACGGGCGAACGGATTCTCGGGTCAGGAAAATCGCGCGCCGTCGCGTCCGTCCTGGGCCTCGGCCTGCTGCTGTTGGCCGTGATCGCGCGTGTCGTCCGCGCCGGCAAGACCGCTCCGGACCGGCGGGCAGTGGAACGACAATTCCAGTCGATGTACGCACTCGGCCTGTTGGCGGTGGCACTGTATTTCGTGCAGTCGGACGTACCCGCCTTGCGTGACGGGAAACTGCTAGAGGCCACGTGGCCGAAGTTGGCGACCGCGCTTGGCGCCATTTGGCCGGTCCTGTGGTGTGCCGCCGCCTTCGCGATACTTCCCATGGAGCTGGCGTACGCGCCCATGAGCCGTGCCCCCCTCGTCGAGATCGGTCGCGTTCGAGCGGCCCAGTTTTCGGGGTTGGGCTTGGCTTTCATTTTGACGTTCGCGTTCTCGCTGAGCTACGCGACCTCCGAGCGCGACAAGAAGGTCGACCTTGCCTACTTCAGGACCACGCGGCCCGGCGAATCGACGCGCAAGATTGTCCGTTCCCTGGAGCAGCCTTTGACGGTCGCCATCTTCTTTCCGAATGGGAACGAAGTGCGAGAAGAGGTCGACAACTATTTTGGCGATCTGGCCCGCGAATCGGGCAACTTGAAGGTCGAGCACTACGACTTCGACATCGATCCAACGAAGGCGAAGGAACTGGGTGTCTCGGCCAACGGAATCATCGTCTTTGCGCGCGCGGGACACAAAGAACAATTGGGCCTGCAGCTGCAACTGGAGAGCGCCCGTCCGGGTCTGAAGACCCTGGACAAGGAAGTGCAACAGCGCCTGCTAAACGTAGTGAAACCCAGCCGCATCACGCTCTTCACGCAAGGCCATGGCGAACGAACATTCGATCCCATCGGGGACACGGACCGACGTCCGGGAGTGCGTGACCTGCGTGGCGCGCTCGAGGATCAAGGCCACAGCGTCCGCGAACTCGGCCCCGCAGAAGGCCTGGCCACCGACGTACCGAAGGATGCGACATTGGTCATGGTTCTCGGCCCGACCAAGCCGTTCTCTGCCGAGGAAATCGGAGCGTTGCAACGTTTTCTGGCCCGCGGTGGGCGGTTGTTTCTGGCGCTTGACCCCGACGGTGGCGTGGACTTGCACGAGTTGCTGGATCCGATGGGCGTGAAGGTGACGATGAAGATGCTGGCCAACGACCAGGTCTACGCGCGCCGCACACACCAGGATACTGACCGCGCGAATCTCGTGACGGGCCTTTATTCGTCCCACCCGTCGGTCAGTACGCTTTCGCGTCAGGGCATGCGCGCGCCGGTCGTATTGCCGGGCGCGATGGCGATTGAGGCCATCCGCGACCGGACGGCCGCGCAGAAGGAGTACACGGTCGACTTCACCGTCCACGCGCACTTCGCGACGTTCCCCGACGCCAACGGCAACTTTCAGCAGGACCAGGGCGAGGAACGGAAAGCCTGGGAACTGGCCGCCGCGATCTCGAACAAGAAGGACAAGATCGAACAGCGGGTGTTCCTGGTCGGCGACTCGGAATTCCTGACGGATCAGGCGGTTCGATTCGCCGGGAATGGACTATTGGTGCTCGATCCCGTGCGCTGGCTCATCGGTGAGGAATCCTTCGCGGGTCAGATCTCCACCGAGGCGGATATTCCGATCACCCACACGCGCAAGCAGGACGTGGCTTGGTTCTACTCCTCGATCTTCGCGGTTCCGGGCTTGGTGCTGGGACTGGGAGCTCTCGTTACGCGGCGCCGCCGCCGCGTGCGCCGTGGCTCGCCTGTCGGTGACGCTCCGCCGCCGTCCACCACTACCCGCGAAACAGGAGGGGCGTCGTGACCGGCCGAGGTCTGGTATTCCAGGGCGGCCTGGCCGCGGTGGGCCTGGTCATCGCGTACAGCACGTGGCAAAGGGCGCCGGACCGCGTGGCCGGCGAGATCGTCGTGGTCGATTCGACCAAGGGCGATCTGAAGAACGTACACTTCGAGGACGACAATGGCAGCGTCGACGTTCAACGCGGCAGCGATAGCGGTGAATCGGGTATCTGGCTGAGGGTCCAGGACAAGACGCCCGTCCCCACCACCCCCGCGAAGCCCGTGAAGCCGACATCGTCATCCGGCGCGTCGACACCGCCGCCGGCCTCCCCAGCGCCTGGCACAGCCACGGCCAAGCCGCGCCCGTTGCGTCAGCTTCGGGGCGATGAGCCCGCCGAGAAGCTGCTGACCGAGTTCGCGCCGTTTCGGTCACCGCGCGCGTTTGGCGTGCTCGATGCCAAGAAACTAAAAGAACTAGGCCTCGACAAGCCGAAGAAGAAGCTGGTCGTCGTGGCCCGTGGCGAAACCCGTGAGTTCGCGATCGGACAGCCCCCGCAAGGCAGCGGCGAGAGTTATCTTCGCGACGTCAAGGACGGTCGCGTGTACCTGATGCCCCGGCAGATCTTGACTGATCTGCAGGGCGCCACGTCTCGCCTGGTCGACCGGAAGCTGCACACGTTCAAGATCCCGGACGTGGATCGGTTGCGCGTATCTTCCGGAGGCAAGACCCGCGATTTCGTCATCAAGAACCGTCAGGACGCGAACGCATACAAGCTCGCGCCCGCGAACGCTCCCGACAAGCCCGACGAAATGGCCCGAAACTGGCACGACAAGATTTGGCGCTTGTTTCCGTCGGAGCTACTCGGCAAGGGTGAGATGCCCGCCGCGGGGATACCCAAGATCGTCATACGCGTCGACTATTTCGACGGCAGCAAGAACGTCGGATGGGTCGAGCTTGGCAAGCTCGATGTCGCCGCGGGCAGCGAGCCATCGATCAGCCCGCACGGACCGCCTCCTTCCAACAACGGGGTGGAAGTGTACGGCCGCACGGAGCACACGGCGGGGTGGGTGCGCGTACACAATGATCCGAGCACGCTGACCGAAGCCGATAAGATCGCGACCGGGTCGTGAACAGTCGGGGCCCCTGGCCTCGCATCCGTGCATCGCTTCGGTTGACGGCCCTTGAACCGGGTGGGAAAGTTCTGTGACGTGAGGAAGATCCTGGGGCTTGCGGTCGCGGCGCTCGCGCTGGTCTGCGGCGGCTTCGCCTCTCGGGCCGTGGATAGCTCGCGCGAGCGAGCCGTCCGATCGGAAACCGCGCGCGCCGCCGAGGGGATCAGGCAACGGGCCGCCGATAGTCTGTCGGCCCTGGTCTCTGATCTGAGACTGAAAGTGGAGAACGCGGCGGCCAATCCGCGTCTGGTTTTCGCCCTCCAGGGCAATGCCGACGAACGCACGATCCGCGATCTCTGGCGAACGGAGGACTGGTGGCGACCTTGGCGCACGGAGTTCAAGATTTACGCGGTCGCGGTAAAGGGTGTCCGTTTGGACGTCGTCGAGGGCATCGACGCCGCTGATCTGGACGCTGATTCGCTCTTGCGTCGCGCCCGAGATCGCGGCGACGCGGCGGCCGAAATCATCATCGGAAAGGGATGGCCGTACGCCGCCGCCGCCACCACCGTCCGGGTGTCTGGGCGGGACAAGGCGCCGGTCCTCTTACTGGCAAGGCCCGTCGACCAGGTGGTCATGCGCCAGTTGGTCGACAAGACCGGAGGTGCCGTAACGTTGACCAACGGCCACGCGGTGCTGGTGGACGCCGGGTCCGAATCAGAGCGAGCCGTGTTGTCTCAAGCCATTGGCTCCGAAGCGACCGGGACAATTTTCTATGCCAAGGACGGAGCCTGGGCGGCGGCCCTGACCCCCGTCGCGCCGGCCTTGTGGTTGTGGACGTTTGTTTCGACCGCCAACGCTATACGTGACGCGCAAGGTGCGGCGAGCGAGCGCATGGCCATGGTTTGGGGAGTCGTCATCGTCGTCGCGGGCGCTGCGGTGGTGTTCGGCCTGCGCCGTCCGCGCGAACAAGCGCCGACGAGCGCACAGTTTCCATCGCCGGGCGCAATGACGGATGGCGCTCGATCCACCTCTTGGACGGGGGCCAATGTGCGCGCCAAGATGGGAACGTCCATCTCGCACGCAATTGACGGGGGAACATCGCCAGGACCGAGCGGCGACGGGACCGTTGACCCGCGTGGCCCCACCGCGGTCGCGAGCAGTCCCGTCGGCTCCGGAGGGATCGCGCCCGAATCGCCGTTTGGTCGTTACACCCTTCTTGACCGGTTGGGTGAAGGCGGCATGGCCGAGGTCTACACCGCGGTCACATTCGGGGCCCAAGGTTTTCGCCGTAAGTTCGTCATCAAACGCTTGCGCGCCGAAATGGCGCGCGAGCCAGCCGCGGTGGATCAATTCATCGACGAAGCCAATCTCGCGTCATCGATGGTCCATTCCAACATCGTTCCAGTGTTCGACTTCGGCAAGGTGGGCGAAGAATACTTCATGGCCCAGGAATACATCCTCGGTCGCGATTTGACCCGGGTGACCCGTCGCTCCATGGAGCGCGACGGGCGCCCACTGCCGTCCGAGGTCGCTCTTTATGCCGCGCACGAAACCTTGAAAGCGCTCGAGTACGCGCACTCGAGAACCAACGAGCAGGGTCAGCCGCTCGGCATCGTCCATCGAGACGTATCCCCCAGCAACGTCATCATCTCCGCGCGCGGCGAGGTCAAACTGTTCGATTTCGGAATCGTAAAGGCCGAGGGCCGCGTCACGAAAACCCAATCGGGCGTCGTGAAGGGAAACGTGACGTTCATGGCGCCCGAACAGGCGCGCGGGGTGAATGTGGATGCGCGCGCGGATCTGTTTTCGCTGGGTTTGGTGGTGTTCTACTGTCTGACCGGACAGGTTCTGTACGCTGGGAACACGACCTACGAGCTGCTCGTGAAGGCAGCGACGGGGCCCGACCGAGACGAATTCAATCAGATTCGTGCCCTGCCCGAACCGTGCGGCGACATCCTGCAACGGGCGCTTCAGCCGAAGCCCGACGATCGATTCCAGACTGCCCGGCAGTTCGCCGACGCGATTGCGGCGCACCTCGGTGCTGGAGCCGCGCGCCTGGCCGCACTCATGCATCACTTGTTCGACGAGGACTTCAAGATCGAGGAGACGCGGTTCCGCTCGTTCGGTCCTTTGGATCCCTCCGGCACTTCCGGCCCGGGATCGGGTTCTCACCAAACAGAGCCGCGCCAATCCTGACGCTAAACCGCGTCAGCGTCGCGCCTCGTTCGTCGACGGCCTGAGCGTTCCCACGCGCGCGGGCGGCAGGGCAATGCGAAACGTCGTGCCGCACCCAAGTGTGCTTTCGGCGGTGATCTCGCCGCCGAGCGCCTTCACGATTCCGTGACAGATAAACAGGCCTAGACCGGTGCCAGAGCCCAAGGGTTTCGTCGTGAAGAAAGGGTCGAAGATCCGTGACATTACGTCAGCCGGAATCCCGGCTCCCGTGTCGGACACCGTGATCACGGCCCGACCCGCCGAGTCGGTGCAGGTGCTGACGCCGATCTTGTTGCCGCCGACGTTTCCACTGTTGATGGCCTGCGCAGCATTCACCAGCAGATTCAGGAAGACCTGTCCGAGGCGCGATTCGCTGGCCTCGACCATGGGAACGTCGCCCAGGTTGCGCACCAGCTCGGCTTTCATCAGGATTTGGTTCAACACCATGCTGATGGACGATTCTATGACGCCGCGCACGTCGACCGGGCCGTAGTGTTCCTCGTCGCCGCGCGCCAGTATCCTGAGGTCGCGGACGATCTGCCGCACGCGAATCGCGCCCTCCTGTGCCTCGGCCAACGCGGTCGCCAGCTCGTCAAGTTGCGCGGCCAGCTCAGGGGACAAATCGCGTATCGGCAGCTTGGGCAGACGCTCCGAGACAAACCCGATGTTCGCCATGACATAGGTCAAAGGGTTGTTGATCTCATGGGCGACACCCGCGGCGAGCGTCCCCATCGAAGCCAGTCGTTCTGCCTGGATGAGCTTTTCCTCCATCTTCTTGCGATCCGTGATGTCCAGCGCGACTCCGATTGTTCCCGTGATCTCCCCGCTGGAATCACGCAGGGGATCGATTCGGCATTGAAAGACCCGGCTTCCGAACCGAGCGTCCGTCGACGTGCCCCGCCCCTCCAAAGCGGCGCGATGCGCGGCGATATTTCGCGCCATCATGGGATCCCGTGCGAAAAAATCGGCCAGACTGACACCCAGCAATTCGTGTGGCGTCATTCCCATCGCGGCCAGTCCCGCACCGACCGCTGATGAAAAACGCAGATCCCGATCCGTGGTCCACAGGATCGCCGGCAATTGCTCCGTTACGAAGCTGAGCCGCAGGTCCGCGTCAATTTCCATTTCCGTCTGTTCCCATGGCCCCCCCGGGTGCGCGGCAGCGTACACCCTTCGGAGATCCATTTGGTCGATCGACACAATTTTCCGTCTTGGCCGAACGTTGCGACGCGTCTAGCTATAATGCGCCTTCGGCGCTTCGCGGGAGGGCTCGCCTCGCCCTCCCGCGGGCCCACCCGCTTGACGACGACGCCGGTGCGGCGAAACCGCACCTCCCGGTCCTTGGAAAGGCTACCGTTGTCGCCATTCGGACAAATCCGCTTCGTTTGTTGAGATTCCAATCGGGTAAGGCGTCTGGTCGGTTGGATTCCTTATCCGAAGGGCCTATCTTTTTCGGGTGCGCGGATCAGTCGAAGCGAGTGATGACGCCGTGAATCGGGTTCCACCTGTGGGGCCGACGACGCCCCGCCGGCCGCTACTCGTTCCCACCTCCGCCGCCTGGTTCGAATTGGACGGCGAGTGGCGGCTGGAAGAAACCGATGATCTCGGCCGCCTTCACGGATCGTTTCGTTCGTGGCGGGCCGACGGATCGCGCTCGGAAGTTTCGACCTACGAGCACGGAAAGCGGTCGGGGCCGGCGTGGAAGTTTCATCCCGACGGCAGCCTGTTTTCGCTCGGATGTTTCGCGGACGGAGCCGAGCGCGGGGTCCACCGGCGATACGCGAACGACGGTCCGAACGGTGAGCCTCTGCAAGTGTGTTGTGTGCCGCGCGGAGCCTGGCAACTGCGACTGATGTACTCAGATCCCGCTGGCGTCGATCGAGGCTGGTTCGACCGGGATGGCCGGCGCCTGCTGGATTCGGGCGAGCCATACCCGGAGCGTCCGCCGGCTGTCCCGGCGGTCGCCTGGTTCAACGAGAGCCTTCAATCCTGGGAAACCGGCGTCGTCTTCGAGGAGACGGGATACACGGGAACGCGAAAGTTGTGGTCACGCGAGGGTACTCTGCGATTGGTCGAGGATCTCGTGCGTGGCAAGCGCCATGGACAGGTGCGGTCCTTCGGCGAGACCGGCTCTCTGGAGTGGGAAGGTCACTACCTGGAGGGACGATTGTCCGGCCCCTTCAGCGCGACGATCGGTCCCGTTGGTCAATTCGCGGACGCTCGCATTTTCGCCCAGGCCGGATCCTTCGACGGGGGTCAAACTGAAGGCGTGTGGCGGTACTTCGACACCGATGGCGTGGTGATCGAGACGCGCGACCTCGGGTTGGCGATGGACGAGCGAACGCTGTTGGCGTCGCCGGTGCTGGCGGACGTGCTCCGTCCGGCCGCGTGGTGGCGGGCGCTCGCCCGCACCATGTTTGCCGAGCGCCGCATCGGAGAAGCTTTGATCGCCGCCGCGCGCGCGTCCGCGCAAGCGAACGATCCCAAGGATATCGCGGACGCGGGCCGCGCCTGGACCCAACCCCTCGGCCCCGATGCCGCAATCTCTGGGGCGCGCCAGGCGATGGAACAAAATCCCGAAAACGCCGTGGCCCTGATCGATGCCCTGAAGGGTGGAAGCGACGCATCGGCGCTCCTGTGGGCGCTGTCCAAAGCCTTGCCCGACAGCGATCGCGCCGCGTTGGATCTGGTCAGCGCCGCCCTGCTGCTGGCGCCGTCCGCGACGGAACGTTACGCCACGCGCGCCCTTTTGTATGGGGCCCTCGGGGATCTCGAATCCGCCCGGGCGGACGTGGCACGCGTGTCGGAGTCCTCGCCCGAGCAAGCCGAGTTCCTGCAGATGTATCTGCGCGTCTACTTTCCGCGATTCGACTTTGCGCCGCGTGAGGAGTCGTTCGAGATCGACGCCGCGGAGGTCGAAGGATCCATCTGCGTCGACAGAACCGTGACCGAAGCGCGGGACGTCATACAGCGATACGCGACGCGGCTTGGCCTTCTGCGAGCGGCCTTGCTGGCCAGGTTGGCCGCCGTGCGTGGTGACGACCCCGAAGGCGACGGTGACAACAACCGCCGGCCAATCGAGGACGCGCGGAGCCTGCCGTTCATGATTCCGGATCTGGCGGCTCTGTTGCCTGACGGCCCGGTCGCGCTATCACGCTGGACGTTTCAGATGTCGGCCGCGGAATACCAAGGGCTCGACGATCAGAACGCGGACACCGACGTGGCCCAGCAGGCCGGTGGGCGGAACGCCGCACAGCTTCATCAGCAAGACAGTCAGCAAGACGGCCAGCAAGACGGTGCGCTTCCGACAACGATCGATCTTGTCGTGGATGAGCTGCGGAGCATCAGCCCAGTGCCAACCGCCATCCTGCGGATCTTGCGCAATGCCCGCGCCGACTGGAGTGGACTGTGTTGGCTGTGCTGGGCGGTGGGGCTCGATGCGCCGGGGTTGCCCGAACGGATTCGTCCCCCGGCGGCCTTCATGCGCGCCGCCGTGATGACGATGGAACGTTCGTGGCGTTGTCGCGACAAATTGCAGACTTCGGGTCTGCTGGCCATGACGAAAGGAATTCCTGGTTTCGACTGGGAGGGCAGCCCGATCGATCTCGTCCCCGGGGCCCTCGTCGATGTCGCCCTTGACGAGTACATCGAAGCGCGCGCCGTCTTCTCGTGGCTGTGCGACGGAGCCAACCGCTCCCCGTGGCAAGACGACCTACGGGCCGGCGACACCTGACGAGTCAACCGAAAACGATGGTCCGGTTCTCCGAGATCAGGACCCGGCGATCCAGGTGCAACCGAACCGCGCGCGTCAACACTTGACGCTCCAGCTCGCGGCCCTTTTGTGCCAGGTCGGATACCTCGTCGCGGTGGCTCACTCGACAAACGTCCTGATCAATGATCGGCCCCTGATCCAAATCGCTCGTTACGTAATGGGCGGTCGCACCGATGATCTTGACGCCGCGGGCCTTCGCCTGATGATACGGCCGCGCGCCCACGAACGCAGGCAGGAAGGAATGGTGAATGTTGATGATGCGGCCCGACCAACTGGTGACAAAAGCGGGCGACAGGATCTGCATGTAACGCGCAAGCACGACCACGTCGATGTCCGTCTCGCGCAGCAGGGCTTGCTGAGCCGACTCAGCGGGGCTCTTGTCGTCGGCGCTCACCGGAACGTGCTCGAAGCGAACGCCGAAATGCCCGGCGATGGGACGCAGGTCGTCGTGATTCGAAACAACCAGCACCAGATCGCCGTGCAGCTCCCCCAGCTGATGGGACAGCATCAAATCGTAAAGGCAATGAGGGGCACGGCTGGCGAATACCGCGACGCGCGGCCGCCGATCCGAGTAGCTCAGATCGAACGACAAACCGAACCGGCGTTCCAAATCGGCCAGGCCCGCATCAATCCCCCGTCGATCCAGCTGAAACCGCGCCAGGTCCCAAACCAGGCGCATGAAGAACAGGCCGGTCTCCAACTCGGCATGCTGATCGGCATCGATGATGTTGCCTCCGTTGCGAAACACGAAATCCGATAACGCCGCGACCAACCCCGTTCGGTCCCGGCAGCTGACCAACAACGTCGCACGAAGGGAATCGGTCGCGCCGCCTGGGTTTTGCGTTTTCACCGGTGCGCCCGCGCGGTCCTGACGTGCTCCGCCATTTCTCCGAGCAGCGCCTCGGTGTCATCCCAGCCAAGGCACGCGTCCGTGATGCTCTGGCCGTAGACCAGCGCCGTCGGACGCGCACCCGCCCGGGGGGGATCCTGGCGCCCCGCGATCAAGTTGCTTTCAATCATAATGCCCGCGATCGCCCGCGATCCGGAGCGAATTTGCAGGCCGACGTCGCGCGCCACCATCGGCTGTCGCATGGGGTCCTTGCCGCTGTTCCCGTGGCTACAGTCGATCATCAAGCGCGGCGTCAGCGCCGCGCGCCCGAGCGCTGTCGCCACCCGCGCGACAGCGGCCGCCTGATAGTTGGGACCGTTGGCCGCTCCGCGCAAAATCACGTGGCAATCCAGGTTTCCCTTGGTGGCGACAATGGCGGACAAGCCCTGTTTGGTGACGCCCAGGAAGCAGTGCGGGTGCCGCGCCGAAAGGACTGCATCTATCGCGATCTGCACGTTCCCGTCGGTGCCGTTCTTGAATCCCACCGGAGCCGATAATCCCGACGCCAGCTCGCGATGGACCTGACTCTCCGTGGTCCGGGCGCCGATCGCGCCCCAGCTGACCAGATCAGCCACATACTGCGGTGTAATGGTGTCTAGAAACTCGCAGCCCGTCGGCAGCTCCATGCGTGCCAGATCCAACAGCAAGGATCGCGCGAGCCGCAAGCCGTCGTTGACCGCAAACGACCCGTCGATCCGCGGATCGTTGATCAGCCCCTTCCACCCCACGGTCGTGCGCGGCTTCTCGAAGTACACGCGCATGACGACGAAAATGTCCCGCGCCAGGCCATCGGCGACCCCCTTCAAACGGCGACCGTATTCCCGGGCGGCGGCCACGTCATGTATCGAGCATGGTCCCGCGACCACCAGCAGGCGATCGTCCTGGCCGGACAGAATGTCCGCGACCGTCCGCCGACTTCGCTCGACCAGCGTGGAGATCCGATCGTCGGCGGGCAGTTCGTCGACGATATCCTCGGGCGGTACGAGCGGTCGTATCTGGTCGATCCGCAGGTCATCGATCCGGCGCAGCATCAGCCGGCGGCGCGCTCCCCACCGCGCGCGCGCCTGACCTTCACGGCGGCCGCCAAATCGTCGAGCACCGGCACCGTGTCCGGCCAACCGAGGCAAGCGTCGGTGATGCTCTGCCCGTAAGTCAGACTCCGTCCGCGTTGCGGATCTTGTCGTCCTTCGACGAGGTGACTCTCGAGCATGACCCCACCCACAAGGCGCGAACCGCCCGCGATCTGTGCCGCGATCTCGCGCGCCACCAAGGGTTGCCGGCGGGGATCCTTCCCGCTGTTCCCGTGGCTGCAGTCGACCATCACCCGCGGGGGCAGACCCACCTGTTCGAGCGCCGCCACCGCCCGCCCCACTTCGGCGACATCGTAGTTCGGCCCATGGGAGGCTCCTCGCAAAATCACGTGGCAGTCTGGATTTCCACGCGTCACCACGATCGCGGACAGTCCCTGCTTCGTGACCGAGAGGAACGAATGCGGGTGGCTTGCGGCCTGAACCGCGTCAATCGCGATCTTTACGTTGCCGTCGGTACCGTTCTTGAACCCGACCGGCACCGACAACCCGGACGCGAGCTCCCGGTGCACCTGACTCTCCGTTGTTCGCGCGCCAATCGCGCCCCAGCTCACCAGATCCGCCAGGTACTGGGGCGTAATCGTGTCCAGAAACTCGCAGCCGGTGGGAATGCCCAGCTCGGCCAAATCCAACAGCAGCGACCGAGCGAGGTGCAATCCATCGTTAATAGCGAAGGATCCATCCAGGCGGGGATCGTTGATCAACCCCTTCCACCCGACGGTGGTTCTAGGCTTCTCGAAATAGACGCGCATCGCGATCACCAGGACGTCGCGCAGACGATCGGCCTCGCTCTTCAGAAGGGCCGCGTATTCACGCGCCGCCTTTACGTCGTGTATTGAACAGGGACCGACCACGACGACCAACCGGTCGTCATCGCCGCGCAAGGCGCGGGCAATCGCCCGGCGTGCCTCCGAAACGGTGGCGGAAGCCGGTTCGGTGATGGGCAGATTCTCCATCAATATGGCGGGAGGAATGAGAGGCCGGATCTTTTCAATCCGCAGGTCGTCGGTGGGGTACAGCATGGGGACACGGAATCTAGCGTCTTTTCCTTGGGTTTGCAGTGCGCGGGCGGCGGCCAGCCAACCAAGGGCCAACGGGTCAAGGAGACGTGAGGCGGTTTGAAACCGCTTGGCTTCGCGCGCCATCCGTGGAACTCTGCGGCCCAGGAGGAGCGGCATGTTCAAGAAAGTCTTAATTGTGCTCGTGGTGGCCGTTGCGGGGTTTCTGGTGTTCGCGTCGACGCGACCCGATAGTTACCGTGTCGAGAGGTCGACGACCATCGTGGCGCCAGCGTCCGTGGTGTTCGCACAACTGGAAGATTTCAAGCTGTGGCCGGCGTGGTCCCCCTGGGAAAAGAAGGATCCCCAGATGAAGAAGACCTTCGATGGCCCCGCCAAGAGCATTGGTTCCAGCTACGCATGGGAGGGCAACAAGGATGTTGGCAAGGGACGGATGTCCATCGTCGCCAGCGAGCCGCCCACGCACATCGGATTCAAATTGGAATTCATGGAGCCGTT
Source organism: Pseudomonadota bacterium (assembly GCA_017881245.1). Lineage (GTDB taxonomy): Bacteria > Myxococcota_A > Polyangia > Fen-1088 > Fen-1088 > FEN-1088. The sequence continues at coordinate 35,919 of JADGRC010000047.1, forward strand.
CGCCGCCGTGGCGTCCACCGGATTCACGCTGACGCCCGAAACCGGCAAGACAACGGTCAGTTGGGCCATGGACGGAACCAACAACTTCGTCGGGAAGATATTCAGCGTCTTCATGGACATGGACAAAGTCGTCGGAGGGGACTTCGAATCCGGGCTCGCGTCGTTGAAAGCCGTGTCGGAAGAAGAGGCCGCCAAGCGTGCCACGGCCGAGGCCCAGGCAGCTGCCGCGGCGGCGGCCCAGGCCGCCAAAGTCGCGGCTGACGCGGC
>JADGRC010000384.1 GCA_017881245.1 Pseudomonadota bacterium
GGCGGGACCTCGTGGGACGGGAGCTCCGATGCGGACGGCTGTTCGAACTCGGGCTCGTTGACGGGGGGAGATATCAGCCCCCCGGGGCAACCAACTTGCGTGCGTGTCACGCCCGGATCCCTGTACCATGTCGGCGGGTGGTTCCGGGGTGAATCCGCTATTTGCAGCGTGTACGGTTATACCGACAACACTTGTTCAACCCAGGGTGCCACCCCTGCCACCATGATGGGAAACTTCTTGGCTCAAATCGGTACGGCACAAACAGGATGGGCATTCAAATCGACCACTTTCATGGCTCCAACGAATTTCGTGACTGTCAATTGCGGAGCGGTGCCTAGTAGCAATATGGATCAGCTCTTCCTCAGCACCACCCTGACGAGCTTCAGCACACCCTGACGAGCTTCTGATTGAACGCAGGTCTAGAGCACCTGCCGCTCAGGGGGGCCCTGTGCCAACATGTCGATTCACGGGTCGATTCGTCCCGCCCGTGAATCGGCGTTCGCCGCGATGCGAGCCGACCGATCACCGAAGCGGAAATCCGGGTCTTTCGCGGCGCAAGCGAGTTCTCAAAAAATGCGTAGCGTCGACGGCCTTACCCAGCCAGCGCAGGTGGAACGAGCGGCTTGCCTAAAAGCTTCGGCCCTGGGATTCTGACCGAATGAGGGATACCCGTAACGGGCGGACGATCCGTCCCGCGAGAAATTGGCTTCGTGACAGGATCGATTTCGCCGGTCAGATGCTTGCCATGGCATTGGTCTTGGCCATGACCGGGTCGGCCTGCACGACGGCGGCCACCGCCGATCCCTCGACCGGTGGAACCAGCGGCCAGATGTCCACGGGCGGAGCGACCGGATCACCCGGCACCGGCGGCTCGCTCGTCGGGTCGGGTGGCTCGACGGGATCAGGCTCGGGTGGCTCCACGTCGGCGACCGGAACGGGTGGCACAGAGACTGGTCAATCCGGCGGCGCCGTGGGACCGGGTGGCTCCGTCGGTTCCGGCGGTTCACCGGCGGGCGGATCCGTGGGTTCGGGTGGCTCGTCGACGACGGGCACCGGTGGCAAGGTCACGATGGCCACGGGTGGCTCGACGGGCGCGGGTGGGTCAGCCGCTTCGGGTTGCAATTGGGTCACCAAGGCGGATGGCACTTGGGCGTTTGCTGAACCGGCCGCAGCGGACAAGATCGTGCTCTTCAACGGAACCACCTTGACTGGCTGGCACAAGCAGGCGATGCCAGGCGTCGCGATTGACTGGATGCTGTTGCCCGACGCGACCATGAAGGTGGTTCCGAACGCAACGAATCAGGCCGTCGAAGTTCAAAGTGACATGAAATTCGAGGACCTCTGCGTGCACGTGGAGTACCTGACCCCCATGTGGACGTCCATGTACAACGCCAATGTGCAAAGGCACGGCAACAGTGGCGTCTATCTGAAAAGCGCGTACGAAATGCAGATTCTGGATACCCACGACATGGCGCCGTTGAACGACGGGTGCGGTGCCGCGTACAAGGTGCAGGCGCCCCTGGTGGTGGCGTGCAACATGTACGGGATCTGGAACACCTACGAGATCGAATTCAAATCATCGGGGTGGACCGGAACCACAAAGACGAAGGACGCGGTTTTCGTTCGCGTCGCACTCAACGGCAAAATCGTTCAAATGAATACCGATCTTCCGCTTCTCGTCACCCAAGCGGGACTCCCGGACCAACCTGGCCCCCAGCCTCTGGGTCTTCAAGACCACCTCGACACGGTGAGCTTCCGGAACATCTGGGTGACGGTCCCCCACTACTAGGCCGGATCGCTGCGCCCTCCCCTCCCGCCCTGTCGCGCTGGATGTTTCCGAGGCCTGACGCGCACGTGCCAGCGATGACGAAGGTTGGGCTTGACGGAGCGGGCCCTGAGGCGAAGATACCCATCGGCGATTGGCATTCGGTTTAGCCGCAAGAGTGTGTTCCGGCGTGACCGTTGTCCCACGACTTTCAACGCTCCACGTAAAGGGCCCCATGGCAAAGAGACCAGTTGCAGGCTTTTCGATTTTCGCAGGTGTTGCGCTTTCGATCATCTGGACGGGCGCGTGCCAGAAACAGCAGGCCCCCGAACCGGCGGCCGCGTCGGGTCCACCGGCGGCCCCGGCGCCCCCGCCCAGGAAGACGCTGACCATCTGGTGGGCACAATGGGCGCCCGCCGATGGCCTGCAAGATTTGGCGAATGAGTTCGGCCAAAAGGAGAACGTCGACGTCAAGGTCCACCAAATCCCGTGGGCCAATTTCCAGGACCAAGTGTTCCAGGAGTTCGGCAAAAGCCAGACGGCGTTTGACATCGTGGTCGGTGACAGCCAGTGGTTGGGGCGCGGCGCGACCAAGGGACTTTATGTGGACCTGACGGATTGGCTGCCGACGGCGGCGCCGATCAAGAGCTTTCATCCGCTGGCATTCAAGTATCTGGCGGAGTACCCCACCGGTTCCGGGCACTACTTCGGTGCGCCCGCCGAGACCGATGCGATGGGCTGGGCGTATCGCAAGGATTGGTTCGAGGATCCGGCCGAGAAAGCCGCCTTCAAGAAGAAGCACAAGAAGGAGCTGGGTGTTCCGCAGACCTGGGACGATTTGAAGACCATCGCCGAATTCTTCACGCGCCCCGACAAGAAGCGTTACGGCGACGTCCTGGTCACGGGCCGCGGTTATGACGACATCGTCATGGGGTTCGAACAGGTTCTGTACGCATTCGGCGGCTCATGGGGCGACGCGAAGACCATGAAGGTCAAGGGCGCGCTCGACTCGGCGGATGCCGTCAAGGCTCTCGACTTCTTCAAGGGCCTGCTCAAGTACGCGCCCCCGGGCGGCAGCAAGCTCGGCTATGGCGAGGCTCTGGAGCCCTTCGTGAACAATTCGTCGGCGATGTTGATGAACTACTTCGCCTTCTTCCCTGATTTGGCCAAGAAGATGGCCGGCAAGGTCGGCTTTTTCGCGATGCCCAAGCAGGGCGATCGCCGGTATGCAAGCCTCGGGGGACAGGGCTTCTCGATTTCGACCAAGGCGGCGGCGCCACAGCAGGAGCTGGCCAAGAAATTCATCGCCTGGTTCTGCCAGGTCGACACCCAGAAGAAATGGGTGCAAAAGCCAGGCGGATTCACGGCCAACGCCGAAATATTGAAGAGCGACGAATTCAAGAAGGCGAGCCCGTACAACACCGCCTTCGCGCAGTCGATGGACATCGTCCAGGATTTCTGGAACGTGCCAGTCTATAACGAGCTGATCGCCGCGACGGCTCAACAAATCGGCGAGGCGCTGGACGGCAAGAAATCGTCGAAAGACGCTCTCACTCAGCTGGCGGCGGAGCACGAGAAAATCCTTCAGGCCGCGCAATAGACTCCGGTCGGAATTCGGAAGGCGCGCGTCCCAGGTCGAGCTCGGAAATCGGAAGACAGAGTCGGATGCCCAGCAATGAGGATCGCGTCGCCGCCGGCCAGGCCCTGCCGGCCCGGCGACACCCGGGTGCGAGTCAGTCGCGTCTGATGGGTTGGGGGTTCGTGACCCCGGCCTTGATTCTTTTGCTGGCGATGAACCTGTTCCCGCTGATCTTCAACATCTACTTGAGCTTCACCAACGCCGATCTCTCGGGTGGGTTCGTCAAGAACGTGGGCACGCGCAACTACACCGTCCTGTTCGGCGAGGCTCGCTATGCGAACGCGCTGACGTTGACGGCGCTGTTCGTGCTGCTGTCCGTATCCGTCGAGCTGGTGCTTGGCTTCGCCCTGGCGCTGGCCCTCCGCGACCACGTTCCCGGCAAGCCGGTTATTCTGACCATTCTGCTGATTCCAATGATGTTGTGCCCGGTCGTCCTTTCGCTGTTCTGGAACCTGATCTTGAACGGGAACTACGGCGTGCTGAACCAGCTACTGGCGTTCCTGCACCTGCCGCAGCCGCAATGGCTGACCGACGACGATCTGAAACTGGTGTCCATTTTGCTGGTCGACATCTGGATGTGGACGCCGTTCATGATGTTAATTTCGCTGGCGGGATTGAACGCTATTCCGAAATACATCTACGAGGCCGCCGAGATCGATCGTGCCGGGCGCTGGATGGTCTTTCGCACCATTACCCTGCCGATGTGTGCGCCGTTGCTGGGCCTGGCGGTGCTGCTGCGGGCGACCGATGCGCTGAAGCAGTTCGATCTCGTCATGGCCATCACCGGCCCCAACGACGCGTCGACGCAAACGTTGTCGGCGCGCATCTATCAGGTCGTATTTCGCGACTACAAGGTCGGGCTTGGTTCCGCGTACGGTGTCGTGATTTTGGTGGCGGTGATCGCCGTCGCGACGATCTTCGTGCGCTACATCGACAGCCTGAACAAACGGCAGGGCAAGGTCGAGGCCTAGCGTCCATGAAACTCCTGCGCGCAGTCGTCATCGTTTCATACTTCGTGATAGCGACGCTTCCGTTGGCCTGGCTTGCGTTGACGTCGATCAAGACCTACGACGACACCATCAGCGCGCACGCGAAATTCATTCCACAAACCCAACACGCAACCAGCGCCGGGCACGAGCCCGCGGCTGATTCCACGGTCAGTGCCACGGGAGATTCCGAGGCCAGTTCGGAAGCGACATCCGCGCGATTCACGCCCACGCTCGCTGCCTACCGCGACCTGTCGAGACCCGTGGCGGGCACCCCCAGTAATTTTTATCATTACCTCGGGAACAGCATCATCATCGGGCTCTTGTCGACCTTGGCGGCCGTGTGTCTCGGAACGATCTGCGCCTACGGATTTTCCCGATTCAAGATTCCCGGTTCCAAGGACTGGCTGTTCTTCATCTTGTCGACGCGGTTCTTGCCCCCGCTGGCGGTGGTCGTGCCTGTGTTGGTGATGTACCGCTGGTTTGCGCTGGAAAACACTCACGTCGGCCTGATCTTGCTGTACACCAGCTTCAACCTGTCCCTGGCGGTCTGGCTGATGAAAGGGTTCGTCGACGAGATCCCGCGCGCGTTCGAGGAGGCGGCGTTGGTCGACGGGTATTCGCGGCTGCGGACATTCGTGATGGTGATCGTGCCGCAGGCGGCGACGGGCATGGCGGTGACGGGGGTGTTCTGCCTGATCTCGTCGTGGAATGAATTCGGTTTCGCGATGACCCTGAACAACACCGAAGCCAAGACGGTCCCCGTCTACTTCGCTGGCCTGCAAGGAAACATCGAAGGCGTTCCCTGGCCGCAAATCGCGGCGGGAATGATGATTTTCGTGGCGCCCATCGTGGTCTTCACGGTGTTGGTCCGCCGCCACCTGTTGCGTGGGGTGACGTTTGGCACCATCAAGCAGTAACAGCAGCCCCCGTTTCATCGTCTTGCTCGACCGCGCGGTCCTGGGCGGGCTGGCGGTGGGTCTGGCCTTGTACGTCCTTCCGTTTTGGCGGGAAGGTCGGCTGCGCGCGGCGTTCTGGGTGACGCTCGTGTCGACGTTGCTTCACATCTATACCTCGCACAAGAGAAGCACGTGAGTTTCCTCGTCCTTGCGAACGTGGAGAAGACCTACGGCGACGGCACACGCGCCGTCCGCGGGATCGACCTGTCGATCGAAAAAGGTGAGCTCGTCGTGTTGCTCGGTCCCTCGGGCTGCGGGAAGACCACCACGCTACGCATGATCGCCGGGCTGGAACTGGCGACCGGCGGCTCCATCCGGATGGACGACAACGACGTGACGCTGGTGCGGCCGTCGCGGCGCGACGTCGGGATGGTGTTCCAGTTCTATGCGCTTTATCCGCATCTGACCGTCCGCGAGAACATTGGATTTCCCCTGCGGGCGGCGGGCGGCGCGCCCAAGGACATCCGCAACCGCGTGGACGAGATCGCGGCGCGCATGGATCTGGTGAAGTTCCTTTCGAGTTATCCGAAGCAGCTGTCCGGCGGCGATCAGCAAAAGGTTTCGTTGGCCCGCGCCATCATCCGCCACCCTGCCGTCTACTTGATGGACGAGCCGCTCGGAACCTTGGACGCCGATCAACGCCTGGCCATGCGCGAGCTGATTCGCGCCGAACAACTGGCATCGAAGGTGACGACCATCTACGTGACGCACGATCAAGAAGAGGCGATGAGCCTCGCCGATCGAATCGTGGTCATGGAGGGCGGGCGCATCCGCCAGGTGGGAACGCCGGCCGAGGTTTACGATCACCCCGCCGACCTGTTCGTGGCGACGTTCGTGGGCAGTCCCGGGATGAACTTCATTCCGGGCGAAGTGGCCGAGGAGCGCGGGAGCCCATTTTTTTCGTCCAAATCGGGCCAAGTGCGCATCGACGTTCCGCGTCCTTCGCGTTTTGGGCAGGCCACGCTGGGAATCCGATGCGAGCATCTTCACGAAGATCCCCGCGGTCCCATCGCCGGCCATGTGCTGACGGAGGAGTACCTCGGTAACGCCAGCAACGTACACCTGCACACGGAGGTGGGGCCCCTGATCATGCGCACCGACAGCGTGTCGAAGCGCGCCCGGGGGGCCGATTTGCGGCTGAGACTCGATCAGACGCAAATTTCTCTGTTTGATGCGTCGACGGAGCAACGCCTGTGAGCGCCCGGACTGCGGTCGGCATCGGCGGCCAGAGGAGCACCGGCGATGTCGCTGGGGTTGACGCGGGCGCCGCGGAGCCGGCCTCGTTCCCGGCTGCCACTGCCCCCTTCCTGAGGATCCGCGGCCTGTCCAAGCGCCTGGGGCGCACGCAAGCGTTGCTGGACGTCGACATGGAGGCGCGCGCCGACGAGTTGCTGGTGGTGCTGGGACCGACGGGCGCGGGCAAGACCACTTTGTTGCGGACCATCGCGGGCCTCGAGCAACCCGACGCGGGATCCATCGCCATGGCCGGGAGCGACGTAACGGCACTCGATCCGGCGGCGCGCGACGTGGCGCTCGTGTTCCAGAACTTCTCGCTTTATCCGCGCTGGAGCGTCCGCCGAAACCTGGAATTTCCGTTGCGCGCCCCAGGACGCAAGATCCCCGAGGCCGAAATTCAGCGGCGCATCGGCTGGGCGGCGGAGCTGCTGAAAATCACGCGCTTCTTGGATCGCGAAGCGTCCCGCCTGTCGGGCGGCGAGATGCAGCGGGTGGCCATCGGCCGCGCCATCGTGCGCCGCCCGCGCCTGTTCTTGATGGACGAGCCGCTGACCAACCTGGACGCGAAATTGCGCGAAGCCCTGCGTGTCGAGCTGGTTGAATTGCGTCGCGAGCTGAAGACGCCGATGGTGTTCGTCACGCATGATCAGGCCGAAGCCCTGTCCATGGCGGATCGCATCGTGGTGCTTTCCGAGGGCCGCGTCCTTCAAACAGGCACGCCGCGCCAGATTTACGAACGCCCGGTGTCGCCGGTGGTCGCGTTGCAGCTTGGCCAGCCCGCCATCAACTTGTTGCGCGTCCGACGGGTGGACGGTCACTGGGTCGCCGCGAACGGAACACCCCTCATGCCCGCGGATTCGTCTGGCCCCGGGGAGCAGCTGCTCGGCATTCGGCCCGAGGACATCTCGCCCGGGAACGATCGAGGTGAGGCCATGCGCGCTGACCAAGGCGAGCCGACGCGCGCTGACCGCGGCGAACCGACGCGCGACGATCGAGGCGAGCCGACGCGCGACGACCAAGGCGAGCCGAGACGCGACGACCACGCACCCGAAGCCGTGGTGAAGATCGTCGAGTACATCGGCCCGACCACCACTCTTTTGTGTGATTGGGCAGGCGCTCACGTCCACATCGTCATTCCGCGACGAGGGACGTTTCGCCCCGGTGATCGCATCCGTCCGCGCATCAACGCCGCCCGCGCTGTTTTCTTCGACGTACCCCCGCTGCAAGGAGGTTCCGTATGACCAAGCACCCAACCGCTTTCGAACCGAAATTCATGAAGATGAGCGTCCTGACCGCGGCGTTGCAAGAATTGACCCCGCGTCAAATCCGCGACGCCGATCCCGACAGAGCGATCGAGGACTGGCTGGAATTCGCGCGCGAAATGGATTGTCCCAACATTCAAATCTCGGCGGCGCTACATCCCACGGAGTCGGACGTGCCCCCCGAAGCAATGTTGGATCCCGTCGCCAATACGCTCGACTTGCGCAAACCGTTCGACAAGGCGCGGGCCAAGCGGGTCCTCGGGGCCATGGAGGCGACGCGGGTCGGCGTCACGGATATCGCATTTTTCGACAACCTGTTGCACGACGACAATGATCTGCGCGCCAAGAAGCACGCGTTCGTCGTACGCATGCTCGATGCCGCCGCCGCGCTGGGGTTGAAGGCCGTGTGCGGATTCGTGGGGCGCAATCAGAAGCTGTCGATGGACGGCAACCTGGTCTTCTTCGAAAACGTGTTCATCCCGCTGTTGAAGGAAGCGAAGGCCCGCGGTATCGAATACCGCGTCGAACAGTGTCCGATGCCGGGATGGACCATCGGCGACAACTTTCACAACAACATCGGCTACACGCCCGCGTTGTGGATCGCTTTGCACCGCATCTGCGAAAAGCACGGGGTCGGCGACCAGTTTCGCGTTCACTACGACCCTTCGCACGCGATCCTGATGGGGCAGGACACGCGGTCCATCTTTCAGTATCTGAAAGACAGCGGTTACGATTTCATCGTCGGTGGATTTCACGTCAAGGGCCAGGTCATCGATCCCAAGGGTGTCGCGGCTTGGGGATATGGCGGGCAGACCGTGGAACGCGGAGACTGGAAGAACGGCCAACCGTCGCCGAACCCGGCCGATCATGGCAACGCATGGAAGAAGCAGACCGTCCTATGCGAGCATGAGCTGCCCGGAACGGCCAAGCACGATCCCCTGGGTTATCTGCAGAACCGAACGGTCGATTGGCTGGATCACCAACTGGCCGCGCGTGAATTGTTGAAGCTGGATGTCGCCAATACCGCGCTCGTCATCGAACACGAATACCCGCGCGCCCGCATCCAAGACAAGGCGCGTTTGAAGCCGATCCTGCAGGGGTCGATTGCGTTCGCGCGCAAGATCGACGAAGCCGCCGCCTGTATGCACGCGCTTCACCACGAGGTCCTCCCGTCGCAGGACATCCCTGTTCAAGGTCGGGGACGTGTCCCCTATTGGACATAAATGGACGCGCGAGGGCGTCCCCTCCCGCGGGCCCACCCCTTGGGCCGTCGAGGCGGTGCGGCAACGCCGCACCTCCCTGTACTTTGACCGGCCCTTCAACCTTTTTCGGATATGAAACCGCTGGAGAAAAGAACATATGGCAAAGCGAAAGCTGAACGTTGCTTTGATTGGTTACGATTTCATGGGGCGGGCACATTCAAACGCCTGGCGTCAAGTGGCGCATTTCTTCAAGGATGTCCCCTTCGAGCCCGTGTTGAAGGTGGTGGTGGGACGGACGGAAGCAAAGGTGGCGGAAGCACGCGAGCGCCTGGGATTCGAGCAACACGCGACCAATTGGCGCGAGGTGCTGGCCCGCAAGGACATCGATATCATCGATATCTGTACGCCCGGTGACTCGCACGCCGAGATCGCGATCGCCGCCGCCGAGGCCGGGAAGACCATCCTGTGCGAAAAGCCGCTAGCCAACAATCTGTCCGATGCCGAAAAGATGCTGGCCGCCGTCAAGAAAGCGGGCGTCATCCACATGTTGTGCCACAACTATCGCCGCTGCCCCGCCGTTGCGCTGGCGAAACAGATCATCGACGAAGGACAGATCGGCGACATCCATCACTACCGTGGTGTCTACCTGCAAGACTGGATCGTCGACCCCAATTTCCCGCGCGTGTGGCGATTGGAGAAGGCGCGAGCGGGCTCGGGCTCGCTCGGCGACATCTTGTCGCACACCATGGATCTGTCGCGATATCTGGTCGGCGAGCCGATCGCCGTGTCGGGGTTACTAAAGACGTTCATATCGGAACGTCCCCTGCCCGACGATCCCGCAAAGCGCGGCAAGGTCGACGTCGACGATTCCGCGCAGGCGTTGGTCAAGTTCGCCAACGGCGCCGTCGGTTACTACGAGGGAACGCGTTTCGCGCCCGGGCGCAAGAACTACAACCGCCTCGAAATCAACGGCTCCAAGGGCAGTCTGGTGTGGGATCTCGAGCGTATGAACGAGCTTGACGTCTACATAGAAAGCGGCCCCCTCAGCGGATTTCGGACCATCTCGGTGACGGACGGCAAGCACCCCTTCATGGCCGCGTGGTGGCCGCCCGGTCACATCATTGGGTACGAACACTCGTTCACTCACACGGTCTATGACCTCCTGCGCGCGGTCGCCGCTGGACAACAGCCAAGGCCCAACTTTGAGGACGGCCTGCAGAATCAGCGTGTGCTCGACGCCATCGAGCGATCGTCAATCACGGGCCAGTGGCAGACAATCAGCGAAAGGCAAATCGGATGAGGATGACGCGCGGAACGAAATCGATTGTGACGGTTGCCGGGCTTGCTCTGGCAACGGTGCTGATGGGCTCCGGTCCGGCCATCGCCGAGATACCAGTCGCCCAACATGACGGCTGGCTGCTCTCGACCGACGGGCGCGTGAATGCGTTTCTCTCCATGTCGGAGGGCCAGAGCCTTCCCGACCAATCCGAGAACCTAGGCGAGGGATACGCCGATGTCGGGACCTCGACCGGAGATCTGCACAACGCGCGAATCCGCAACGGCTTCCTGATGAGCATTCTGGGTTTCACCGGCCAAAAAGAGGTCAGCCCCAACTTCAAGGTCACGACGCGAGTCGCCCTGTGGATGAACATCGGGGGCACCCGCACCAAGAGCACCGCCGCACTCGTGGACCCACGAGAGGTTTACGGGAAGATTGAAGGTGGGTGGGGCAGCGTCCTCGGTGGTAGCGCCCTGTCGCTTTTTGGTCGTGGAGGAATCCTGGTCGATGCGGACATTGCGCACGACTATGGCCTCGGATCCCCCTGCGCCATCAGGGATACCTCTGGCGGCGCCTGCGGAATGTCAGGCTTCGGTGCGCCCTTTCCAGGCTTCGACCCCGGGTTCGTCTACGCGACCCCCAGCATTGGCGGGCTACAAGTCTCGGTGGGGATCTATGATCCTGTCACCATCGAAAACGCCACGCTGGGCCGCACGCCCCTGCCCCGAGTCGAGGGCGAGGCGAAATACGAACTCAAAGACAAGTTTCGTCTGTTCACCAGTGGATTCTGGCAGACGCTCGAGGGTACGGTCGCGGGTGGCAAGAATCTGCACGTCGACGCTTGGGGCGTTCAAGCGGGCGGCATGTTGACAGTGGGGCCTGTGATGCTGGGGGGCGCCGGCTTCGAGGGGGCTGGGTTCAGCCCCGTCAACTACCTCGAGGAGAGCGTCGTTACAGCGGATTCCAGCGGAGTCTTGCGCAAAGCGCGCGGCGGGTTTGGTCTGGCGGCCGTGTTGATCAACGCCCTTCATCTCAAGATAGCGGGGGGCGCCGGCGTCTTCCTCCTCGACAAAACAAAGAATGACCCCGGCGAGCCGACCGCGACCACGACGATGCCCACGAACCCAAATCTGATCAAGCAGAACCTGGGCATGACGGTGGGCATCTACCAGACCACCGGCCCCGTACACTTCGCCCTCGAATATTTTCGCGCGCAACACACCTGGTACGATCGCGGTGTCGCGAACGCGACCGATCCCACCGCACCCGTAAGCATCGTGACGCCCAAGCAGGCGGTGAACTTCATCAACGCTGGCATGACCATCGCGTGGTGAAACGGCGACGCGATCGTCGCGTAGCCGGCTGTGACCGACTGGTCTAGCGTCCTCTGGGAGGCGGCTCATCGAGCAGAGCGGCATCGAGAACATCTTTGGGGCGGCCCGTGACTCGCGGAAAACCATGAGCGGCCAAAGCGTACGCTCCGACCACAACGAAACTTACGCCCTGCTCGACAAAACAAGAGACCAGATCGACGAAGTCATCGTTAACCGTCGAATCGGTCACGTTCCTTGCCGCACCAATCGACCGGGGGCCGCCGACCGTTCGTAGTTGGGGATCTGCATTCCCGCCACCGACCAAGCCTCTCGCGCCAACAACCACATCGCGGAGATTCGCTCGTCCACCGTCGACGTGTCGAAGGGGTCACGAATCGGCTCGTCCGCAATCAAGTAGGACCGCACCGGCCACCGCGCCGCGTTCAATCTCCGCTGGGCAGCTCGATCTTTCGCGGCGGCGTCCATCTTTTGATTGTAGTTGCGGGCCGAACGTGTGCCAACTCCCGTGTGTTGTCCGATGCTCGGTGCCCGGGGCCCGGGGCCCGTTACCGGGGGCCCGGTGCCCGGTGGTCCAACAAAGCACCTGTCCGCAAACGCCACCGCAACGGCTCAGGCGACAGGCAGGGCGCCATCGAACAAGGGGAATCCTCCGCCTTCTGGATTGCGCCCTCTGGGTGTCAATCAAGGTCATTCGGGATGGCCATGTGTCGGGTGTACACCGACAGCGGGATCGACAGCCGGCGCCCTGGCTTCGGACAAGCCGCAGTTTCATGTTCAGCTCATTCAGGGAAACGCCGATAGTTGGCGTCAGGGCCAATGCCGACCAGAACAGTCTTGATCGGATCCTTCGGAAGAGTTGGCGTCGCGCTGCTGGCGCTGTCCTTGTTGCATTCGATCGCTCGGGCTGACGATCCACCCGGTCCTATCCTGGAGACCGCGGGCATTCATGCAACGGCCGCTTTCGGCGGTGTGGCGGAAGCAGAGTCCGGCGCCACACAACCATCGCTGATATCCTCATCGATAGACTCGAACAGCGCTGCCTCGGTCGCCGGTCTCGATTCCGATGCCTCCGTATTGAATGGCCGCGCCAATTTGGATCTCGTCCTTTTACTTGCAGCGGCGGTCTTAGTTCTCCACCGTTGGCGACGCTTGGCGGTGGTTGTTGTCCTTCTGACCTCATTGGCCCCTCAGACCTCCTCGGCGATCACATGCACCTGGAAGGCAAGCGGGGGCACCGGCGGTAACAGCTGGAGTCAATCCGATAAGTGGACCAAGACCGGCTCCGGTGGAAACGCCGCGTGCCCAGCCGGTACCAACGACGCCGCCGTTTTCGACACCGGCAGCGTCGCCTGCGGGATCGACGCCAACATCAGCGTCGCTTCGTTCGCGATCAATTCAGGCTACACCGGAACGGTCACCCAAAACGCCTCGAAGACCATCACGACCTCCGGGGCCTTCAGCTTCGGCGCTAGCACGACCGGCGACTTCGCGGGCGGAAACAGCACGATATCGATAGGAGGAGACTTCACCATGGGGGGGGCGGCGGGAAGCACGTTCACGTCGACCAGCGGGCTCCTGAAGATCTCCGGCGCCTTCACGAAGACGGGCGGAACCTTCACCCACAACTCCGGGAGTGTGATGCTGAAAGCGACGGCCGACCGTGCGTTCGCCAGCGGCAGCGCAGCATTCGACGATCTCTTCATCAATGACGGATTGAAGGGGTACTGGAAGCTCGACGAGACCTCCGGCACGACCGCCGCCGATGCCTCCGGTTACGGCAACACCGGGACACTTACCAATAGCCCAACCTGGGCGACCACAAGTCTGCCTCCGCTAAACTTCAACAATCCGTCGGCGGTAACCTTCGCGACCAACAAGTACATCACCGCCCCCGCTCCCGCGACGGCAACCAATACTGACTTTACAGCCTGCGGATGGATGAAGTTGTCCAGTCTCACGGGGCATCACACGATCGTCAGCATCGACGGGACCAGTATCAGCGGATTCTTTCTGAAGAAAGACAGCAGCGGCCCCTTTTCGTTTCAGATGCACTCGGCCGACAACACCGGCAGTACCCTCTACTATGTGACTGGAACCACCTCGCCGTCGACCGGCATCTGGTACCACGTGTGCGGGGTTTTCGATGGCTCGACCATGAGCCTGTATGTGAATGGGACTTCCGAAGGCACGCCTGCCGCAGTCAGCGCGACGTGGACGGCCACCGGTGCCACGATCATCGGCGCGTCACTATGGGGCGGCGCGCGCGGGGACTATGCGAGCGCGACCATAGATGAGGTCCGGATCTACGACCGTACCCTGACCGCGGCCGAAATAAATTCTCTCGCGAACGGGTATCAACCGGGCACCTTCGCGACGACCCAGACGCTGTCGGGCAGTCCCACCATTGCCGGCGACCTCGTGATCGCGAGCGGCAAGTTGGCCGCGGGGACCAACACGCTGACGGTCGGCGGGAACTGGTGGAACTACGGCGGCGTCTACACCACCGGCACGAGCGGCTCAGTGGTTTTCAACGGATCCGGAACGACCAACAAGATCTTGTCGGCCGGCTCGACGTTCCAGGACGTCAGCGTCACCGGTTCGGGGACTTGGACACTGGCGGATCGTATGGAGATTGATCCGGCGCGGAGCCTGACCTTGACGAGCGGTAACTTCGACCTGTCGTCGTACACGTTGCGGACCGGCGACATCAATCGCGGGACGAATACCCTTACTCCCAGCACTGGGACCGTGGTTCTGGGCGCCATCGCGTCTCAGACCCTGGACACCGGCACATTCACGAACCTGAAAGTAGAGCCGGTGGGCGCGACCAATCTGATTGGATACTGGAAGCTCGACGAAGGGACAGGGCTGACGGCGAAAGACTATTCTGTCAACGGAAACGACGGAACGCTCACGGCTGGTCCAGCCTGGGTGGACTCGGGTCTGCCTGGCGCGGTCACGTTCGACAACGCCGGGGCGATCACGTTCGATTCGACGGTTCCACAGTACGTCACGTTGGGCACCATTCCCGCAACCTTGCGACCGACCACCGTGACCATGTCTGCGTGGTACAAGTCCTCTGGCATCGGAAGCGGAGAGTCCGGAGGCGAGATCATCAGCGGTTCGGATCGTTACACGCTGCGGGTGCTCAGCACCACACAGGTCAAGCTGCAAAAAAGAACCGCGGCCAGCACGTGGGTCAATGTCACCGCCACGGTCACCACCCCCCTCGACGGAAACTGGCACCACATCGCGGGCGTCATCGATCCGAGCAACGCCACCGCCGCCAACAGGATGATTCTCTATTTCGATGGCAGCTCGGTCGGGACCGGCACGGACAGCGCTGCCATCGACTATGGAGTGACCCTGACCGATTTCAGGATCGGTAGTGATGCTGCCAATGGCAGTTTCGATTTCAACGGCACCATCGACGAGGTTCGGATTTACGACACCGCGCTGTCGGCAACGCAGATCGCGGCGCTGAAAGCCGGGACGTTTCCCGTCGGGTTGTCCGGAACGCCGACGTACACGCTCGGCCACGACACGACCGTCAGCGGGACCTTCGCCATCAACAACGGCACCCTGTCTTCCGTCGGTTACACAATGGATGCGTCGTCGACCAGCAGCGTGCCGACGGTTTACTCGGGGACGTACTCCGTGGGCTCCTTGACCAACAAGTTCCAGGACGGGCTGACCATCAATAAATACGGAACGCTGGATCTGTCGACCAGCGGCGGCATCGTGTCCATCGGGCCTTCCAGCGCCTCGACGAAGGTGCTGACCATCGACGGCGCGCTCAGCGCGTCCAGCACGGGCGCGACCATCCAGAAGACGTCGGGCGCCAACAATTACACCTTCACCGTGGGATCGTCGTCGACCGCGACACCGACGCTGAACATATCGGGCCTGGCGGTGAAGAACACCGACGTCAACGGCATGTACATCAACACGATCGCGGGGTCGACGACGACGTTCACGGAGTTCGACAACATCGCGTTTTCCAGCGGCTCCTCGACCGCGGGAGCCTACCTGCTGCGCATCTACGCGACGTCGCTGACCCTGTACGGCACTGGTCTGAGCTTTGACGCCAGCACGACCAATAACCTCAAGCTGGCGGGAAACGGGACCGGTGACGGCGAAACGCGGACATATTTCGGCGCGACATGTACGACCAGTCCGTGCGAGGCGCACGACGTCGACGACGACAACTCGCCAGCCGTCTCGGGCACAGCGCCTGGTATCGCGGGCGACGGGACCGGCGAAACCGCGGGCGACATGGCCGTGGCCACGTGGCTTTCCAAGTCGTACAGCGACACCGCCGGAAGTATTCAGGGATTTCCCACAACCGCCTTCAACTGGACCGACTTCTCGTACTGGAACACGTACGTTGTCTACAACAACTACAGCGGCTCGACCGATCGCCTGCTTGCCCGCGACGCCAACGGCGCGTACCTGAACACCGCCGGCGGCCCCGGTTACTACTGGGACCTGCCCTCCAACGGCGACAACATCATCGGCACACCGCGCTGGGACATGGAGGGCAGCACGCACTACGTCTACGTGCTCTCGGATAAGGGTTACGTCTACAAACTCATCGACAGCGGCACTGCGTTTACCCTGGTCACCGCGCAGGCGTGGCCGTACCACAACGCAGCCAGCGCGACGGCCACATCCCCACTGGCGATGGATTCGAACAACGTCTACTGGGCGGGCAACGACGGCTCTGGGGCCAAGAAGATGTTCAGCCTCTCCTTTTCGATGGTTCTGAACGGCAGCCGAACCGTGGTGGCGGACGTCGTCGCGGCGCCGTCCATCGCGTCGGTCTCGGGGACGAACTACTTGTTCACGGGAACGAACGGAAAGATCTACAAGACGCCGACGGATCTGTCGTCCGAAACGACCAACACCCAATCAACGTCGGTCGTGTATGGGCGGGTGACCGTGCTAAACAACTTGGTCTATTTTCCCGAGGATATCGGCAAGGTCTGGTCGCTTTCCGCCGCGACCCTAGCGACCACGTCCGGCTGGCCCTATCAGGACACGGCTAGCCACGGTGGCAGCTGCACCGCGAACAGCTCATGCACGGTGCGAAACCTGTACGTCGATCCCTCCACGAATCGTTCCTACTTCGGTGACAAGGACGGGCACCTCTACGTGATCTCCAGCGCGCCCGCCGTCATCTCGGGCTATCCATTCCGCCCAGGAACCAGCTCGGACGAGTTCCAGACCGCGCCGCTCTATCGATCGGGAGTCATCGTGATCGGTTCAGTGTCGGGGAAGGTCTTCATCGTCGACCAGAGCGCCGGGGCCATGTATCGAACGTACAACTTTCAATCGGCGATCTCGACGATCTCGTACAACACCAACGGCCAGTACATCGTCGGAACCGCCTCGGGAAAGCTGTACTACATAGACAACGTCACGGATCCGACCCCGGGGAGCACGTGATGCCGATGTCCACGTTCGCGTTCACGCGGCCCCGGGCGCCGGCACTCCCACCATCGCCGTCACGAGCTCCGCGCTCTCGTGCCTTCCGCTCATCCCACACGGAAAGTCCTCGGTCGTTGCCTGCTCTGATCGCGGCGGCCAGCTTCGTTCTGGCGATCACGGGCCGTCCCGCGTCGGCGACCGACTGGATTGGCTTCGGGCTGGATGCGGCCCGATCCCGTGCCACCAGCGAAGTGATTGGAACGAAATTTGCCCCGACCTGGCGCTCGGATCTCGCCACGACCAGCCCGGACGCAGTCTACCGCGCGTTGCTCGCCAGCCCCGCCGTCGCCGACGGTTACATCGCGGTCGCCAGTTACGGCAACACCGTCCGCGTGCTCCGGGAGAGCGACGGAGCCACCCTTTGGGAGACCAAGCTTGGCGACGCCGTGATTGCCTCGCCGACCATCGACCACGGCTGGCTGTACGTGCCCTGTCTGGATCGAAATCTGTACGCTTTTCGGTTGAGCGACGGCCAGTTAATCTGGAAGGTCGATCTCGGCGGCATCACGTACTCGTCCCCGGTCGTCACCGCCGGATCGGTGGTCGTGGCCCCCGGAGCGCCGACGCCCCACGTGTTGCGCCTCGACGCTGAGACCGGGACCACCATCTGGAGCGCGGGCGCCGATCTGTTGCGACAGTCGCTGGACAGCTCGGTCGTGGTGGCGGCGAAACACGTGATCGTCGGTGAAACCGATGGTCGCTTTCATTCGTTCGCGTTCGCCGACGGCCAGCACGAATGGCTTGCCGAGACCGGTGGCGCGGCCGGCCTGGCCTCCCCGGTCGTGGTGGGCGGCCGCGCTTACCTACCCGTGGGAGACCCTACCGCCCGCGTCATCGCCGTTGATCTGGCAACCGGAACGCCGGTGCCCGACTGGTCGGTGGATTTCACGTCTTCCATCATCACCAGCGACGGCACCGGCAAGGTGCTGGCGCGGCGGATCAGGCTGTCTTCTTTGGCGGCGGTCGACGGACTGATCCTGGTCGACGCGCGCGGGGACGACTCCATCGACACCGACAAGAACGGCGCGGCGGATCTGTTCCGGCTGCGGGAAGAAATCATAGCGATCGACGCCACATCGGGACAGGTTGCGTGGGCCGCCACGAACGGCTCCCTGGACGCCAGTGACCCGAATCAGATCCCCTCTCACGGGTTGTTGCCGACGCCCGCCATCCACCGCGCGCTGACGGGCGAAGGGCTGGCCGTCGTCGCGTCCTCCCTGACGGCTCGCGTGTCCATTCTTGACCTCGGCACCGGGGCCTCGCGAAGTAGCCTGACCTTGCCGTCCTCGACACGCTCCTCGCCGGTCGCCGCGAACGGCCGTCTAATCCTTGCGACCGACATGGGCGCGATCGTCGCGCTGGGATCGCTCGACAACAGCGCCCCCGCGACGCCGGCCGGTTTGTCGCCGGGCGGCGGCGCGGCCTCCGACGCGGGCGGCACCGTGGTCAAGTGGGAATCGGCCATGGACTTCGACGGCGACGCGGTCACGTACCAAGTCCGCTGGGACACCGACGGCGAGATCCTGCACAACGCCGCGGGCGAGGCCGTCACGACCGGCGACGCGACCTCCTGGCGCCTGCCGGCGCTGGCCGCGAACGCCGTCGTGACCTATGCCGTCCGCGCCCGCGATGCCCGGGGAGCGTGGTCGGCCTGGTCGGCCCCGGAAACCTTCACGACCATGGTCACCCCGCGCGTGCAAGTTGATTCCAGGCTGGTTGCCAGCTTGGCCGCCGCGCTCGGGTCGGCCCAGTCGGGACAGGTGATTCGACTCGGCATGGGGCGCTACCCGTTGGCCGAGACGATGCGCATCCCAGGCGGCGTGACCTTGCAGGGCGCGGCTCCACACCTCACCGTCATAGACGGCCAAGGATTGGGCACCGCCGTAACCATATCGGCGTCCGACGCCGAGCACCCGTCGACGCTGCGCGATCTCACCGTTAGAGGCGCGGCCACTGGCGTGGCGACGGGACAGGGTGCCCATGTGCTGTTGCGGAATGTCATCCTGGCCGACAACACCGCCTTTGGGATCGACGTTGGAGCCAGTGGTGCCGCCACCGTAATCTGCGCGACGCTCTACCACAACAACGTCGCCGCGCGCAGCTTCGGCCTGATGGACATTCGCGACAGCATCGTCGCCGCGAATCGGCGGGGCCTGGTCGCGACCCCGGCCGAAGCACTGCTGTCGCGTTACAACGATCTCTTCGGCAATACGGAAGTCGATTACGAAAATGTGGTCGCGGGCAAGGGGGATCTGACGCGTACCGTGTCCTTTCACGCGGCGGAATCAGGAGATCTGCGAGTCGTCGACGAATCGGCCACCACCGACCACGGCGATCCAGGTGACGACTTCTCCCGCGAGCCCGAGCCGAATGGGCAACGCATCAACATCGGCGCCTTCGCGGGAACCGAGCTTGCCGAGCTGAGCACACCGCCCGGGCCGTCGATAGGGCCACCGCCCGGACCCTCACCCGGCCCCACGGTCGGGACTTCGGTCGGAACCGCGGCTCGCACGCGGGCGCTTCCAGTCGGGGCCGCAGGGGTCGCAACCGAGCCGCCGGTGGGGCACCAAACGTCGGGTGGCGGCTGCACGTTCGCCCCTTATGCTCCCGACACGCGATTCGATCTTGGTCTCGCCGGCCCGCTCGGAACCCTCGGCCTTGGGTTGGCGCTGGCATTGGCCGCGAAACGCCGCCGCCGTCGCTCGTCGAGTCGTGGTCGTTCTAGCTGACCAACCCTGTCAAGGAAGCAAGCTTCCGTCCTCGAGCAACTCGCTGAACCGCGTCACCCCCATCGTCTCGATGCCATCGGCCGTACGTCCTTCTTCGTTCCCGGCGTGGACGAGAATTCTCCGATCGAGACCGTCGAGATCGGCGATGGCCCGCAGTCCCCGAAAATGGTCGTGTCGTACCACGCCGGATGCCTTCACCTCGATCGCCACCCGCGAACGGCCGGCGACAAGAAGAAAATCCACCTCCGTCTGCTGCGTCTCGGCGGGTGCCCAGTAATGGATGCCGTCCACGGGGAGCGTTCCGAGATCGCGATAGAGGCAAAGCAACATGAAGATAAATCCCTCCATGAGGGCCCCGCGTTCGTCGCCGCTCGGGACTCCGCGCGTCCGTCTCAACGCGCGGACGACTCCAGAATCCACCCAGAAGAGCTTGGGATGTTTCCTCTCGCGAACCCGGAGTTTTCCTTCCCAGGCAGGTAGACGCGTCGCAACGAGCGTGTCCTCCAGAATCGAAATGTAGTCAATCACCGTGGTACGCGAAACGCCCGCATCGCGCGCCAACCCGGATACGTTCAAGACCTGGCCATGAAACAGCGCCGCCACGGGCAGAAAACGTGCGAATCCCGCCAGGTTGCGCACGAGGGCCTCGGCTTGGATCTCCTCCTTCAAGTACAAGCGCACGTACGCATCGAGTGTGTCGAGCGGATCCTCGGCCGTCCAGACCACCGGCAGAGTCCCGATTGTCAGCGCCTGATCGAGGTCAAAATCGGCACCTAACTCAGCCGGCGCGAGCGGGAACATGGTGCGATGGACCGCTCGCCCACCAAGCAGGTTCACCCCGGCACGACGGAGTTTCCGGGCACTCGACCCCGTGAGCGCGAACTTGATGCGGCGCTGCTCGATCATCCGATGAATCTCGTTGAGCAGCGTGGGAAGCCGCTGTACCTCGTCGACGACCGCCCAGGCCCCGGTGGGCAAAGCGGCGATCTCCCGTTGAAACGCGCCAACCTCGGCGAGGTAACGTTGGTACAACACCTCGTCGAGCAGATCGATCCGTTTTGCGGTCGCGAAGTGCTGGTCGAGCCAAGTGGTTTTTCCCGTTCCGCGAGGGCCGAGCAGAAAAAACGATCCTTTTGGCGGCGCCAGGAGCCTAGGATACATCTCCGTCATTTTACG
Organism: Pseudomonadota bacterium; assembly: GCA_017881245.1. GTDB lineage: Bacteria > Myxococcota_A > Polyangia > Fen-1088 > Fen-1088 > FEN-1088. The sequence goes on from JADGRC010000384.1 coordinate 21,058, forward strand.
CCGTAAATTGACGCCATCAACTACATGACTCCGATTCCGGTTGGCGCGAGGAAGGCACCAGGAACAACACGTAACAATTCGTGTTAATATGTACGTATGCCAAAGTTAACCCTAAACGTCGATGAGAAGGTGGTTGCCCGCGCCAAGCGTTTCGCGGGAGCCAGACATACGTCGGTGTCCCGCCTGGTCGAGAGATTCCTGACGCTGCTTCCCCGCCCCGAGGTCGAACCTCAGCCTCCCGTTCTCGATGAGCTGCGCGGCGTACTGAAGAACGGGAAGGTTCACGCGCGAGATTACCGAAAGCATCTTGAGGACAAGTACCGCTGATGCGGGTCCTGGTCGACATCAATGTCGTGTTGGACGTGCTGCTGGATCGACAGCCGCACGCTATCTCCGCTGCCGCCATGTGGGCTTGCATCGAGCGGGGCCTGGCGGAGGGTTACCTGTCGGCGCATGCATTCACGACCATCTTCTATCTGGCGCACAAGGCAAAGGGTCGCCTGGCCGCCACCCGAATGGTCGATTCCCTCCTAAAGGTCTTTCGCGTGGGACCGGTCAACGAGACGGTCATCAGCCGCGCGCTTGCCCTGCCCTGCCCGGATTTCGAAGACGCGGTTAGCGCGGCGTGTGCCGAGGCGGCCGAGTGCGCGGCCGTCATCACCCGTGATCCGCGTGGATTCAAGGGCGCCTCTCTTCCGGTGATCAGTCCGGCAGAGGCCTTGGCCTGGATGACGACGATCGCCGGCTGACGCCTCCATTCAGCTCCTTGTCCCCGTCATCCAGGAGCACGTTTGCCATCAAAGGCGACAGGGCTCCCCTTGCGGGTGTCGTTCGGCACACATGAAAAAGCGAAGGCGGACCCAGTCCGCCTTCGCTTTTCTGATTGATTGACTGCCCGGAAACAAGCCCGCGACGGACCCCTTAAGCGCGCCGCGCGCTCTCTACTGGCTGCGGCCGACTAGTTCCGCCACACCGTGATGATGTGGTTGAAGCCCGAGCAAGCCTTGAAGCCCGATCCGGAGTACGGGTCGTCAGCCGGGGTGCAGTTCTCCCAGCCATTGGGGCTCTTGCAGGTGCTGCCGTTCCAGGTCCAGTTGTTGACGTAGGGGGCGCCGGTCTGATTGCTGCCGATGCGACCCGCGACGACACCGACCGCGAAGTCCTTGCCATCGCAGTAGTACGCCTTCGGGGGGCTGACGAAGATGTTGCCGTAGAACGAACCCTCCTGGTGGGGGTAGTGGGTCTTGTCGAGTCCAAATCCAATATTGGATTTGTCGCTGA
>JADGRC010000385.1 GCA_017881245.1 Pseudomonadota bacterium
AGCTGAGCGGTGAGCAGGTGATGGGGGTCGGTTTGAGGTAGTCGAGAAATGTCTTGGTGGTCGTCACGGCGCGACCGACCTCATCGCTGGCCGTTGAACCGCCGGAGCCAATCGTGCCGCCGCTGGCCGCAGGGGACGTCAGCGCCAGGGCGGGGCCCTCGACGGCAGCCGCCGGCGGCTGGGGTTCGACCTCCGGGCCGGATCCGCATGCCCCCGCGCCGATCACCGCCAATCCCAGCAACAGCGCGAAGGGCCGAGGTGCGCGCCGGAGCTGGTGACGACACTTTCCGGCCTTGGAGTCCGAAACAACGATGGCAGTCATCTGACGCCTCCCGGTTCGAAGAGACCGCGCTCATCCCGTCCCGCTACCCGAATCGCGAGGCCGGACTGACGCGCTTAGAGCCGACATCGCTGCCTTGCACGTCGCGTGCCTACTCGAGGTCCCGTTGCCTCGATGGGTTTGATGGGAATCGCACGCAGGACGTGCAGCAACCGGCATTTCGGCCGGCAAGCCGTTCGCGCGCGACGCAATGACGGCCGCGTCACAAATGAGCTCGCGACTGAGAGCAGGGCGTTCAAGGCCGCATGGCACTTTGCGTCATTGCCCAATAAACCTCCCAAGTGTCAACTCTAGCCGCCGCGGGCCCCGCGGGGCCCCGCTCCCGCGGGGAAAACAAGGACCGTTCGTGGTCGAAGGACGGAGTGGCCCGGCGAGGTCCGCCCGCACCGCGACGAACTAACGGGCCTACGGCGCTCGCGGGCGGGGACTTCGTCCCCCCCGCGGTGCCCCCGGATCCGGATCTTGCTGATGTGAGCCGGCGCGGCGAAGCCGCGCCTCATTTTGAAAGACCCGCTCCCTTCGGTCGCTCTGACGCCTCGACAAAAAGGTCTCCGTCGCCCCGCGGGAGGGGACCGCCCGTCATTGCGCGCCCGCGACGCAGAGCCGCTACATCGCAGCCAGCGCGGCGATCTGCTGCGCCGACAAGGCTCGGCAGGAGATCCGCACGTCGTCCAGCATCCCATTCATCCGGGGGTCCGCTCCGTATTGCGACCGGCCCAGCCAACTGTTGACGGTGTTTCCGAGGTTCAGCGGATCCAGCGTGAGGTTGGTGTTCGAGGCCACCTCGGCGCCGGCGAGGTAGAGGCGCCCGGTATTTCCGCTCAGCACCACGGCGACGTGCCGCCATTGGTTGAGGGGAAAGTCGTTCGCGAACGAGATGCGTTGCTCGGCGCCGCCGCCGCCAGTCGTGATCGCGAAGCGCACGGTGGCCCCCCCCGCCCGGGGCGTCAGAAACATATTCGTTGTGGTGCTGGAACCGAAATCGAAGATGCGATTCCAGGTCGGGTTCGAGGCAAGATTCACCCAGGCCGCGAAAGTAAAGTCAGTACACGCTTGCACCAGGCCATCAGGCAAATCCACGAACTGAGTCCCGCCCGCGATGCGGACGGCGTTGCCAATGTGGCCAGCGGTGAAGGTTGCACCGCTCAGCGTGCCGTTCCTTCCATTCCCCGAGGTGTCGTTCAGCGTCGTTCCTGAAGGCTGGTCTGAAGGATAAAGGGCAACGGGATCCATCCGCGGCGCCATGGGGCTTTGCATGATGAATCCGCGAGACGGTATTGCGGATCCGTTGAGAGCAATCACCTGGTAGTAGCCACGAGGGGCGATGTTTGCGTTTGCCGGGGCCGTTAGCGTCAATATCTGACCCGCTTGAGAGAACGTGAGCGGAATGAAGCGCTGCCCCACGTTGAAGCTGTGGGTCGTGCTGCTGAGACCGATCATGACGACGCGTCCGATCGTCGCGCTATCGGCCATCTCGATCTGGAATGTACCTCCGTAGCTGAATTGAGCGGAGCTTGCGCTGATCATCCGCGGTCGAGAGGCGAGCTGCGCCTGGCCACCGGCGGTGGTGAACAGGTAAGGAGGGTAGTAGATCTCGGCGTTGAGATTCGTCACCGGACCGGGGACGCCTCCGCCGGTGCTCAGCACAACGCCGTTGGCGAGGAGCGCGGTGGCCGAGTGGTAGTTGCGGATGACCGCCGCGCTGCTGAGCGTCGCCCACCCGCCGGTGCCCGAAGTGGCACTGGCCGGCGTCCACATCTCCGCGGCGAAAACCGCGTCGCCGCCGCCATTGTCGGCGCGTCGCGTCCCGCCGGTGATCAGGACCTGGCCCGTCGGAAGCACCGTCGAATTGACCCATTGCCTTGGGAACGCCATGGGGGCGTTCTCGACCATTATCGGCGCGCCCGCACCGTTGAAATCGAACGTGGTGGCGGCCGCGCTGGAGCACGTGTTGTGGCCGTTGGTGGCACCATTGCCGCCGACCTGGAGGATGCGCCCGACGCCGTACATCGCCGCCGTCGATGTTGGTCCGATGTTCGGGAGCGGTCCAGACGGACAGGGCGTGGCGTTCTCGCCGACGTAACCCGCCTTGAAGAAGCCGGTCATCGGAATGCTCCCCGTCCCAGCGGGATCGAGGAACCACCACCGGTCCGCAGAAATGCCAAACACCTGCCCGCTTGGCGCGACCCAGGCCCGCGGATACCACCAACGATTCAGATCTGGACCGAACCCATCGCGGCTGTTGGCGCCTGCCAGGCTGCTCCAGCCGACGCCGGGCGTCCAGACCTCCGGAGTCATGGACATGACACCCAGATTCGCGTCGGGGTTCCTGAACGACTCGGTGACGTAGGGGTCGGCGCCTCCCATCATGAGACCCCGCCCGTCGGGAAGCGCTATCATCGTGGGGTACCAGCGATCTGACGCCAGGACCGACGCCTGAGCGGTGGAAGTGTTGTTGAACAGATCGAACACCGTGCTGTTCCTGGCGGCGTCGGCACCGTTAGGCGCCGTGGCGTTCGAGTCGCCGCCCGAGACCAGCATGGCGCCGCCGGTTTGCAAGATGCCGGCGGAGCAAAAGCTGTCCACCGGTGAGGAATTCGCGATGGTGGTGTGCCCCGTGGTCACCGTTGCGGTCAACGGGTCCCAGCGGTCGAACGTCCGTCCGTCTTGGACACCCTGCCCGAGCGGTGTGCCGTAGGTCAGCACCTGCCCATCGGGGAGCACTGACAGGTGAAGGCCCACCAGCGGCCAGGAAAATTGCGCCGACCACATGCCCTGGGTGGGTGCCGTCGGCGGAATAGTGAGGTTGCTGAACCGCGGATCGTTGACCGCCGGAATCGGCACCGCCAGCGTCTGCGCGATCGCTGCGGAGGCGGCCAGCGTCGAAACCAGAAATACTACCGAACGAAGTTCCCAATGAGCTCGAATCATTACGGTTCCCCCTTCCCTTTCCGACGTCCCTCGTTCATGACTTGTTGAACAACGTGTCGACCTCGCCGATTTCTCGGACTAGACGTGCCTGATCCACATCTCCCGTGTACTTCTGAATCAGGCGGCCATTCGCGTCGATCAAGTAGACAACCACGCGGTGGTCGAACTGGCCGCCGCCGACTCTCTTGACGCGCAGGTTGTAGTACTGATGCAGCCAATTGATCTCGTCGTCACTGCCCGTCACGAAGCTCCAATTGACGAGATTGGCCCCGATCGTCGACGCGTACTGTTTGAGAACGGCCGGTGTATCCCGCGCCGGGTCCATCGAAACAGAAACGAACTGGACGCGCTTCTCCGAGGTCTTGGGCAGCGCGCGCTGAACGGAAGCCAGAGCCCTGGTCTGCAGGGGGCAGCTCATGGGGCAATGGGTGAAGATGAAATTCATCACGACCGTCCGCCCCCTTAAGCGATCGAACGAAAAGCTGTTGTCGTCGTGATCCACCAGAGTCTTCAGATCGAACGGCGACGACCACGACGACGCCTTCTGCGCGGCGGAGCGCACGCGGCTGTGCCACAGCCCACCGACCACGGCCAACCCGGCGAAGAGACCAAGAACCGTCGCTGCCGCAACCAATCGACGGATGCGATGCCGCCGAACCGCGACGCCGCCTCCTTCACTGCGCGCATCGGCCTGCAACTCGCCGGCTGCACCTCTATCCCGATTCCCACCCATTGTGCCGCCCCCTCGTTTGTGGACTTCAGCATCTGTACCACGCCTCGCGAAAAGGAGGGTAACGAATTTCCAACAACCCGCACGAGCTGCGCCATGACGAACTTCGGTAACGCCGAATACGAAATTGGCGGCAAATCCGCGCGAGGCGTCTTCTCGTGAGTGCGCAAGGATCGGGCACCGCGGTGATTAGAAGCTGCAGGTCGCCGTTGCCGGTCCGGTGATTCGCAGGCCGGCGCGCGTTCTCGCTGGCGGACGCGAGCATCGCCCACCAGACCGCCGATCTCACCATCGGCACCTGCGTGCCAGCCTCGACGCCCGTATACGGCGGCGGCGATGTCGTGCGGCCGGCGGATAACAACGAACAGCGCTACCCGGCGGCCTGCGCGGTTCACGGCCGTGGCTGAGGATGATGCTCGAGCCACTCGAGGTCGCGACGGACGTAGTCGGCGAAGCGGCGAAGGTCGGCTTCCAGGGAGGAC
>JADGRC010000386.1 GCA_017881245.1 Pseudomonadota bacterium
CGGCCTTGTACCTTCTGACTTACATGCCATCGGGACATTGGGAGAGGGTGCCGATTGTCGGAGCCTTGTGTCTTTCGGCCGTCAGCACGTTCTACTGGTACCAGAACGGGATGAGCCCACCGATGGAGTACTTTACCAACGACGTCGACTGTCGATCGTCTTCCGGGGCGCGGCTGTTCGAGTCACCTAGGCCCACCTATGTGGTGCGAAAATATTTCTTCGAGTTTGCGGGATGCCGTCCGGTATTTTCACCGGGCACTGTTGACGAATGGGGCACACTGTTTACCGGGAACCCCATCGGCGGTCGCGAGGCGTTCCAATCGCTGAGCAACCAGTTCGTCAAGGAGTCCGAGTCCCTGCGCGCGGTGTGCCCACGCGAATCGGCTGAATCGGATCCAGCGTGCAAATACGCGCTCGCACATGGGCTCTGTGCTCCGGCCGGCAAGGCCTTTCGCACCTGCGAACTGGCGCGTGACGACCGCAAGCGAATCCTCGCCGCCTGGATGTAAGGAGTCTGTGTGGACGTCGCGGAGATGCCCGTGTCGGCCAACGCTCCGCGACGCCTCGTTCTACAAACGAGTGCCGCTAGTCCGGCTACTGTTCGGCGGCCACGATGATTGCCGTGTGTAGAACGTCCTCCGGACGCAACATTTCTTATCGGACAATTTTTGGGAGAGGCAGCGGCCTCATCCTAGGTCCTGACGGGGGCAGAAGCGCCTTCGCTGCTGCACCAGACGTTCGTGCCACCGAAAGGATCGCTTGCCGCCGCGTGTCCGATCGCCAATCTGGTTGATCCGGTCTGCCGCTACGCACGGGCACACGACCGTTGCGAGCCCGTCGGGACTCAGTTCCAGCACAGTCCGCTATCCCGCGAAGACCGCGAGAAGCTCTTGAGCGGGGGGCGGTAGGTCGGGCGGTTTGCCACGAACGTAGCGCAGATCGCCTTGATCAACGAGTCACGCGAAAACCCCGGCCATAAAGATGGTGAGTGAGGTCCTGAACCGTCACCACGACTGTTGTCGCTGTCGACGGGACGCGGGCCATGCTAAATCCTGTTCCGCCGCAGCCCATGGACGACGAGACCCCCGTTCCCCCACCGCGCCCGGAACCTTGGACCTGGCACCTGGGTATCGTGGCTCTGACTCTGGCGACGGTAGCCTTGCTCAAGACCGTCCGACTGCCGAATCTTTGGGCGGCCACGCACTACACTTTCAACTACAGCCGCGGGTTCATCCGAAGGGGCTTGGTCGGGGAGTTGATACGCCGGGTGGGAGGCGAAGGCGCGTATCGGTACAAGACCCTGGCTGGCATCGCGATCGCCTTGTTCACTCTGCTGGCCGCCCTCATGACTCAGATGATCTGGCGGACCCTCCGACGGTATCCGGATGCGGGCCTCTGGGGCGCCTTGTTGGTCTTTCTGGCGTCACCGTCCCTGGTGTTCATCATCCACCTGATTGGATATCTGGACTACGTTGGGGCCTCCGTCGACGTTCTGGTTGTCCTCCTCATCTTCGATTCGACGCGACGCCGGAGGTGGCTGGCGCCCGTGTCATTGTTTTCATCGATCTTCCTGGCTTTCATTCACGAGTCCGCCCTCGTTTTGGCGGTGCCGCTTTTGATCTTCCAGATGGTTTGCGCCCTCACCGACGACTCGGGGCGCCTGCGATCTTCGACGCCACGAAGGCGCCTGGTGGCCTGGCTAGAGCCTGCCGTGGTCCTGGGGGGGGCCGCCGCCGCGTCCGTGATCATCGGGACAGTTGGCACCCGCCCCCCCGACTTCGTCCACGAGCTTATGCGCGAAACCCAGAAGGTTGCCGACTTTCCCTTGCGGGCAGACGCCTTCAACGTGCTGTTTCAGTCCGTGATTACCAGCTGGCGACATGACATGCCGGCCTTCTGGCGCGAGCCTGGTGCCGTCCGTTTTTTCTTTCGGGGTCTGTCCGCGACCGCGCCCGGGCTGGCGTTCCTGCTGATCTACGGCCTTCGACTCATCCGAACCTGCGCCGCTCCCCTCCTCCCCCGGATGCGAGTGATCCTCAAGGTGACCTTCGTTGCCACCTCACTGGCTCCGTTGCTCATGCTCCTCGTCGGGTGGGACTTCGAACGGTGGAACGCCCTCAGCACTTTGTCGGCCTTCATCTGCGTCTGCATCCTCAAGCTGGGCCCGTGCGCAGCCACGGCAGAGATACCCAGGTCAGCCAAAGAATTATCCGGCCTGCTGACCCTGGGCGCGATCGCCGTCGTACTCGGACTCTGCACCAACTACTATTTTTTCCTGTTCGACGACTACAAGTTGCACTGGTTCCCTTTCGACGATCGCTGGGAGGAGATTCGAGAACTCCTGACCGGCAACTCTCAGCTCAGGCCCAACCATTGACCCTCGAACAAGTGAATTCGTCACGAGCGACGTGATCCGGACGGCGATGTCGCATACGGACGGGACAACAGTACGTGGATGGGGCGCCGTTCCAAGGGATGAGGCACTCCGAGGGTGGCACCGACTTTGCTCTGTGCCGGTTCGGCTCAACGCGATCCTCACTCGTCATGATCTTCAGCTCGACGCTATTCGTGTTCTTGTATTTGCCGTTCGTTTTGATCGTACATGGCCTCGCGCCCCAATATTTGCAGAACGCCGTCTTGCTGGTGGTGAGCCTGATCTACTATGGCTGGGGGGAATACAGATTCGTTCCCGTTCTGAGCGGGCTGATTGTCGTCAACTACGGCCTCGGCTTGCTGCTCTCGGGACAGTTTCGGCAGCGGACACGAAAGGGGATCTTGCTCCTGGCGGTTGTGGTCGATGTCGGAGTCCTCGTGTACTTCAAGTACGCCGAATTTCTGCTACAAACTGCCCACGGGTTCTTGGCCCTTCTGTCCGGGGTTCACGGCCAGGATGTTCCGAAGACCGGTCTCCTGCCGCTCGGGATTTCGTTTTTTACGTTTCACGTTCTGTCGTACGTTATCGACATTTACCGGCGACAAGTCCGTGCGCAGCGCAATCCCGCCCTTCTTTGTCTTTACATCGTGTTGTTCCCGCAGTTGATAGCGGGGCCGATCGTCCGATATCACGAGATCGCGGGGCAATTGTCCAAGCGTTTCCCGACGATGAGCGACCGGTTCACGGGCATTGCGCGGTTCATCGTTGGGTTGGGAAAGAAAGTCCTGCTGGCCAATACGATCGGTCCCTTGGCCGACGCGGTCTTTTCGATTCCCAGCAACGACCTGACCGCGAATCTGGCCTGGCTGGGTGTGACGGCCTATACGCTGCAGATCTACTTCGATTTCTCAGGGTATTCCGACATGGCTATCGGCCTTGCCCGGTGGTTTGGTTTTAGATTTCCCGAAAACTTCGACTATCCGTACGTCGCGCGTTCGATGACCGAGTTCTGGCGACGGTGGCATATGTCCCTATCGCGTTGGTTTCGCGACTATCTCTACATGACCCTCGGCGGCAACCGCGTTTCTCCTGCCAGAACGTACGTCAACCTTGTCCTGGTGTTCGTTCTGTGCGGTTTCTGGCACGGTGCGAGCTGGAACTTCGTGTTTTGGGGCCTGCTTCATGGGGGGTTTCTCATCCTCGAGCGGAGTGGATTTGGCCGGGTCTTGGCCGGAGCGTGGTCTCCCCTTCGTCGATTCTATTGCCTGTCGGTGATTGGGGCGACGTGGGTTGTCTTTCGCGCGACGACCTTGGGGATGGCCCTGGCGATGTTGAAGGCGGTCGTAGGTCTTGGCACGGGGCTCGGAACCGTGTACCGACCCGCGATGTTTCTCGACAATGAGCGGTTGCTCGCGATCACAGTCGCGGTCATTGGGGCCACGCCGTTCCTCGGGTGGCTGCGCGGGAGGTTACCGCCCCTTCGGGATCGTTGGCGACTGCAACTGGTGTTCGACGTGGGGCGACTGGCTGGATTGTCGGCCGTCCTGCTCCTGTCAGCGATGCAGCTATCGTCGGGCACCTATAATCCTTTCATCTACTTTCGCTTTTGAGCGACCACGATGGGGCTTCCATATGCTCTTGAGCATCGAATCCGTCGAAGCCTGACGGGAGGACTGGCAGCGACGTTCTTCTGCGTCTCACTCGTGATCCCGGCGGCCGCGTGGCTCATAGGTATCGACTACATTCCCGATCTCACCGAAAACAGGAGGCCGGCGCCGGCGCCGAAGACGTTGTCGACGTTGGTTGCGTGGCAGGCGTTTCCGAAGGCGTTGGAGGCCTATTGGAACGATGCATTTGGATTTCGGCAGTTACTGATTTTGTGGAACGGTATCGCGCACTACAAACTCGGTGTGTCGCCGTCGCCGTTCGCGCTGGTCGGCGGGGAGTCGTGGTTGTTCTTTTCAGGAGACGGTGTCGTCGAGAAGCACCGTGGCCAGATCGTGCTTTCAAGCGAACAACTCGAAAAGTGGAAACTGACGCTGGAAGCGCGACGAGACTGGCTGGCCAACCTGGGGGCTCACTACTTGTTCCTGGTGGCGCCCGACAAGGACAGCATCTACCCCGAGCTGTTTCCCGCCCGTTTCGACTCCATCGGTCCGACGCCTTTTGATCAACTGCTCGCGTATCTTCGGGGTCGATCAAATATCGACGTTCTGGATCTGCGGCCGGCCTTGATTTCTACGAAGACTGCCGCGAGCCCCCTTTACCTGCGATCGGATACCCACTGGAACGACCAGGGGGCCTATGTTGGCTATCGCGAGATCATCCGACGTCTGCAGACATGGTTTCCCGGATTGAAGGCGAGAGAGCTCACGACCTTCGGATCAAAACTGTCAGATTCGTGGTGTGGAGATCTGGGGATGATGACAGGACTGTGCGGATTCGTCGCCGAACGGGAGCGACAGCTTGTTCCGTCGCCTGGGATCGCTGTCCGAGACCTTCCCGCCGGCAACATCTGTTCCCCAGCGGCCACGCGGTGTCTCGGACTAACTTCGGACAACGGGTCGAATCCGCGGGCCGTGGTCTTTCACGATTCCTTCTTGGTGCCATCGGATCAAAGAATGGGCGCTGGCCAGCTTGCCAGGGTCGATAGGTACCACCCGCCCATTTCCACCCTAGACATCGGGCGACTGCTGGGCGAGGAGTTCTCCCGCAGCGTATTTGCCTGGCAACACTTCGATTCGGGGCTCGTCGAACGTGAACGCCCCGACGTGGTCGTCGAGGAAATGGTCGAGCGCTTTCTAGACAGGGGCCCGCCACGGTGAATCAGCCGGCGTCCGAGATCGAGCCTCCGCGGCTTTCGCGACTACTTCCTCGCGGGACAGCTGATGTCGGGAGAGATCTGCGAACAGTCTCGCATTGCGAGAAACGTGAGTGCGGTGGCACCGGGCGGACCAACGATGCAATACGGTCCGAGGCCGACGAAACTGTACCGGAAGATCACGGCGGTGAGATCCAATGTGTTGGCGTCATAGTAGTAAGTGGTGGTTGTGTCGACCCCACTATAGGACGCCAACAAGTACGACCCACAGCGGCCCACCGATGGCCCATTCTGGCCAGGAGAGAGATCACAGAGGGGTGACGATGGGCCGGTCCCCGGCCAAGTTCGATTGCAAGGGCCCGTCGCTTGAGCGCACCATTCCTCGATCGTCTGGGTGCAGTTGCCGTAAGGGTCCATGCCAGTTCCGCCGGCTCCAGTTCCGCCGGTTCCAGTTCCGCCGGTTTCAGTTCCGCCGGCTCCAGTTCCGCCGGCTCCAGTCTCGCCAAGTTGCTCAGATCCGGTACCGCCTGCGCCGCCCCGGGGTGCTCGGTCCGTGCAGCTGACGGTAAGGGCGGCGAGCAAGAAAATCTTCGTAAACCGTCCGACGGCGTCCATGGATGGATAGCACGGGGGCATGGGTCAAATTCCAGCAAGAACTGGGCCTGCGCCGGCGAGGAAAGTGGAGGCATGAGTGTTCCCGCGCCTAGAGATTTGCCACGGGACGAAGGGACCGTTTCGTCGCCCTGCTCGGTCAGACAGCAGTCAAGGCGGATCTGGGGCCACTGTCCTCCCCGACGGCGGTCGGCGGAGTTTGTGGGCGGCCACAAGGACGCGCGTGTCGCGAGTTGGTCGTCGAGCCGTAAAAAATGGAGCAACGACCGATTCCGGGCACCCTCGTGGCCTACTGCGTGGGCGCTTTCGCGCCCCGCGCCACGCACCTCTTCTCCGCATTCTGCGCGTCGACCGCGAAGGTCGCGTCCGCCCCGGCTCGCACCGTCGCCAAGGCCCGCGCGCCGACGTCCCCGTCGCAGATCTCACCGAGCGCCTCGATCGCGGCGCGACGATAAGGATGGCGCGCATCGCCCGCCAGGCGCGCCGCCGCCCGGGCCGCGTCTGGGCCGCCCAGGTGCGCAAGCGAGCGTAGGGCCGACACGGCGACACCCTCTATCGCCAGATCGCCCTCGCCTTCGTTGACCAACAGGTCCAGCGTTTCGGCCAATTCCCGGGCCACGCTTCGATCGCCAAGCTCGCCCGACAAGGCGGCGGCGAGTTCACGCAGCGGCGCGCTGGCATGGCGGTTCTTCAGCGTCGACGACAACAGCGCGTGCGCCCGGTCGTCCTTGCAACGTACGAGTCCCACCAGGGCCGCGCGGCGTACCTCGTCGACGTCTCGTTCCATCGCGCGCATCAGCAGGTCGCGTGCCGGCGCGCCACACGTGTGCGACAACGCCTCGATCTGTGCTCGTCGCGCGAAAGGCCAGGGTTCGTTCTTGGCTGCCGCGATCAGCTCGGCCTCCGACGCGGCGTCTTTACGCTGGCCGAGGCCCTGCGCCGCTGTCTCGCGCACGCGTGGATCCGAATCGCCAAGCGCCTCGCGCGATGCTTGGAGTGCCTCCGGTCCCGGCAGGGCGCCCAGCTCCCGCGCGGCCAGGAATCGCAACACGGCGTCATCCGAATGGGCGCGAATCGCCGTCAGATCGGGGATCACCGCGCCGTCGCCGATCTCGCTCATCGCCAGGATGGCGCGCGCGCGAACTTCGAATGACGGGCTCGACATCAGCGAACGGCGCAGCGATTCGATCGCGCGTGGTCGGTCCGCCGGAGAACGACGGACGAGCGGGGGTAGGGCGCGCATCAGGTCCGACTCGCGCCTGTCTCCCGCATCGGCCCGCGCGCGGGCGGTGTCGATCGCCGCCAGCAGCAACGGCACCGTCGCACCCGGCGAATGCCCGAGAGCCTGGACAATGGACAGGCGTACCTCCGATTGCTCCGTTCCGGCCGCGGCCACCAAGGCCGCCGTGGCCTCGGGCCCGTCGAGATCCCCCAAGAGGCGTGCGGCGCGCGCGCGATCGGCCGCCGCCGCTTCGGGTGACGATAGCAAGGTGGCCACCGCATGCACGGGCGCGGTGCCGGCCTTTTGCGCTGTTCGGGCCGTGCGGGTGATCAGCGCTTCTTCACTTGGCGATGCTCCCATTAGGGCCGCGGCCAGTGCGTCCATGGCCACGCCACTTTTCAAGGTCGCATCGATGCGCGACAGTGCGTCGACCAGGCATTCGCGCCCTCCGCCGGCCGCGCCCAGGGTCAAGATTGCCTGCGCGGCCGGGAACACCGCGGGCTCGCCCATCGCAACCAAGAGGGGTACACGAGATGGGCAGTCCGTTCCCGCTGCGATATCGGCGATCAGGTGGTCGACGCCTGCCGGATCGTCGAGCTCGGTGAAGACCTGCAGGTCCGAGATCGCGGTGGTCCCACCGCCCGCCCTGGGGCCTGTCTCGGAGCCACGATAAACGTCGCGGATGACGACCGTGATACAGGTCGACTCCATCGGCGCCGGCAGCGCAATCCAGTACGGCGTCTCAGATTGGCCGCCCGCCGACGCGGGATCCTCCGGAAATTCAACGTCGAAATGTTGGGCGGGGTCGGGTCCGAGCGCGATCGCCAAGGATCTGATTCGGTTCCTCGATCTGAATCGTTCAGGCGTCGACGCGTCCCCGGGCACGATGCGGAGTCCACGGACGCGGTAGTGCCCGGCGCTGGCGCGCGCGGTCAGAAATTCCCCGCGACCGTCGCCGCCCAGTCCCTCCGCCCATGCGGTGAGAGGATCGCCGTCGTCGAGCGCGCTCGGCGCCGACAACAGTCCGGCGTCGCTGCCCGCGGCCGCCGTCGTCGACGCGGCCACGAAGTGAAATCCTCCAAGGGGCCGCGCGGTCGGCATCGCGGGATCGTTTCGGCGCGCGGTCAATTTCTGCGTGCCTGGTGCTGGCGGCGTGGAGAGGATGGGCCGAAATCGCCCGCCGCCGAAATCCCAGGCCCGGGTGAACAGACGCGCTGGCTCGCCGTCGCATCGGGACACCTGCGCGGCGGTTTGATATTCGAAGATGCGTTCCGGCGTGACTTCGACGGCGATCTCGGTTTCGCCGTCGGCGTCGCGCGGCCCGGCCAGGCCCGACCAGATGACGCGCGCCGGCTTCGCGCCGACGTCACCAACCCAGACTTCCTCGACGGGCCGACCCCGCACGGGAACGCGCAGCTCGACGACGCGGTGCCCTTCCACCGTGATCTCACGCAGCGCGACCACGCCGCGGCGCAGGGCGGGCGTGCTCATCGGGACGCGTGCCAGGACCGCCGAGCCAGACCTCAGCTCCAAGCCGCCGTCTGGAAGATCCGTCGCGATCAGAGCGGGGGGCGAACCCGCCGCCGCCTGCCGCCCGGCCGCCAGAGCGGCCGCGATTGCCAGCGCGAGACACAACGGGACCGGGGAGCGCGCTCGGACGGGGACGACGAACCGAAGGGGCTGACGCATTCAGCCCATATCCCTGGATTCGACGCGATCGTCAAGGCGGGTGCTGTGTTGGGCTCGGGTGCGCCGCCATCGCGATGGCGGCGATGTTGTGCCGGGTTGTCGAGGTCATGGGATGTGACTATAATGACTATGAGGAGATAGTCTTAATGACCAAGACATTGTCCGTGGCCGAAACCAAGGCCCGATTGTCCGAAGTGATTCACGAGGTCGAGGCGCACGGAGGGCCGATTGTGATCGAGCGGCGAGGTCGTCCGGTGGCGGTCATCGAGAGGTTCACCGGGCAGTCAGTCGCGAAGAACCGGTGGTTCGAGCGCCTTTTTGGGTGCCTGGCCGACGCGGAAGATTTCGACGGGATCATGAAGGATATCGTTAGATCTCGAGCGAAGGCGGGAACGCGGGTCGTGGACTTCGACAGGGAGGGTTGACCTTGTTCGTCTTTGACACGGATGTCTTGAGTGGCCTGCTGAAGGGACGCCTGCCGGAAACAGCCCGGTCACGGCTGAGCGGGCTCGGGCCGGACCAACGGCGCACGACGGCCATCACCGTGGGCGAGCTCTCCTACGGGGCTTTGCGCTCGGTGGCGACGCAGCGCTGGCTGGCGGCCATCGACGATCTCCTCTCCGAGTTCACGTGCCTGGATTTCGATGCCGAGTCGGCGCGGCGATACGGCGAGATCCGCGCCTTTCTAGAGCGTGGAGGACGACGCTTGGACGATCCCGACTTGAGAATCGCGGCGATATGCGTCGCGAGGCAACAGATCCTCGTTTCGGGCAACGAGCGCCACTTCGCCCGCGTTCCAGGCCTTCGTTACGAAAACTGGCTGCGCCGGTGAGGCTGGTCGCCCCCTGAGGGCGAATTCCGCTCGCGCCCGGGGCCGGTGCGCCATATATAGGGCGCCGCTCATGGGATCCGAGATCGACGAAGGCACCGAACCCGTTCCGACCACAGACGAACGGTCGGCCGCCGATCGGAGCAACGCCGCCGAAACGGTCGCCGGCATGGTCGCCGGCACCGTCGCCATCCTCGGCCGACCGAACGTGGGCAAGTCCACCCTGTTGAATCAGATCGTCGGACAGAAGCTGGCGATCGTCAGCCCCAAACCCCAGACGACCCGCAATCGGATCGTGGGTGTCTGGAACGGGCCAGCCGGGCAGATCGTGTTCGTCGATACGCCGGGCGTTCACTCGGCCCGGGGCGCGCTGAATCGGTTCATGGTCGACGAGGCTCTCGGGGCAATCGAGGGCGTCGACGCCGCGCTGCTGGTCGTCGAGCCACCGCAGAGCAGCGCCGCCGTAAAGATCGCCTCCGCAGAGCGCCAGATTCTGGATGCTCTCCGCACCGCCGGAACGCCGGTCGTCTTGGCGATCAACAAGGTGGACACGGTCAAGGACAAGCCGTCTCTGTTTCCCATCCTGAAGGGCTGGGAAGAGATTTCGAATTTTTCGGCGTTGGTTCCCGTGTCCGCGCGCAAAGGTTCGGGCGTGGCAGGCCTGGTCAAGGAGCTGTGCAAGCTCCTGCCGCCCGGGCCGCCGCTCTACGCCGCCGACATGTTGACCGACCGGACGGAGAGATTCCTGGCGGCCGAGCTGATTCGCGAGCAGTTGTTCCTGTCGCTCCGTCAAGAGTTGCCCTACGCAACCGCCGTCGTGATCGACAACTGGGAAGAACGTCCCGACAAGAATGACGTTGTGATCGACGCGTCGATAGTCGTCGAGCGGGACAGCCAAAAGAGCATCGTGCTCGGCAAGGGCGGGACGATGATCAAGGACATCGGGACACGGGCACGAGCGGAGGTGTCGACGTTGCTGGACCGTCCCGCGCACTTGCGCCTGTTCGTCAAGGTAGCGCCTGAATGGACGTCGTCCCCCCAGTCGATCGCGCGCCTCGGTTACGACCGATGAAAAGGTACGTGGCATCGAGCAGCGCGGCCGACCTCGGGCGGCCGCTGGTCGCTCTCGTGGGGCGGCCGAACGTCGGCAAGTCGTCGCTCTTCAACCGCCTGGTCGGGGGCCGTCCCGCTTTGGTGGAAGACATGCCGGGGGTGACCCGGGACCGTCGCTACGGGATGGTCGATTGGCCCGGGTGGCGTTTTCGAATCGTGGACACCGGTGGCCTGGATCCGTCGGCGCACGGCATCCTGGGTGCCATGCGCGCCCAGACCCTGCGGGCGATCGAGGAGGCAGACGTCTTGGTCCTGGTCCTGGACGCCGCCGAGGGACTGACGAGTGTCGATCACGACGTGGTCGCGGTGCTGCGGCGCTCGGGGAAGCCCGTCGTCATCGCCGTCAACAAGGTCGATTCCGCGCTGCGCGATTCCGCCCTGGCGGAAGTGTTCGCGCTCGGCTTTTCGGACGTGTTCGCGGTTTCGGCCGGGCATGGGCGGGGAATGGGCGAGCTCCTGGATCGCGTGGTGGAGCTGCTCGGCCCCACCGCGCGGGCGGTGGCCGATCCGCAATCCGGCGAAGGTGCCGAGCATCCGGATCTCGCCGTTGCGCCTTCGGTTCCCGATCGTGGGGAACGCTTCCAGATCACAGGCCCCAGCGACGGCAGGCTTGCCGAGGATCGAGCGAGCGAGGAGGACGAACCCGACGGCGCTGGCGACGCCGAAGACGTCGAGATGCGCGAAATCGACGCGGATGAGGTCGATGATCTGATAGGGGCCCCGCCGCCCAAACCGGGCAAAAGGTCGCGCGGCGATCGATTGGGCGTCGCGGACATTGCCACCGTCGCCGAAGGAGCAGATCCAGTCGACCTGGCAGGCCAAGCCGATGTTGCCCCGCCGCCGCGCCCCGAGGGCCCCATCCGCATCGCGTTCGTGGGCAAACCCAACGTCGGCAAGTCGTCGCTCGTCAACCGATTGCTCGGCGAGGACCGCGTGTTGGTTCACGACACCCCCGGGACGACGCGCGATCCAATCGACACGCCGTTCTCGGTGGGAGGACGGGACTTCGTGCTCGTGGACACCGCGGGACTGAGGCGCCGGCGATCCGTGGACACGTTGACCGAGGCCGTGGCCGCGAAGATGGCCCGGGACCAGCTCGCCCGTTGTGACGTTGCCGTCTTGGTCATCGATGCGGGCGGAGGCGCCACGGTCGAGGATGCCAAGATTGCCGGTCTGATCGAGGAATCGGGTCGCGCGACGATCATCATCCTAAACAAGAAGGACTCAGTCCCAAAGGCGCAGATTAATTCGAAAATTGAAACTACAAAAGAGACGCTGTCCTTCCTGTCGTGGGCGCCTATCTTGCTGACATCAGCGGTCACCGGCGCGGGGGTTGCCGAGATACCCATTGCCGCCGCGCGGGTGTTCGAACAGACGTCGAGGCGCGTCTCGACTGGGGAGGTCAACCGTTTCCTGGAGGAGATCGTGGCCGACAAGCCACCACCCGCGGGTCCGAACGGTCGCCATGTTCGCCTCTACTTCGCCACGCAAGCCCAGATTCGCCCACCCACGTTCGTTTTCAGCACGAACCATCCCACGGCCGTCCCCGTCTCCTACCGTCGGTTCCTGGCCAATCAGGTTCGTCGCGCCTACGGTTTCGAAGGTACACCGATCCGCATCGTCCTTCGCGCCCACCGCAAGAAACGAAAATCCGCCCCGCCCAGCGCCGAACAGTAACCGGTGCCGACGGCCCACGGATCCGTCGGGAGGGGCCCGCGGGGAGGGGTCCGCCCCTTCCTGCGAGCGCCGAAGGCGCGTCACGCGGTCAGTGGATGATCCACGAGACGCGTGCCGACAGGGCGAAACTCTTGGGTACCGCGTTGCCGTTCAGCGCGTTCGAGATCAGATCGAAGGGTGCGTAGACGTATTCGGCCACGCCGCCGACGCTCCAGCGCGGTCCTATCAGGTAATCGGCGCCGACGGCCGCCTGTAGGCCAATCGCTCGATGTGGTTTCGCGACCGCGCCCGTAACACCCAGGATGCCCACTCCAAGGTCGAACGAGGGCAACAGGCGCAACACGTCCATCGTGTAGGAGAATCCCCCAAAGAGTGAATATGAATACAGGTCTCCCCCCGGTAACGCTTTGGCCGGAACCGGGGACACGCCGTGCTGGGAAGCGCTGGTCATCAACTTCACGGCCCAGGCGTCGTCGATCCCGTACTGGCCATCGACGCCGATCCGAACGCCAAAAGGATCGCGGCCCTCGACGACGACACTCGCCAAGCCTCCGCGCGCAGACAGCTGCCAATCATCCTCGTCGCCCCTGGCCGAACGCGAAACGCCCCCCCCCACGACGATTAGCACGACGGCGAACCACAATCGCAAGGCCATCCGGGGCGCGCGCCGAACACGATTGAACACGCGGTTCATCATAGTCGCCATCGGTGGCGTCCCAAAGTCGCCTGAAGAAGACGGCGGATTGCCGATGGAAATGTATCAATCGGATCACCGCCCCGTCGGTCCAACGGGCGCGTCAAATTGACCTTCCGGGACCCCGCGTGATATCCAAATGCGGATAATGGCGAAGCGTATCCTGATCGCCGATGACAGCTTAACGATCCAGAAAGCGTTTGCCATGACGTTCGCGGGCGAGGACGTGACGTTGTTGGCGGCGCGTTCGGCGGACGAGGGGCTGACGATTGCGCGGCAGGCTCGTCCGGAATTGGTGATCGCGGACGCCGTGATGCCCGGTCGTTCCGGATACGATCTGTGCTCGGCTATCAAATCCGACGCCGGGTTGCGCGGCGTGCCGGTCTACATTTTGACGTCGTCCCAGAATCCCTATGATGAAGCGCGCGGCCGGCAAAGCGGGGCCGACGGGCAGTTCACGAAGCCTTTCGAATCCGTCGCCTTCGTCGATCGCGTGAGGGACGCGATGGCCAAGGGCACGGTGGCGGCCGCCCCGTCGGCGGTTCCGGTCAGGTCCGCGCTGGATTCGGCGGCAGCCGCTATCTCCGCGCGATCTGGCTTCGTCCAGGCCCCGTCCGGGCCGTCGCCGTCCCTGGACGACGACTACGGTGAAATCTCTATCGAGGATTCAGGCCCGCAGGCGGCAGCGTCTCCCGCTTCGGCGGCGGTCCCTTTGGCATCCGAAATCACGCCGCCGCCGTCCGTTCCTCTGGCGCCGCCGCCCCGTCCGGCGTTGCCCATGGGCACAAGCACGTTCGCGGCGTCGACCGGCTTGCGCCCTTCGTTGATCCCCGGGCTTAGGCCCGGAGCGGCCCCTCCACCTGCTCGTCCCGGGACCAGCATGCCCGCGCGTCCGGTCGCCGCGCCTGGCTTCACGGCTCACCCGCCCACGGTCAATCCGGCTCCGGCCGCGGCGTCGCATGGTCCGTCGTATCCGCACCCACCTGTGAGTCCCGGAATGGTTCCCACTCCCCTGCAGATTCCGGCTCTGCGACCGGCGTCCGCCCCGGCACCGGCGCCAGCGGCGGTCGTCGCCCCTGGTCCGGCTCGGACCTTGGTGGGCCTTCCCACAACCGTGCGATTCGGCGCGCCCGCGGCCCCCGCGCGGCCACCCACCCAGCCGGTTCGTCCGATGGATGCGCGCACGCCACCACCAGTCAGTGCGGCGCCCTTGTTTCAGGCGGGGCCTGCGGCACCGGTAGCCGTGCGATCGAAGATCGACGAGAAGGTCGCCGAGATCGCCGCCAAGGGTCCCGAATACGAGGTGATCGCGAAGTTGTCCCGCGAGATTATCGAAAGGATAGTTTGGGAAGTGGTCCCGGAGTTGGCCGACGTGATCATTCGGGAAGAGCTTCAGAAGCGCGGCCGGATTTAGGGCCGGCCCCGGTACCCGCGCCTTCCGCCATGGCCGATTTTCCCACGAACAAGTCAAGGTCGGATGCCGAAACGGCGTCGCGCTACGCGAAGAACTACGATCCCGCATCCATCGAACCCAGGTGGTACGGAGAGTGGACGCGGCGGGGGTACTTCCACGCCGATGCCCAGGCCCCGAAGGCGCCTTTCGCGATCGTCATCCCCCCCCCAAACGTGACCGGTGCGCTGCACATGGGCCACGCGCTCGGGTGCACGATCGAGGACATCTTCACGCGCTGGAAACGCATGGCGGCCTACAACGCCATGTGGTTGCCTGGCACGGATCACGCGGGAATCGCGACGCAGATGGTGGTCGAGCGCAAACTGCGCGAATCCGAGGGCAAGTCGCGGCACGACATCGGTCGGGAAGAATTCGTGAAGCGGGTCTGGACCTGGCGCCAACAATCCGGCGACCAGATCTTGGAGCAGCTGAAGCGCCTTGGGTGCTCGCTCGACTGGGAGCGCTTGAAGTTCACGATGGAGCCCGCCTACTCGGAGGCGGTGATCGAGGCGTTCGTCACGCTTCACGAGGAAGGCCTCATCTATCGTGCGGAGCGCCTGATCAACTGGTGCGTGTCCTGTCGAACGGCGTTGTCGGACTTGGAGGTAGACTACGAGGAGGGCAAGCAGGCGGAACTCTATTCCTTCGCATACCCGTTGCTGGATGGCTCCGGCGAGATCGTGGTGGCGACGACGCGGCCCGAGACGATGCTGGGCGACACGGCCGTCGCGGTCCATCCGGATGATCCGCGCCATCAGGCCAAAATTGGCCGCAAGATTCAGAATCCCCTGACCGGATATTTTTTCAACGTCATCGCCGATCCCATCCTGGTGGATCCGGAGTTCGGCTCGGGGGCGGTCAAGGTGACGCCTGCCCACGATCCCAACGATTTTGAGGCTGGGCAGCGCAACGGTCTGACCAACATTTCGATTTTGGACGAGGCGGGTGTGGTTACCGCCGTGGGTGGTCCGTTCGCCGGGTTGGATCGCTTCGCCGCCCGGAAGGCCGTCAAGGCTCGGCTGAAGGAGCTGGGCCTCGAACGTGGGTCGACGCCACACGTGCACGCCGTCGGACGCTGCCAGCGTTGCGAGACGGTGGTCGAGCCGATGCTGTCCACGCAGTGGTTCGTGAAGATGGAGCCACTGGCCAAGCCCGCCATAGAGGCGGTGGAGCAGGGCAAGACCCGTTTCGTCCCCGAAAGCTGGTCGAAGACCTATTTCCACTGGATGCGGAACATCCGCGACTGGTGTATTTCGCGCCAGCTGTGGTGGGGACATCGCATCCCCGCGTGGACTTGCGGTGGGTGCGGAAAAATCACGGTGGCTCGCCAGACGCCGTCCGCCTGCGTGCATTGCGGCGACACCAGGCTCAAGCAGGATGACGACGTGCTCGACACCTGGTTTTCATCGTGGTTGTGGCCCTTCGCTACTCTCGGGTGGCCCAAGGAAACGCGCGAGTTGAAGACGTTTTATCCGACCAGCGTGCTCGATACCGGGTACGACATCCTGTTCTTCTGGGTCGCGCGCATGATGATGGCCGGCCTGCACTTCATGAAGAAGGTGCCTTTCCGGACCGTGTACCTGCACACGATGGTGACCGACGAAAAAGGCGACAAGATGTCGAAGGTCAAGGGGAACACGATCGATCCCCTGGTGGTCATCGACAAGTACGGCGCCGACGCCTTGCGGTTCGCGCTGGCCTGGCTTGCGACTCACGCGGCGCAGGGCCGGAACATCAAGTTCTCGATGAGCAACGTCGAGGACGCGCGCCGCTTTGCCACCAAGATCTGGAACGCCAGCCGGTTCGCGCTGATGAACCTCGAAGGTTTCGACGCCGAGCGCTTCGCGGATCGTGTCGCCGACGGCCCCGACCGCGCCGAGCTGGACTTGCCCGAGCGCTGGATCCTGTCGCGCGTGCAACGCGCCATCGAAGCGGTGGACGAGGCGCTGGAGGACTATCGAATTTCGGACGCGGCGCAGGCCGCCTATCATTTCGTGTGGAACGAGCTTTGTGACTGGTACATCGAGCTCGCCAAGGCGGCCTTGGCGCGCGAGGGCGCCGACGTCGAGTTGCGCTGGAAGGTCCAGGGGGCGCTGGTCACGGCACTGGAGGCCGCGATGCGCCTTTTGCACCCCTTCATGCCGTTCTTGACCGAGGAAATCTGGCAGCACCTGCCCAAGTCTTCCGGCGTTCCGCAAAGCATCATGATCACTCTGTATCCCGTGCGGGATCTGCGTTTTGTCGACGACGCGTCCGAGGGATCGATGGCCCTGGTGCAGCGGGTGATCGTTGCGTTACGGACCCTGCGTGCCGAGAAGAATATCGCGCCATCCGCTCGGGTCACGGTCATTTTGACCGTGGGCGACGACTACAAGAAAACCATCCTGGAAGGGTACCGCGAGATCGTGGCCGAGCAGGGACGTTGCTCGGCCGTGCGGGTGCGCCGCGCCGGCAGTACCACGGTTGTGCCCCAGCTCTTCGGACCCGTCGCGACGGCGCTCGCGGGTGACATCGAGGTGGTGGTGCCGCTCGAAGGTTTGGTCGATCCGGCCGCCGAGCGCGCGAAGCTGGCCAAGGAGCGTGAGAAAGTCCTGTCCGATCGCGACTGGCTGTCCCGGAAGCTTGGCAACCCAAAATTCGTGGCGAACGCAAAGGCGGAGGCGGTCGAGAAGGATCGCGCCAAGCTGTTGGAGTTGGACGCCGCGCTGATTCAGTTAGAGGCCGCCATCGTTCGTCTGGGTGGGTAAGGCCCCTCGGTCAATCCAGTCTTCGATGGCGCGCTGATCTTCCTGGGACAGGCTGTCGTCGGGAACGCCCACGTGGCCGACGACGGGCGGGGCTCCGATTATCTTGCGCAGCAGGTAGCTGCGCGACGAATCGCCTGGCGTGACCAACACCAGGCGACTCACCTGTCGAGAAGGCACCCCGACCAGGGCTTGGCGCGCGTCTTGCGCGCACAACGATAGTCCTCCGGCCGGGGCGGTCGCGCAACCTCCGGGCTCGGGCGGGGCTTCAGCTCCGGTCAGATGGCAGGCGCCACCCGCGCAATGCGCGGCGAAAATCCCCACCACTTGCTCATACGTGACAGCGGACGCGGGGACTGGGACGGGAAGACGAGCCGCTCCGGGGGCGACGACTCGAAAGCGGATTGCCAAGGCTTCGCCACCGGAGGAAGTCGCGGGGGGGATGTCCCGTTCGAGCGAGCACCCCCGCAGCGAACGAATTCCGGGCTGGACGGCTAAGGTGTACCCCAATCCCAGCGTCAGTGGTCCAGACGGTCGGAAGTACGCGCGCCTGCCCACCAAGTCCACCCAGTAACGGCCGGTATGATAGAAGAAGCCGGTAAACAGCAACACCGTGGAGCCGTCCACCGTATCGGGATTGGGAAAATCACTGAACGTCAGCGTCGGGACGACGTCGGGCGGAATCCCCTCGGAATCCGGCGCGGGCGAGACCGCTGTCAATTGAAACGGGTCGCAGGTGCCGGGACGAGGCAGCTCCGGGGCGGACACGCTGCAGGAGATCCCAACGAGCAGACCTAGGATGACGCCCATGGTAAGGCGGGGGCTTGCGCCGTCCGTCGCCATCAGCCTGAAAGCACGCCGGAGGCTGCTCGTGGGTCTAACTTTCCGCGTACAGTTTGATCTGGTCGTGCACGAGGTCTTCCGTCAGACCCGTTCGCAGGTACTCCTGCAGGCAGTCCGCCAGGGTGACCACCATGTCGTCCACACCGCGTTCCTGAACGAGCTTGGCCAGCAGCGCGCGGGCGGCTGGGCTGTCGTCGTTGCGCAGGAAGTCCCGGATCATGTCCAGCGTCAATTCGCCGGAGAAATCGAGCATGGCGTGATCGAGCAGGTAGGCGATAAGCTGGTTCACCGATTGGCCTCCGGAGGGGGACTGTCTGGGGTTGATGCGAGAACGGCAGTTCAGGTCAATATCGCGGATGCCGGGGCTGCGCAAGCGCCTTCGCGCGGTGCGCGAGGGTTGTTGCCTCCCGCGGGCCACCCCGAAGGCCGTCGATGCTGGCGCGGGGGTCCCCACGCGGTTCCTTCCGCGTGGGGTGTGGCGCGCGGGGGTCCCCACGCGGTTCCTGCCGCGGGAAATCTGGCTGTGCCGCGCCTTTGTAGTCTTCATGGTCCCGCCATTTGACCCGCTTGGGGGGAGTTGTTACGGTGCGCTCACTTTGTGCCGTCTTCGCTACCTCCGAGCAGGGGCGCGGGCGCTCACCGCTGCTTTTCTTGTTGGCGTGGCCCCGCTGTTATTGACGGGGTGCGGTCCGATCCAGTACCTGAATCAGGTCAATGACAGGGCCGCGGTCGCCGTTCTGGCCGCGAAGAACGCGCGGGCCGCGGAGTACGCCCCTTACGAATACACCGCCGCGACGGAGTACTTGAACAAGGCCCGCGAGGAGGGTGATCACGCCGAGTACCAGATCGCCATCGAATATGGTCGCCGCGCCGAGGCCTTGGCTACCCGTGCCCTGGCGATTGCCGAGAAGAGCACCGCCGCGGCCGCCGCTCGTGGCCCGGCCCCAATTCAGCCGTCGTCTGAGCCGCCGCGCCCGGCGAAGGACTCTCCCTGATGTCCCCGCGCGCGCGGCAACCAGGCGTCGTTGTCGAACCTCGAACCTGGACTTTCTGCTTCTTCGCCCTGGTCGTGGCAGGTGCTGGCTGTGCGGGCCGGCAATTGGCGGCCAACGTGGGCGACGTTCGCCATATCGCCCAGGAGGCGCGCGACAACGGGGCCATGCGATGCGCACCTAGGGAATTGGCGCTGGCAGATACCAACGCGGAATTCGCCACCAGCGAGCTGGATGAGGGTGACTACTTTCGGTCGCGCGCGCACCTGCGGATCGCCGAGGACAACGCGCGCGAGGCGCTACGGTTATCACCGCGGGACAAATGCGTGCCCCCGACAAAGGCAGGGGATCGGGACGGGGACGGGATTGCGGACGACGTCGACAAGTGCCCGAACGAGGCCGAGGACAAGGACGGGTTCGAGGACACCGACGGCTGTCCCGATCGGGACAACGACAAAGATGGCGTCGCGGACGACGTCGACAAGTGTCCGAACGAAGCCGGCCCCGCCGACAATGGCGGCTGTCCCAAGAAGTACGCGCATATCGTCGTCACCGTGGAGAAGATCGAGCTCAAACAGAAGGTCTTCTTCGAGACCGACAAGGCCGTTATCATGTCCCGCAGCCATGGGTTGCTGGCCGAGATCGCCAACGTTCTGCAGACACGACCGAGCCTGCGCCTGCGGATCGAGGGTCATACCGATGCTCGGGGGACGCCGAAGCGGAACATGATTTTGTCTGGGGCACGAGCCGACGCGGTACGCGTTCACCTGGTTGGGTTGGGCATTGATGGGGCTCGTCTGGAGGCGCGGGGGTATGGTTCCGAACAGCCGATCGAAACGAACAGGACCATCGTGGGGCGGGAAAGGAACCGGCGCGTGGAGTTCGTGATTACCCAGCAATGACCCGGCCGCGCAGGCAGACGTGAAGAACGAAAGCGTCAAGACAGGACGCAAGACAGATTGCAAGACAGATTGAATGAAAGGCAAGCACCTCATGATGTGTTCCCGGCGCAAGTGTCTCGCGGATCCCGCGTCGTCTCGGCGACCACTCTGGGTAGCCCTGGGTCTAGTCTTCCTGTCGACCACTTTCACCCTGTCGCGCCCGGCGGTGGCCCAAGATCAGGCGAGCGTCGACAAAGTGGTCCAGCTGAACAAGAAGGCGATGGACGACTACGACACCGCTGATTTCGACACGGCGAAGAAATCGCTCCTGGACGCCGAGCGCACGGGAAAGAGAGCGGGCCTCGAAGGTCATCCCGTGATGGCCCGGACGTACATCCACCTCGGAGCCCTGTATCTCGTGGGTTTCAAGGACAAACAGAAGGCCCAGCACTACTTCGGCAAGGCGCTCGATATTCAGCCCGACATCAGGCTTGACAAGACGATGACGTCGGCATCGGTGCGCGACCTGTTCGCGACCGTCAAGGCTCAAAAGGGAGACCCGTCATCCGCGGAGTCTCTTTTTCCGCCGTCGCCAGGTAAGGGTGGAAAATCCGGGGGTAAAGCCGTTGCGATAGGCCGTGCCACGGCCGCCGAGTCCGCGGTCACGCAGTCCACGCCCGAGCCGTCGACCGAAACGACCGTTCGCCGCCGGCGTCTCGGCAGGGCGGTGGATCCCGACGCTGAGCCCGACCTTCCAGCGGACGTCACCGCGCTCGACTGTCCGTATCCGGACGACACACCCCCGGGCGCGAAAGTCACCCTTCGTTGTGTCGCGGCCGCGAGCCTGGGGGTGGTCGCGGTGGCGCTCTACTACAAGGGATTCGAAATGACCGACTACGAGCGGGTCGCCATGGCGAAATCGGCGAAGGGCTGGTGGCAGGCGACGGTTGCCAAGAAGCGCGTCGATGGAAAATCCCTGCAATTTTACTTCGAGGGTCTCGACTCCGACGATAAGCCCGTGGTTTCGAACGGTCGCGCGGAAAGCCCCAACGTGATGCTGATCGTCGACCGCGGTAACCAAGCGGCGGCCGTGCCGGTCGGGGACGAGGAGGAGAATCCCCTCGAAGAGCAAAATCGTTCGGCCCCGAGGTTCCGGCTGGGGAAACGCGATGAACGAGAGGGGATCGATGCACACTACGGAAACCGGCGGTTTTGGTTTGGCCTGGGTGCCGGAACGGGCTTCGTTTACGCGATCAATGGCGTTCCCGAGTCTCGCGTGAAGGGTACGCTGACATCCCCTCCAGGAGCCCCCAGCACGTTCAACATGTCAAAGGACATCAAGATTACGGGCTTTGGTTGGGCGGAGCTTGGCCAGCTGGTCCCGACGATCGGCTTCCAGTTCAATCCAGACTGGGCCATTTCGATCGAGGGCCGTCATCAGTGGATTCCGCAGGCGAAGAAGGTCGCGACCTACACCGCGTCGGGCGCCCACGCGGTGCTGCTGAAGGTCATTCGTTACAGCAAGCAACAGCGTTTTCGTTTTTTCGGTGCTTTGGCCGGGGGCGGGGGCGAGGGCGTTCGCATGACCATCGCGACGGATGCGGACTTCAACCCGGACCTCAAGGACACCATTCGTGTGGGTGGGATCCTGGTCGGTGGCGCCGGCGGGATCAACTACGAAATCTCAAAGACATTTTCGTGGATGGCCGGGGCCAACGTTCTGTACGGCGCCCCCAAGCAAGGATTCGCGTTCGATATCAACACGGGCATCGAGGTCAGTTTCGGGGATACCTCCGGGCTGGCGGAGGCGGCGGCGAAGAAGAAGGTGAACTCGGTCTCCACGTCCATCGACGACGAGGAACCGAAGTAGTTCGAAGGGTTCGAGGCAGGCGGCGGGGCGGTGATCGCGGTCCTCGCTCAAGCGATGCGCGGCCCCTGTCGATGATTGGGGCGTGCGCGGCCCCACGACACCTCAGTGGCTCGGGCAGGTGATCGGGGCTGTCCTGACCGTCGCAATCGTGGGCTGTGGTTCCGCGATGCGACCGTTTTCGCAAGAGCACGTCGAACTGCAGGAGTACAAGCCGCTTTCAGTGGGGGCTTCGTCCCCCGTGCGTGAGCGGTGGCAGAGACTGCAGATGCTGGCGTCCGAGGAGGGGTGGCGTCTGCAGACATTCGACGAGACGCGCGGTCTGATGATTGCCGCGCGCGGTTCCAAGGACGGCGGGGAAGTGCGCGAGCGCGTCCGCATCGTCCTGCGCTCGGATGTCACGGAGATAGCCGTCCAAACCGAAATTCTGCAGGACGGCGAGTGGGACGTACGTGACCTCACCTGCGGTCGATACGAGTATTCGCGCGAGACAGAGATCGCGCTGAAGATCGATCGCTGAAGGCCCAAGCGCAATAGATCATTCGCATCGCGCGATCCCGAATCGCGTATCGTGATCTAGACTCGCGCGCCCGAGACCAGGGTCGACCAGATCGTCGACCATCTGGTCAACAGCCCTCGATGAAGCCCGAACCAACGACGTCGAAAGAATCTTTCGCGCCCCGCGGTGAAACCCCGCCGCGCCGGCACGCGACCTTTGTTCTAGTCGCGCTCGCCATCGTCTCGGTGTGGCCGTATTTCGAACGGTTGAACAATCCCAACGAGAACGCCCGCGTCTGGATGACGCGCGCGATCGTCGAGTATCACACCATGTCGATCGATCGGGTGTCGGCGGAGTGGGGTTACGTGAACGACAAAGCGACGGGGCGCGGACGCGTCTACTCCGGTAAGGCACCCGGCACTTCGTTCCTCGGTGTTCCCGTTCTCTGGGCCCAGACGAGACTTTGGCACCTTTTCGGGTGGCCTTCGCCGAGTAAGCGCGCCACCATCGTCGCGCTGCGGTTTTTCGCGGTGATGGTTCCATCCATCATATTTCTGTTTTTCTTCGCGCGCTGGATCGAGCGGCGGACGAGATCACCCGCTGCCCGCGATTTGCTGGTGGTCGGACTCGGGACGGGAACGATGTTCTATCCGTATGGAATCCTGTTCGTCGGACACGCGCAGGCCAGCATGGCCGCGTTTGCTGCGTTCATGCTGCTGTCGTGGAACATCGCCACGGCGCCCGGACCCGCGGCCCCGGCCTCCGCCGCTGCGCGGTCGGCGCCCTCTGTCGCGCCTGTGCTTTCGCGGATGCACATCACGGGCGCCGGGGCGCTGGCGGGAGCCGCGGTAATCATCGAGTATCAGATGCTGATCATCGCGGCGCTGCTGTCGGTCTACGCCCTGCGCACCGTCGGGCGGCGGACGGCGTGGTTCATCTTGGCGGCCTTGCCGTTCGCGATCGCGCTTGGGGCCTATCATGCGGCCCTGTTTGGACGTCCCTGGGAATTTCCCTACAGTCACCTGGAAAATCAGAATTTCGCGCGGATCGTCGATGTCGGTTATCACGGCCTGGCAACTCCGCGATTCGTCGCGGTTGGGACGACGTTGTTTTCGGTCAGCTACGGGTTGTTCGCCTTTTCGCCGTTCCTGTTGTTGGGATTGATCCTGGGTGGGGATGCCCTTTTTCGCGGACTGCGCCGCGAAGGAGCGATGATCGTGGGCGTCATGTTCATCATGACTTTGTTCATCTCGGGCCTGCCGCATTGGCGCGGCGGGTGGTGTGTGGGACCACGGTACATCGCGGGCGTGGTTCCGTTTCTCGTGATGGGACTGGCCATCAGATGGGCGGTGTTCGACGACGGCTCGCCACGTGGCGAAGTCTTGCGGGCGTTCGCGGCGGGGCTGATTGCGGTTTCCGTTTTCGCGAACAGCATCTCGGCGGCGGTCTACCCTCACTATCCCGAAGTCTTCGACAATCCCATCTACGATCTGGCCGTGCCGCTCATACGCGACGGGTACGTCCCTTATGGCCTGGGATGGGCGCTCGGCCTTCCGCGTGGTTGGTCATTTCTGCCGGTGGGTCTTTTCCTGATCTCGGCACTCGGGTTGGCCGTCGCTGGACACGCGCGTGACAACCGACAGGCCCTCAGACGAACGGCTGGGGCGATGGCGGTGGCCGTGGTCCTTTCGATGGCCATTTCTCGTTACGGGCGCGCGCCCTCCCTGGCCGAATCCGCGGCCGCGACAACGGTTCGATCCCTGTGGCAACCCCCGCCATCGCGGTAGCCAACCCCCGACGCCGGCGGTCAGTCGAGGAGGGAAAGCGCGGCGACGGCATCGGGCGGCCGAGCGCGGGGATCGGTGGACATGAGGGCGTCAATCAGCGCGACCAGCCGCGCGGTGGCGTCGTCGTCGCCGAGCGGAGTCGTTCGACGCCCGGCGATTGTCGGCGCCCCGTAGTCGCCCGCAAGCAGATTGGACTGGCGGCGGGCGGGATGCCCGTGAAGCATCTCCCACAAGATAGCGCCCACCGCGAACAAATCCGTGGCGACGGAGGGCGGGGCGCCGTGAAACTGCTCCGGCGCCAGATAAAGCGGCGTCCCCGCCGTTCGATCAGCAAGCGCCCCCGCACCAACCGCCCGCGCGTCGGCGGCGAATTCGGCGACGCCAAAGTCCGCCAGAACGACTTCGCACGGCCGCCGGAGCAACAGGTTTCCTGGCTTCAGATCGCCGTGGACGATCCCGGCTCCATGGACGTAGACCAGGGCATCGAACAGGGATCGCGCCGTGGCGATAACCTCCGCGGCATCAATCGCGGCGGAGGCTTGGACGCCACCGTCGGAGGATCCCGCGGGCTTGATTGCAGACCGCAACCGGTCTCGCACGGTCCCACCCTCGACGTATTCCATCACCAGGCACCGGGCGCCCTCATCGATGCCATAGATGGTGACGACGCCGGGGTGGCGCAGTCGGGCCGCCAGCCGCGCTTCCGCGAAGAACCTCTCTCGCGCTTCGGCGCGCGACGCAGCCGCCAGCTGCGGGTGCAAAACCTTCAACGCCAGAAGCAGATTGAGGCGGTCGTCACGCACCAGATATACGGCGGCGGTGGCACCGCGACCCACCTCCCTCAAAAGCCTGAAACGCGACAAGCGAACGCCTTCCGGAGAAGCCAAGGTGCCGATCGAAAACGTCGCGGGCTGATGATCCTGGTCGCGACGTGGCCCTAGCGCCTGGAGATGGCCGTGCGCTTCGGCATCATCGACGTCGTCCGCCAGAACCCGCTCCCAACGCACCTGCGCGGCGGTAAGGGCTCCCTCGCTTTCATCCAACAAGGCCAACAGGCGGTTTGCTTGTTTCGCCCAGGCCTGGTTGTCCGAGTGATCGAGGGGCGCGAGTACCCCGCGAGCGGAGGATGGCTCCGCCAACTCGATCAGGAGATGAGCCAATCGGAGGCGGACCCCGCCGTCCTCCGGGTGCGCTGCCAGAGTGGTCCGCAGCCTGGAAACCACCGCGGAGCGATCTCCCCCACCCTCGGCAGCATCGGGGGCGGAAGGCAGGGGATCGGGCTTTGGGCCAGAGATCGCCATCAGTGTGACCCTCACCCGACTTCCAAGCGCAAGCGCGCGGCTCCGGCGCCGATTTCCAACGTGTCCCCACGCAGCAGATCGACACGCGTGGACACCAGCTGACCGGCGACGCGCACTTGAATTTCGGGCGCGCGACAAAAACGAACGCCTCCCGAATCGAATTCCAGCCAGGTTCCCGTCGCGCCGGGGACCACGTCGCCGAGCGGCAACTCGCCGGTCCCGACGATCGCCACCAGCCCCCGATCCAGGCCGGATAGGCCACGAAGGAGTACCCGCCCCGCCGCCGGGAGCTCCACCGCCAGGCGACAGGAGCCCCCAAGCGAGATTTCGGTCGGTCCACGCAAAGGCAACGCCGACGACAGTCGGGCGCCGGCGACGAACGTGCCCGAACGGGATCCCGCGTCGGTGAGGGAGGGCTCCCCGCCGACGACGGCTATCAGCGCATGCCTACGCGATACGCCCGGATCGCGCAGCGAAACCTCCGCCAATGGGTCACGCCCCAGCATCGCGGGCGTCGCGGCGAAACAGAAGTTGTGCACCCCTCGCTCGTCGGAGGCTCGAAACGTCACGCCGCGCGATCGGATCAGGCGCGCGGCCAACCCGATCGCCGTGTGGCGCGCGGCGTTCGATTCGGGCGTGCCCTCCGGAACACTTTCGGCCAGGCGTAGGGCGGCGATTCTCTCACCGGCCGCCGAGAGAGCCTCGATGTCGCGAATGGCGCCAATGGCGGCGCGCTGGCTCCGGTGTCCGTCTTCCTCGCGCGCCAAGCACGCTTCCATGTGATCGAGATCCCCCAGACGTCCCCAGACCTCGGCCGCGGCCGCCCAGTTCCGCGCGCGCTCGAAGGTCGCGGCCGCGCGCTGCAGATCTCCCCCGTCCGCCAGCGCCGCCGCGCCGACGTTCAGGGCCGTCCGATCGGTCTCGGTCAGGGCGGCTCCGGGAACGCGCGCGATCAGGGATTCCCCGGCCAGCAATCGCACCGTTCGCAGATCGTCCTTGGCTCCCGCGCGGTCTCTCCGCCTGTCGGGCGAATTCCGTAAGCCGAGAGCACAACGACGAACGGTCTCGGTGAGCATGGGCGTCGGGATCGGCAGACCGGCGATCTGCTCAAACACGGAGCCGAGCGCGTACCAACTTCGCTCGCGGGCCAGACGTTCCACCAGCAGTGGCAAGTGACCGTGGGTCGCCGCGGCCTTGATCTCCTGGGCGGAAAGGGACCGGTCGTCTTCCGGCGCCGGCATAGGCCAAGCTTAGCACCGTGCCGATTCGGGAACAGAGTCTCTGATCGACGCGAGCGCTTCGCGCCTCCCGTCGACGCAGGCAGCGCGGTAGAGTCGCACGATGTTGCAGCGGGTGAGCCTCGGCCAGATTCGGTTCAACGTTCCCGGCCTGACCGCGGATCACCGCGGCGTCGTCACAGGACGCCAGATGGTCCTGCGATTCTCGGCGCTGGAGCGGCTGGTGTCGTTTCTGCGTCTGTGGTCCGGGGAACAGGCGCTGGACGATTTTCAGCCGGGTCTGCGGCTGGCCCAGGTGCGCACCCCTGCCGGCGCTCGCGAGGTGTTGGTGGTTGTTCCCGTGCCATCGCTCGCTCTCGTCGAGTCCGCCGCGCGCGCGGCCCGTATCGCGGGCGGCCAGTGCTTCACCGGTGCCGGAAAGCATTTCGTCCGGTATCGGGATTCGCGGGCACCGCTCGGATACGACGCGGACGTGCTGGAGGCGGCCGATGCGTCGACGGACTTCTTGCTCTACAGCCCCGATCACACGCAGGCGTACACCGTCACCGGTGACCTGCCCCTCGACCGGTTGTTGCTGCGGCTCGGTCTTCAGCGGGAGTACGGCAACGCGGTGACGCCCCGGGATGTCCTGTTTCTGACCGTGCGACGCGGCCTTGGTCCCCTAGTGATTGGGTATCTCGACCGGGCGCAAGGACAGAACCCCACCCTTCGGGTGTCAGCCGCGCTTTGCGAGCCGCCCACGGAGGGAACGTTTCAACGAGGCAACGCGTTTTGGATTCTGCGTCTGGAAAACTTGCCTGGGCGGCTGCTCGGGGTTCTGTCCCGCACGCCTGGGCTCAGTTTGCTGGCGCCGGTGGCCGACAACGTGGCGATCGCCGTGGGGTACCGCCATCCCATACACCTGGCGTCGTGCAAGAACGTTTTCCCGGCCGATCGGTTGTTTCTTTTTGGGCCCGCGCCCACGGGTGTCACCGTCGTCAATCCGCAACCGATCTTTTCCCCTATTGCCGATCTTGTCCGCCTACGGCTGCCCGAGCCGGGGCAGGGGATCTCGGAATCGCCGGGCGAGATTCGTCCCGAGGATTCGTTCCGGATGGCGATCGCCCGACCGACGTCCGGGGTGCAAATGCAGATGCCCCTGCGCCTTGAGGCGGCACCCGCAGATCCGGGTCGGGCGGTGGCCACCCTGGTGCCTTGGAAGCAGGCACGATGGGTTCGCTCCATCTGCTACGCGCTTCCCCCTTCCGCGGTGCGTGGTTACCGCGTAGCCATGCTCGATCGCGGAATCCTGGTGTTGGCTCCCGATGTCTTGGACGCGTTTCCCTTCGGACAACTGCTTGCCGCCCCCGCGCCGGGTTTGTTGGTGTCGCTCGGGCAGGAACTGCGTCCCGCGATCTCATTCGAGGAGTTGTCCCGGTTCATGACCATGCGGGCCGAGGGGTTGGTTGTGTTTCCCGGTCCGCCCGAGGAACCCTTTCGGGTTCCCGCGGACGAGATCATTCCGCTCGAAAGTCATGTGCTCTCGGCTGACATTGCGTATCACGCGCCCAAGGAATATGGGGTCGGGCTCGACCGTTCCAACGAAGAGCCCACCGATATCCAGATCGAGAACCAGCCTCTTGGACCCATGCCCCTGTGGCGCGTGGGCCGCTGATCACGGCGCTGTTACAATCCAACCGTGGCGCGACTGTTTGTCTCCGATTTCCTGCTGCCCCTCGTGCATGGCGGGATTCTGAAGGTGGGGCGGCCGCTGTTTCCGCGCGACGTCGACGGCTTGATGCGTGTGCGTGCAAAGGAAGGAGCACGAGAAATCTGGGATGACCACTCCGTCAGCGCGCTCCGCTCGGCGCGCCGACGGGCGTTGCTCGCTCTGGTGCCGGATCCGCCGGTGGCCAGGCTGGATGAAGAGTCGTGGCGTCTAGGCGCCGCCGTCCACGATCTGCTGGCACTGGCCCATCCACGCATCGGAACGGGGCCGGGAGCGGCATCACGCATAGAGCGGGTCGCGGCGGCGGCTGAGATCCTGGCGGATCTTGGCGCTCCGCCCACGATGGGGCGGGCACTTCGCCGGCATTCCCTGGTGGCGCGCCTGCCAGAAGTTATCCGCGAGGATCACACTGTACAGTTCTGGCTTGGGCGCAGGACCTTTGTCGGGCGCCGCCCGCCCGCGCGTATGCTGGCGTTGCCCCGTTTGCGCGCCGTGAAGGTGCAGAGCACGCGGCGCTCGTGGTTGCGCGATGTGGGGATCTTGGCGGCCGCGAGGCCGGCCTTCGCCAAGTTGACCGAGGCCAGCCCGCTCGGAGAGGCGCTCGACCCCCTTCGCCTGGATCCATCGTGGTCCTGGGGCCGCGTCTTGTCGATCCTCAAGTTTCCGGCGCTGTGTCGCCTGGTGGCGGGACGATTGGTGGAGTTGGGGGTGGGGCGCACCGGGGATGCATTGACCGAAGCCCTATACCGGTTCGTGTCGCTTCAGGATGCTGGTGGCCCGGTGCGCTCGTCACCCGAGGCCGTGGCTTTCGCGATCGCCTTCCTTGCGCACCTGACCTGGTTGGACCTCCTGTTCCAGCCGACGGCGATGCGGACCGGGCCTGCGCCGGCCGCTGGCGATGTCGGCCGCGATCTGGCCGTGCTTCTGGCGGCCGCGCAACGCGTGGAACGAAAGCTGATCTGGCCCCCTGACATCGAACGTGGCTCGGACGTGGGACGGGCGTTCGAGCGTCGCTTGGATCAGATGTTCGCGCGTCACGATGTCGGCAAGAGTTCCCGCTGGCCGGCGGCTCTGGACGTGGCGAAACTTGCCGCCGTTGCCGGACGCAGCCCAACGGCCGGCCATGCGGTATAAGGATTCGCAACTAGGATGACGGTTAGCGACAGCGTTTCCCGAGGTCGGATGTTTCCCATCGACGCCGACGTACTGGGACTCGGACAGCGGCTGCGTGACGTGGGCCGAGTCCTGGACGCGCGCTTCCTAGATAAATCGGAGTTGGTGCGCCTGCTGCTCGT
The DNA here is from genome assembly GCA_017881245.1 of Pseudomonadota bacterium. Classification (GTDB taxonomy): domain Bacteria; phylum Myxococcota_A; class Polyangia; order Fen-1088; family Fen-1088; genus FEN-1088. The sequence continues at coordinate 29,640 of JADGRC010000386.1, forward strand.
GACCTTGCTGGCCGGCGAACACATGCTGGTGGTGGGCCCCCCGGGCACGGCGAAGTCGGCGCTGGTGCGCCACTTGGCCCGGTTGATCGATGCTCGGTATTTCGAGTACTTGCTGACCCGTTTCTCGGAGCCGAACGAGTTGTTCGGACCCGTGGATATCAAGGCTTTTCGCGAAGGGACGTTCGTCCGGCGCACCGACGCGATGTTGCCCGACTCCGAGATTGTGTTCCTCGACGAGATCTTCAAGTCGAACTCGGCCATCTTGAATGCGCTGCTCAGCATCTTGAACGAGCGACGCTTCTTCACCGGCAGTCAGTCGATGAAGGTGCCGCTGTGTTCCTTGTTCGCCGCCACCAACGAGATCCCGAACGATGACGCGCTCGGGGCCATCTTCGACCGCTTCTTGGTGCGGGCCCTGTCCGACAATCTGGACAGCTTCCATTTTCATGGACTGGTGGACCGGGGCATTCGTGGCGAGATCGCCGAATTGACCGGCGCGGACGAGAACGTGCAGCCTCTGGTGTCGCTGGCGGAGATCCGCCGCCTGCAGGCCCGCATGGGTCAGTTCCTGGTCTTCCCGGAGGATTGGATGGCCCGTTACAAGGGTTTCATCTTTCAGATTCGTTCGGAGGGGATCTCGCTGTCCGATCGACGTGTCGTGAAGTTGTTAAAGCTGTTCGCGTCGAGCGCGCTCATCGACGGCCGGCCGACGGTGAACCTGGGCGATTTCTTCATTCTGCGGCATGTCTGGAACAACCCGGACCAGATTCCGATCCTCGACGAGATCGTCGGTCCCGTGCTGGAAAGCCATCACCGTGATCATCCCGAGGACCGACGCACGGGCGTGGCCGCCGCCGATCTGGACGGCATCCTGGCCGAGCTCAGTGTCATTCGTGGGATTCTGCTCGGAGGCCAGGTGCTCTCCGACGTTCAGTTGTTTTCGCAGCTTCGCAATCTGCAGGACATTCGCGCGGCCTTGCAGGTGCTGGGGACGGAGACGGCCGTAGGCGTGGCCGCCGAGGTGGACAAGTTACTGGAGGGCGTCTTCGAGTCGTCAAAATGGGCGTGAAGCCGTGCCGGTGAAGTTGGCAGGGGGGCGCGGTCTAGCTTCGACGCCGGCGTCCGGCGAGGCCGGAGGCTCTCGTTTTGCGACCCCGCCGCGGGTACCGCGCCAGCGACGCGCTTTTTCGACGGTCGGGGGTGCCGTCGAGAGCGCCGGCGATCCGGCCGAGGCTCGCGCGCTGACGGCGTTGTGGAAGGTGGATCCCGGCCTGGCCCGGGCGCTGACGCACGGGTTCCATTCTTACGCGGGCCGAATGCATCCTTCCATCGCGCGCGGTGCGATTGGTCGTTGGAGTCGATCGGGCGATCTGGTCGTCGATCCGTTCTGTGGCAGCGGAACCGTCTTGGTCGAGGCGATGGCGTCTGGCCGCGCCGCGATTGGGGTTGATGCGAGTCCCCTGGGCGTGGCGATCGCCGAGACCCGAACCACGGTTCTGGGAGAGGCTGGTCGCGCTCAGATGGTCGCCGAGGCCCGGCGGATCGCCGAGGAGGTCGGCGAGAATGCCCGCCGCCGCCGCCGCCCCGAGATCCCGGCGTGGGGCGGACCCGAATTCGAACGGTTTTTCCCCCACGTCGCGTTCGAGTTGTTCGACTTGCGCGCGCTCGTGATGAAGGTCCCGAAGACGCCGGTGGGACGCGCGTTGCGGTTGTGTTTCTCGTCCAACCTGGTCAAGTTGATGAAGGCGGGGCCCGAAGCGCCCCGCGACGGCGCCGACAAGCGCATCGCGCGGGGCGTTCCGTCACGGCTGCTCGCCGATCGCGCGGTTGAGCTGGCCAGCAGCCTGGCCGTGCTGGAGCGGCGGGTCCCGCCGGGCACGCCGGTGCCCGAGGTGCGCCTCGGTGACGCACGCGATCTAGGAACAATCGCGTCGGGAACCGTCAAATTGATTCTGTCTTCGCCGCCGTATCCCGGCACTTATGACTACGCCGCGCAACACGACGTTCGTTTCGCCTGGCTGGAACTGCCGCGGCGGTCCTTCGAACGTACGCAAGTCGGTGCGCGCGTCGATTCGGGCGGATTCGGCGCCGATCCCAAGGGCTGGCGCGAGGCCCAGGCCCGTTGGGTGGCTGAGATGGGACGCATTCTGGCGCCGGGCGGTGCGGCGGTACTGGTCGTGGGGGACGGGGTCGTAGGCGATCGTCCCGAGGACGCTCCGGCCGCCATCGCCGCCTTGGCCGATGGTGCCGGCCTGGAGCCGGTCGCGCGTGCGTCGCAGGCGCGGGCGACTCTGGACCGCCGGTTGCGCGAGATATTCGGCGCGCAACCCCGGCGCGAGCATCTGTTGTTGTTGCGCAAGCGCGCCGCCGCGTCGGTCGTCGGTTAGTCTTTAGAGATGCCGCCGCCGATCGACCCAGGCGAGGCCGAGCTCGTCCGGCAACTGGCCACGTTGACTTTCAGCGAAGTGGGTCCGACGGGGCCATCAGAGGCGATTCAGGCTGTTGTCTGGTGGAACATGCTGGCGCACCTGGGCTTGCGGCCTCCTTTGGTGGCCGTGCATGACCTGGGTCTGTTGCTGGCGCACGGTCGCGACGGACGGCCACACCACCTATCCCCCGCGTCGCGGGGCGCGTCGTCCACGCTGCGTGTCCAGTATCGGGCCCTGTTGTCGTCAATCGAGAGGTCCGAATTGGTGCAGGCGCTTGGGGCCGCGCCGTCGCGGGACGAGACGATCGCCGTGATCCTGGCCCGTGTGCTGTCGGACGTCATTCTGCGGTGGCCGGGCGCTCCGCGTCGAACCGGGACGGGCGATCTGCCGCTCGGATCGTCGTTCTACGCGGGGGAACGATCAGTGTTGGCGAAGTCCGCCGATCCGGGATGGGCCGTTCCGTTCCTGCAAAGATTGGTCGAGCACGACCGGGCGATCCGGGCGCGTCTGGATCAGATAGACGTATCCGCGCTGCGTCTCCTCGGTCTGTTCTCCGTCGAAGGTGGTCTGCCCGACCTGGTCGACCTGTATCAGATCGTGGGCTCTCTTGGCAGCGCAGACATCGTGGATTTCTCGTTACAGTTGCTGCCTTCATTGCTTGAAACCAAGCGCCGCCGTTCGGTGCAACGATTCGCCATCGACGGATACGCATCGATCGAGAGGCGCGGTTCAATCGACGCTCTGTTGCCAAGCGAGCTAGCCCACGACGAAGAGATCTTCACGCAGAAGGCGTTGTCGGATGACCTTCTGTATTACGGTCGCGAACGCGCGCCAGACGCCGGACGACGCGTGAATCTGCTGTTGGTGGATTCGAGCGCATCGATGCGCGGCACGCGCCAGGTCTTCGCGCGTGGGTTGGCCTTGGCTTTGTGCAAGAAACTGTCGCTCTTGGGAGGCGAGGTTTGGCTTCGCTTCTTTGACAGCCGCCTTTACGACCGGTTGGACGTGGGCCGCGCTCCAGGGCGCGAGTTGCCGCGTTTGCTCTCATTTCGATCCGAGCGTGGCCGCAACTACGCGCGAGTCTTCTCGGATCTCGCCGTCGAAACCGCGCGCCTGCGCCGCGAGGAGGGCCGGGACATCGCGATCACTTTCATCACGCACGCCGAGTGCCACGTTCCCACGGCGACGGTGGAGGCGCTGGCCAAGGATTCTTCGCTGTACGGGATATTCGTCCTGCCGTCCCGCCCGATGACGTTGGACTACCTGCCGCTTTTGCATCGCTATCAGGTCGTCACGGCCGACACGCTGGCCCGCGCGGCGTCCAGCCGGCGACGCGCCTTGGAGATCGTCGAGGACGCGACGGACCTGTCGTCGCCAAACGCGGGTGCGGAATAGCAATGCCGACGCGTGAAGAGCTGGATATCAAGGAACGCGCCGATCGCGCCTTGCGTTCCGGGCATCCGCGCGAGGCGCTGGCGTTGTACGGGACGTTGCTGCCGCGCGTTCAGGCGTTTGGACCGGGGGTGTACGACGGTTGGTTGGAGGGAACTTTGGGCGCCTACCAGGCCCTGGGGCGGCGGCGCGAGGCGGGTTACGTGCTCTTGGCGCTGCGTCGCTTTCTGGATGCGCAGCGGTTGTTTTCCGCGGGCGAATACCCGCTCGACTGGGCCCTTTGCGCGTCGAAGCTGGGGCGGCACACCGAAGCGGCGCGGGTCCTGTCGGCGGCCGGTCATCCCGCGCTCGCGGCGATAGAGCTTGAAGGCAGCGGCGCGTTGTCGGCGGCCCGTGGTCAGTGGGAACAGGCCCTCGCCGATCCGCGCCTCCACGGCCGGCGGTACGAAGCGGCGTTGGTGCACTACAGCCTGGGCGCGTGTTTATTGAAAATGGGCCAGCGAACCGGCGCCGAGCATGAGATGGGCGCCGCGCGCCGTCACATCGAGGAGCTGGCCGACGATTTCGAGAGTCGGGGAGATCGAGAACGAGCGTTCGATTGTTACGGCGTCCTTCTGCGGATCGGCAAGGACACCGGATCCTTCGAAAACGTCGCGGAAGGTTACGTCAACGCGATTCGCATCCTTTCGGCGGACGATCAGAAATTCTACGTTCTGCAATATTACGACGATTTCTTGACCTACGCGGTGGAGCGGGGAGAGCTGTACGCGGCCGCGACGTTGGCACGCGAGGCCGCCGATTTCAGCGCGAGGAACGCTCTCATTTACGATCGCCACTACCTTGGTCGCGCGGCTGCGCTGTGGTCCGATACAGCTCGCCAGAACGAGGCCGCGGCGGGATCGCCGGACCTGTCCGAAAACGCGCTGCACGCCGGGATCGACGCGGCGACGACTCTCGGCGATCTGGCGCTCGTGTCGAGGTTGTACGGCGAGCTTGCGGGGTTGCGATTGCCCACGAAGAAGCGCGAACGGTACCGGACGCTCGGCGCGCGGTACGCGGTTGGCAACGTTCCCCTGCCGGCGCCGAGCGGGTTTCCCGAGTACCTGCGCCGGCCCGGTGCCTACCAAGACGTGTGGCGGCAGGACTTGCTCGAATGGGAGCTGGATGGCGATCCGGTGGCGGTCTTGTCCCGGTTGGTCGTCGATCGCACCGACCACGTCCGATTCTCGCGCCTGGCGCTGCATGCCTTGTTGCTGGTCGTCGGTCCCGGTTTCTCCGTCGAGGACCCATCGAGCGCCGCCGAGTTGGCCCTGGCGCTCGGTCGGATACAAATCTACGAGGTTCTACGGCCTCTGGAGAGACTGTACGAACGCGCACGCTCGGCGGACGTACGCGCGGCCGTGATGACGGGCGTGGGTCACGTCTATTGCCGGCGGAGTTTCGCTCTGGTGCGTCAAGGGCTGGAAGACCCGGCACCTCGCGTCCGCGAAGAGGCCTTGGTTGCCCTGCGCGGCCTGCGGTTTCGCGACGGTCTCGATTCGCTGACCCGCATCTTTCGAGAGAGTAGGGATGAGGCTGTGCGCGTGGCGGCCTTGGAAACGATCGCCGACATCGGCTCCGTGGAGGCGGGACTGTTTCTGCTGGACGCAATCCTGTATGAAACCGGGGGCGTGCAGGCCGCGGCCGAGGCGCGACTGCGGGGATTCAACGGCGACGAGCTGGGCCCGGCGCTTCGGCAGATCCTGGACGCCGATGGAGGCGCGAATCCCGCCCTGCGCCGCGCGGTGGCGGCCATGAACAGGGCGGGCGGGGCGCCGCAGTCGGGGTTGTGATGAGGCCGTTGCCCGTCGTGCCGTGGGCACTTCTGCTTGGTACCCAGTGGTATGGCCGCGCGGCCGGCCAATGCGCTTCCCGCGGCCAGCACTTGACGAGATCCGACCAGTTATCAGCAAGACGATGGTCAACCACGTCCCAAGGGTTGGCGAACGGAAGCGGCAGGCCTGCGGCCGCCGCACGCAGGTTGGCGCGGCGCTCGCCTAGCACCCGACGCGTCTGCCCCAAGGGACTGGATTGCGAGAAACGTCAGCGATGCCCGAGACTTGGCGGTAGGGAGGGACAGAGTTTACAGAGCCGATCTCGGCGCGGCGAGGGGGTCGAATGGGGCGAACGGCGAAACAGCGTGGCCGTCTGGTTCGAGGTCGCCGATCGATGGCCGCCGTGACCCGCATCCGCCGGGGCAAAGTTCGCGTCGTCACCGACGTTCACGTCAACCCAAACGCCGGACACCGCGAGATCTGGCTGCGCGACGCGGACGGGTACCTCGTCGTCCTGGCGGGGGCGTAGGCTCGGCGCCGCGGACGACGGCGCCCTCGCGCCGCGGGCGATCAGGATCACGGCCCGAAGCGCCGCGAACGAAGAGATCGACGGCGAAGCGCGAGAGGCGCCGGCGGTCGGCCGCGCGCGGTAGCACGTGCTGGAGCTGCTCCTTGCGCACGAGGTCCGTGAGGCCATGGACGAGGGCCCACGCCGCAGTGGCGGCCAGGGCCCGGTCGCGCGGCGAGCGGCCGGGAATCACCCGCGCGACCTCCGCCTCGAGCGTCGCGAAGGTGGCGAGCGCCAGCCGGTGCAGGGACGGATGGCGCCGCGCGCGCCTCGGAAACGCGTAGCCGAACATGAGCTCGACGAGGTGCGCGTGCTCCGCAGAGAACTCCATGTAGGCGGCCGCGAGCCGTCGCAGCCGCTCATCCGGCGGTGCCCCCGCGTGGCGGTCAAGGGCGCCCGCGAGCGCGACGCCGAAGCGCGCGAACCCCTGCTCGGCGATAGCGGCGAGAAGCGCCTCCTTGTCGGCGAAGTGCCGGTAAGGCGCTCGCGGCGAGACCCCCGTCTCGCGCGCCAGCGCGCGCAGGCTGAGCACGCCCACGCCCCGGTGGGCGACGACCCTGGCCCCCGCCGAGACGAGGGCATCGCGAAGCTCACCGTGATGGTAGCGCCGGGAGGCTGGCCGCGTCACGCGCCTGAGTATACACTGAATACATTGGAGGCGGCATGTACCACTTCTTCGTTCGCAGGCGCGTCGCGGAGATCCTTCGGCACCTCAACCGCGGCGATCTCGCCTTCGTGGTGCGCCTGTTCGCGCCTGACGCCGAGCACTGGTTCTCCGGCCGCCACGCTTTGGGGGGACGCCGGCGCACGCCCGAGGAGATCGCGGCGTGGTACCGCAGGCTCGCCGCGGTCTTTCCCACGATCCGCTTCGCCGCACAAAAGGTCATCTCGACGGGTCCTCCCTGGAACACGCGCGTCGTCGTGGAGTGGACGGACACGTTCGCGGGCCGCGACGACCTGGCCGGCAACCAGGGCGTGTTCATCATCACCCTGCGCTGGGGCCGCGCCGTCGAGTTTCACGTCTACTGCGACACGGACGGTCTGAAGCAGAACTTGGCGCTCCTCGCGTCGCGCGGCGTCGCCGCCGCCGCCGCCGCGCCCATCGGCTCGCTGGCGGGCGCCAGCGAGGGGTGAGCGCGCGCCCCCTTACGGGTGTTCACAGCGCCCAGTTGCTCAACGTCGGAATGGCGCTCGCCGTTCCCACGCGACGAAACATCCGCTCGGTGCCGCTCGGCACGACGAGGACGCCGTGAGATGAGTGCTGATGCCGGCGCCGTCGTCAGGGCCGAGCACGCCCTGGAGCGGAGCGCCTCGCCTCAAGACAATCCGGATTCAAGCCATGCCACCAGTCCCTGCGCCTCTCGGCGTTTCGTTTCGGGGAGACGCCCGGCTCGATCACAGGGGAACAGGAGTCGCTGTGTCGACTGATCGTCGACGCGCACGTCCTGATCCTTGACTCGACATAGTTTATCCATCATATTTATCCACATGAAGGCGGTGCAGTTCACGATCGACGAGGAGCTCCTGCATCGCATCGACAATCACCCCGCCACAAAGAAGCGAGGACGCTCTGCCTTCCTTCGCGAGGCGGCCATCGAGTTTTTGCGGCGGACGAGAGCCAAGGACATTCGCGACGCCTACCGGGCGGGCTACGGAAAGTTCCCCCCATCAGCCGATGAGTTCTTCGTGGCGCCCGAGGCGCAGGCGTGGCCGGACAAGTAGCGCGCGGCGAAGTGTGGCTCCACCGCTTCGCGCCGCCGGACAAGCGCCGACCGGTGGTTGTCATCAGCCGACAAGACGTGATCAACCTGATCTCGACCGTGTTGGTAGCGCCTGTCACGTCGACGGTCAGGGGCCTCCCCAGCGAGGTTCCCCTTGACGTCGCCGACGGAATGAAGGGCCCGTGCGCGGTCAATCTCGACCACGTTCACGCCGTCCGAAAGGCCGATCTCTCCCGATGCGTCGCGACACTTGGTCCCGGCAGGATGACCGCGATCTGTCGCGCGATGTCCGTGGCGATCGGTTGTTCCTAGATCACTCACTTCTTCACCCCGAGGGTCTGTTCGGACCGGCCGCAGCGTAGACGGAACATTTTCTATCGGCCCAACACGTGTGTGGAAAAGCCTCTTGAAAGCACTATCCTCTCGACCCCGCCGGATTCGGCCTTCACCGCGAGACCGGCTCCCGACATCAGGGCATCAGCTCTGGCAAAGGGCCACCAGTCGCCAGGCCGAACGTGTCTTGCATGATCCCGTGGGCCTGGAGCATCGAGATGAACACGCGTCCTTGTAGTACGTTGCTGCGCGGTCCGACGAGTGGACGCGGGAACGGCATCTGCGGGATGTAGTTTATGTGGCGACCGTCGATCCTTAGAGCGCCGCTGGCGCCACCAGCCACCAGCACCGGCATGTCCCAGTGGTCGTGGGTGGCGCCATCGGCGACGTCGCTGCTCAAATAGAACGTTGTGTGGTCGAGGACCGACTGGCCATCGGACTCCACCATGTTGTCCAGTCTCTGAAGCAACGCGGAGGCCTGAAAGATCTCCCAGGTGTCAATCCTGGTCAGCTCGGCAAGTTTGGTGGAGTTGCCATCGTGGTTCGATATGCCGTGATGCGGTAGCGAGAGGGTGCCGGCGCCGTACAGGAACGAGTATTCGTTGTTGCTGGATCCGTTGCCGATCATGAAGGTGATGGCGCGCGTGATGTCGCATTGAAAGGCCACCGCCATCAGATCGAGGTAAAGGGCCATGTGCCCCTGAACGATCCCGGGCGGCGTGATGCCGCGGTCGAAGTTCAATGGCAGGGACACGTCGGGGCGCGCGGGTGGTGTGCAGGTCGCGCCGCCGCCCACATTGGTCGTCGGCGTCTTGCTGGCCTTGCCCAGTCTTTGCAGGCGGGTTTCCAGGTTCCGGATGCGCGTGGTGTGCTGATCCAGCTTGGCGCGGTCATACGGGCTCAGCGTGAGCGACAATGATTTCGACTGCGTCAGAACCGAATCGAGGATGCTCTTGCGCTGTGCGGCCCGCGCCGCGGCGGCGCCGATGGCGGGATCGCCGGTCGCAAACATGCGATCGAAGCAGACCTGCGGATCCCAGATATTGGGCAGCGGCACTCCCTGATTCCACGAGATGCTTCGCGAGAACGAGCAATCCGCGCGATCGCACAGGCCATTGTCACCTTGAATGCCAATCTGCAACGACGGAAGCAGGGGAGCGGCGCAATCCGGGCCATTCAACACGGGCAAAAGGGCCTGATCCAAACTGGTCCGGGCCGGATCGGTCTCGTGTCCAAAGACCGGAATCATGTTCAGGAAGCAGCCCGTTCCCGCGCCGGCATCGCCTGGCGGATTCCCCGGTACGGCAATGTCTTGGTTATCCAGGCCCGTCAGAATCAGGATCTTCTTCCGAATGGGATCGAGCGGCCTCAAGATCGGCGTCAGATCCCAGTTCGTTCCGGTCGTCGTCGGTGTCCAGTCCTGCATGTTCATGCCATTCGGGGCGAACCAGGCCATGAAGCGTCGAGGCGGCTTGCAGGTGGCGGCGCCCGCACGTCGAGACCACAGCGCCGACGGCAGGAACGGCAACGAAAGCGTCACGCCCGCTCCGGCCAGGAACAACCTACGCGATTGTGTTGTGGTCATGTTCATCTCCGTTCACGTTCACAGCAGCGCCGAGCAGTTACTGGGCGAACACTATTGCGTTGGCGCATGAGGGGACCGTTGTCATGGGCGAGCCGCCTCCGCCGGCCCCTCCCGCACCAGGGTTAACACACGCGGTGGTCGGGATGGCGGCAGCGCATTGCGCGTATCCAGGGCCAACCGACGACGCGAGCAAGCAAGGGATCCCGTCGAAAGAAGTCGTGGTGGCGTCCCAGTCCGTGGTGACGTCGTCCTCGCAGTTCTGGAGGTCGATGCTGGTCACGGTCGCCCCGGAGCAGGTGATACTCCGGGTGCAGAGCATGTCGACTAGCTCGTAACATTTGGTCTGGGCATCGCTGAGCGCGGTCGCCTGGATGGGTGGAAAGCAGGCGCTTGGCAATATCAGGTTGCCGTCAGGAAACAGACCACCGCAGGTTGTCGCCGCGGCCTGAGTGTCGTGCCGACAGGACACGAAGTCGATCGGGCTCGGCCGGCCACAACCAAACTCCAGTTTGAGCTGCGTTTCGCAATTACCCGCCAGGCTGTAGATTATGCAGCCGGCGGCGCTCGTGCACAGGTCCGTGGTGAGTTGTTCGCATTGTTGCATGCTCGCGTTGTCAATTCCGCCACCAACGCCCCCCACATTGCCCCCCGCCCCGCCCGGGCCTGAGACATTGCCGCCTCCAGGGGCGGACCCACCGGCTATTCCAGTGGAACCGCCGCTCCCTGGTCCACCGGAGCCCGCGGCGTTGACTCCAATCGAACCCCCGGCTGCGCCGGCGGCCCCACCGCTGCCGGTCCCCGGCGCACCGCCGTTGCCTATCCCTGCCTTGCCGCCGCTGCCCACACCGACGGGAGCACCGCCGTCGGTGACATTGCTCCCGCCGCTGCCTCGCGAGCCACCGCCGCCCGACTGGGGGGCCTTTGCCGAACCACCGCACGCGGCGAACAGGAACGCGTACCCGATCGCCATTGTGCGTATCGATTTTCTCGAGCTACCGCGCATGATGATTCGAACCTCCGTGGCGTCGCATGCGACTTCCACCGTCGATGCTCTTGCCTCGACCAACTGCGATTGTCATCGAGATTTTAGGACCTCAAAGGGGCTTGGTTTGGACCCGCGCAGGAGCGGAGAGGTGACACGTTGTTTCTCACCAAGTGATTTGGCAGCCGGGCACTTTCGCGCATTCGGCCAGCGGAACCTCGGAACACGGAGTCGAAGTGCCGGTGCAAGCCTGCGAATAGCAGAACAACTGTTCACATATCGCCGCGTCGGTTTGCGAGGAGCACAACGTTTGACCGGTGCACGGAGCGGCGGCGGATCGAGGGTGGGCTACGCAACCGGGGGCCTTCGCACAGTCCGCCGCGGTTAGGATCAACCGGCAATTGGCTGAATCGTCGGTGGTGCCGAACGGGGGCGCGCAAACGTGAAGCGAGCATCCCGCGGCGGAACCGACTCCGACGCATTGGTCCGCGTTACGATATGCACAATCGGAGTCCCCGGTGCATCTTTGCACGGGGTCTCCCCATGTGCATCCGGCTCTGGTTCCGCAGACGGTGGGATCGCACGAGACGTCCGCGGTGCCGACGCAGACATTCGGATTCCAGAGACAACCCTGCTCCGGCAAGCAACCGTCCGCGCCCGTTACGTTTTCGCAGCCCGTTGCCATTCCCGGCTTGGCGTCCGTGCAAACCCCTCGTGTGCAGCCCTGACCGAGCTCGCATTGGTCGAGGGCGCGCTGGGCGCAAGGAGTCGTGGTTCCCTTACAGCTGCGCTTGCGGAACTTGTAGGAAACCTTGGGCGTACCGTCCGAGTCGGTCCCGCCGATCCAGAGCACGTCTCCCGTGACACAATAGGGAAACGTGAAAGGCCCCGATCGCAGGAAGGTCACTTGAAGCTTGTCGAGGGCACGAGCCAGCGGAAACACGATCTTTCCGTTCACCTCGGGCGCGGCGCAGTCACAAGCGCCGCACGCATTGGGTGAACACGACATGGGTTGCGTGTACGAGAAGAGGAGGGCATCCGATAACAGGGATGCGGAAGAGCAAAGGTCCGCGGAAGCAAGCCCACGGCAACCCAAAGACATGGTGGCCTTTATCGACCAGTTTTCCGTCCCGAACACCGAGAGCTCGCCGGTGGCCGCGCCGGTCACGAGGAGATCATTCTCGATGGGCGTGCCCTGAATGATGGTCTCGCACACTCCCTTCTTGGTCGTGGCGGGGCTAAAACAGGAATCCTCGAGAACCCAGTTGCCGAAGAGATCACCGCCGCACGGCTCGAAACACGACGTCGCGGTTTTCAAGCCGCATTGGTTCTCAAGTCCAGTCGAGCCCGCGGAACCGGAAGTTCCCGCGGTTGAGCCACCGCCACCGCCACCGGTACTTGTACCTGCGACGCCGCCCGTGATGCTTGTACCCGCGACCCCGCCGCTGGCGCTCGTCCCTCCGATGCTTCCGTTGGCCCCTGCGGCGGCTCCGGCATAACCTCCGTCGGCCGTGGTACCACCCGTATCGGCTCCGCCGGCCGGGGCCGCGCCGCCACTGGCCGTAGGCGCGCCCCCGGTTCCGACGGGAGCAGCAATGCCGCCCGTACCGCCTGTATTCGGCGCCAGATCAGTTGCACCGGAGGCATCGCGGGTGAGCGACGCATCACCACCCGGCGCGTCCGCTCCCGTGGTGAAGGGCGCTCCGCCCGCCGCGCCATCCACGTTCTTACTTTCGGGACGCCTCGAATCGCACCCGAATACGCCCAAGAAGACCAGAGGAAACCACAGCCGGGGGTGCCGCATTGTCACGATGTGACCACGATACAACCCGTGGCATCTTCCCCGTCCTTACCCGGTGATCGTCCGGATGACCGGCGAAACCCGTGAAGGGGATTAAGGTTTCGGGCCGACGGCGAGGGGTGTAGGCCGACTTCAGGCCTGGCGCTTTCCCGCCGATGGACGAAACTCGGGTCTGCCATGGCGCTCATCAACACGGAGGAGGCGGCCAAGCGTTTGGCCCGAGTCATTCTGTCGGACATCGAGCTCTATCGTCGAGAGCGACCGCAAGAAGGCGAAGATCTGGCTGCGCAGATAGAAGAAGGACGCAGACTTTTTGGAAGTCGCGTCACCCCGGCCATCATGGCGCTGTTCGACGTGGTGCTCGCGGATCGCGGGGCAACCAGCGAGAAGACGCCCGTCGTGGTGCAGAGATCCCCCTCCGCCGTTCCGACCACCAAGACGCCAGCTGCGCCGACGGTCAGCACGCAGGCTGTTTCGACGGCCAGGACGCAGGCTGCTGTTTCGGCGGTCAGCGCGCAGGCTGTTTCAAAGGCCAGGACGCCAGTTGTTTCGACGGCCAGGACGCCGGTTTCGACCACCAGCACGCCAGCCCGGCCGACCGCCCGCACACCCGCTCGGGCAATGGTGGACCTGCCCGCTGGGCGGATATCTGAGGTGGCAGCCGAGCCAGTCGTCGTCGTGAATTCGCTCAAGAACGCTGCGCCGTCGCCGCGACCCATCGTCGACGCGCGCGCCGGTGAACGAATGCCACCAGTGCCCGTTCAGGCCGCTGTGCCGCTATCCGCCCTGACTGCGAGAGTACCGTCCTCCACATCAATTGCCTCGGTGGCGAGGGAGGTCGAGATGCCCGTTCCAGTACTGACCTCGCGCATCTCCATTCCGAAACTGCTGGCGGTGGCGGCGGTGGTGGTCGCGACGTTCGTTTTCCTCGGGCGCTTCGTGCGCTGATCGCGTGCCACGGCGAACGCAACGCGAGGATCAGTCGAACTTCACCGCCGAAGCCGTGATGATCTTTTTGCCGCCTTCTTCGCTGACTTTGCCGGTCACGGTCGCATGCGCCGAACCGCCGCACACCTTCTGGTGGTTCTCCTGTGCGACGGCGTTCTTCGCCAGGTAGTACTTCACGTCCTTGCCACCGGAACCGGCACTGTCCTTCACCACGAGGACGTTCTGGCACGTCGCTGTTTCGTGAAGGCCACACTTGGCGCAAGTCATGTCGCCAGCCAACGTGGCTTCCCCTGCCGCGGGCGGGGCGCCTTTGGCTGCCTTCTTTCCGCCATTGGCGGGGGAGGGGGCTGCCTTGTCGGGCTTCGTCCCGGCAGGGTCGGCGTGACCAAAGCGCGCGACGCCGAGTGACAGCGCCAGGATGGGGCAGACTCCGAGCAGAGCTTTCTTCAGCATCTCGACATCTTTGATCGTTTGATTTCGCTGGTCCAGTCGTCCCACGAAACCCATAGACCGACGGGAAACGTGCTTCGACTCGATCCGGCCTGGCAAGTCCGTTTCCCGTTAAGGCGGTCGACACCGTTGTGCGGAGATGAAGTCCGAGCGTCACCCGCCTCCCCCGCGGGCCCTATCAACGCGAATGTCCCCGGTCGGGAACGATCTAGATCGTCATCTCGCACTGCTCAGCGGCCTGACCGTTGCCGTGCTGGTATTCGTGGTGACCGGATGTCGCCCCGGCGAGCCCGGAGGGGCCGGGACTGACGGAGGCGGCACCGGTGGCAGTGGCAGAAGTGGCGGAGCCACTTTTGCCCCAGGGACGGGTGGCAACATCGCGGGTGTGACGGGAGGCAGCGTCGCGGGTCTCGGGGGTCAATTCGCGGGAACAGGTGGCGGAGCAGGCCTCGGTGATTCGGGAGGCGGCGGCGGTGATGCGGGTCAAGTGATGGCAGGACGCGGCGGAAATATCGGCGCCGCCGGCGCGGGAGGCGCGGCGGGGCGAAACGCCGCGGGCGGCACGGATGGCGGTGGAAATGGTGGCCGCGGTGGGAATGCCGGGTCAAGCGCGGCCAACGGCGGCGGCGGTGCGGGCGAACCCCCCACGTGTACCGACGGAAAGAAGAACGGCGACGAGACCGGCGTCGACTGTGGGGCCTCGTGCCCGGCCTGCCCAGGGTACAAGATCAATCCACCAAATCTGAAGAACAATGCGCAGAGCAGCTGCGGCGGTGGCCAGGGATTCATGTGCACCCGATCAATGGCATTTTCCCCCGAGTTCAAGCAGGCGGCGATGGACGACTGGAACTCGGGAGATCCGCCCTTCGTGTATGGGGTCGTCGGTCACGACAAGGATTCGGGCGGAGTGGACGGCAATTACAACAATACGTGCTGCCAGTGTTACCAGCTGGTTTTCGCGTCTCCGATGGATCCGGTGACGGGCTTGCCGACGCCCAAGCCGATGATCGTGCAGGCCTTCAACACCGCCGCCGGAGGCCCGAAGAACTTCGACGTCTACATGGCCAAGGGCGGCGAGGGGGCCAACACGGCGGGTTGTTCCGCGCAGTACAGCCAGTTCCCCACCACGGGCGAGCCCAACAACGGCGGAATCCGCGCCTTGAATTTCGCCGCCCAATGCGCGGTGATGAGCAAATATACGGAGGCGTCGATCGCCGCGCCCATGTGCCAGGACCAGATCGCCGCGCAGTGCATGATGCTTCAGTCGAGCTCGTCGCCATCCGGCCAAAGCACCAGCCAGATCTCGTGCGTTGAGGCGAATCAGCCGGGAAATCTGTATCACCTAAACTGGAACGTTCTGGCGAAACGTGTGGAGTGCCCGACCAATCTGACACGGGTGACCGGATGCAAGCTCGTCGGACAGGGCCTGCCGCAACCCGACCCGGCCGCCAAGGACTCGGCGTCGGCGACCAGCGGGTTCATGACCGGGTACACCACCACGACGATGCAGGACTGCTGCCGACCGACTTGCGCCTACGCCGGCAATGTCACGTCGAGCGGCGTCAGCGCCGATTCGTCCTACGGAGCCTTCTACACCTGCGACAAGGCGGGAAATCCGTCCTGAGGGCCGCGGTCACCGAGCCGGGCCTCGTTGATTCCTACGGCCCGCGGGCCCCAGCGGCCCGGGCAGGGACTGGTGGGACACTGACTACGGCGCGGGCTTGGTCGTGGGCACGCACCGGCCTGAATCCAGATCACACGTGGCTCCGCCGCTGACGTTGCCGCCGCACAGCGAATCGGGATCGGTGCCACGGCTGCATCCGGACACGTCCGACAAGCCTGGACATAAGGAGCGGTGGAGTCCCCGGCGCGCCAGCAGCGCATCGGCGGCGGCGGGATAGGTCTCGCCCGCCACGGTGAGCGGGCTAACACCATCAGCATCCCAGAAGACAAGAGACGTCGGTTGCGCGTTCGGCATGGAGAAGCTGTTGCATACATGAGTCTCCAGAGAAGCGGCATCGAAGGCCGCTGGCGACGCGAAGATGGAAAAGGCCCTCAAGTCGGCATCGCCAAGCTGCCGCTGGCCGGCCAAGTGACATGTGCCGCAATAGGGTCTGACCACGCCGCGGTAGAAGTCCGAGTCCGCCGCCCGCGTCTTCCAAGCGTCGGGCACGCCGTCGCCGGTCGCGACGCTGCCGACGGATCTCACGCCGTTCGGATAGAGGCTCTTCAGCAGGTCCTGCTGGGGGCTTGTCAGGGGCGTGTCCAGCGCCATCGAATTGAACGTCCTGATGCGTTCCTCCTGCGCCGCCCGAGTGAGTCCCGCCCGCGCCGCATCGCCTCCGGCGAAAACCACCTGATTCGGATCCAAAGGAAGAAAGTGTGAGTTCTTCGCGAGGTGGCGCGTGTCGTCATAGGCCCCCCCGTGGCAGGTCATGCAGACGTGCGGATGGGGACGGGGACCAAGGGTATCCAACCGCGCCCACTGTTGGCGCGCACCGGTCGATCCGTAGACATAGAACTGGACCTGGTACCCTGGATCCATCGTCGGTCGATGGGTGATGCAGACCGTGTTGCGGAGCTCGGTTCCATCGATGGCGGCTTGAAGGGACGCTTCTCCCAAGCGAAATCCAGCGCCGTAGTTCGTGACGAAGCAGGCGGTCCCCAGGATCGCTTCTCCACTGGCGCTGGTGCCGTCGACGAAGCGAGAACATCCCAGCTCTCGCCCCAGTCCAAGCTCGTTGCGGTTGTAATAGATCGCGATCCCCGTGCGATCCCGATATGACTGGAGGCTCTCGCTCGCTTCACGCGGCGAAAAACCAAAAGTACCTTTCCAGGACTCTAGCGTCATCGGCGCGGTCATTCGCACGGGCGTATTCGCGCCGGTGAACGGATCCGGATAGTCGACGGGGACTGCGCTTGGAAAAGGCGTTTGCACCGTATCGTAAAAGCGAAGCGTCTCGGTCATGGTTGGATCCGCGCCCG
>JADGRC010000387.1 GCA_017881245.1 Pseudomonadota bacterium
AAAAATCGCCACGTGCCGTTGTCGAGTTGGATCAGCGCGCCCGCCTCTCGGTGCGCGCCCCAACCCGCCCAGTCGTTCTGACCGACGAACGTCCAAGGCCCATCCAAGCTGGTCGAGGTCGCGTGCTCGATGTAGGTGGCGCTGTTCTTCGTGAAGGCGTGGTACGTGTCGCCGATGGTGACGATGAATGTATCGATGTAACCGGGGCCGATTCCAATCCAGGTGGGTGCGCTGAACATGCTGAGACCGTCATTGAGGGCTTTGTACCGGTACGTCTTGCCGTCCACATTGACCAAAGCATAGATGCTGCCGTCTTTGTCCTTGAACCATTCAGGCGCCCACGTGTTCTTGACACCGGCGACGCCCGAGGGCACCGTCGTGACGGTCGTCCAGTCTTTCAAATTGGCGCTTGAGGCGATGGCGAAGCTGGACTCGGGGCCGCAGCATCCGGCGTCCGGAGGCGTGGTGAAAGCGATATAGAACTTGCCGTCGGTGTGCTTCATGATGCTGGGATCGCGCAGCGTGCCGCTCGGCCCGCCGAACTTGGTGTCGTACAGCAACTTGAAATTCAACGCATCGGTCGACGTGTAAATGATGAGCGTCGTGCTGCCCACCTGCGAATCGTTGAAGACCGAGAAAATGTACGGATAGCTTGGACCCCCGGTTACGGGTGTCCCGCCCGCACCGACGGGTGCCCCACCCGCACCGCCCGACCCAGACCGTCCCGCCGCACCGCCCGTTCCGCCCGGAGCACCCGATCCGCCTCGTCCTCCGGAAGTCATGCCTCCGCTGCCGTTTCCGTTCCCACCACCGGTCGAGCCTCCCGTGCTCACCGAGCCTCCCGTTCCGACGGCTCCCCCGCTTCCAGTCGTACCTCCCGTTGTGACGGCTCCCCCGGTTCCAATCGTGCCTCCTGTCGCGCCGCTACCCACCGCCCCCCCCGTTTCAGGTAAAATGACCGAGCCTCCGGTGCCGACGGCGCCCCCGATCCCCATCGAGCCTCCCGTCGCATGAGCCATCCCCCCGGACCCACCACCCAACCGAACCCCATCGCCAGCACTGCCGCAACCGGCGGCAAGTAAGGTGACGAGGACCGTCCCGAAGACCGAGGTCAGCCAGCAGAGGTTCGAAAACGGCCTTTGGGTCGCCATGCCTCGGATCTAGCCCAGGCGGCCCCGGCGCCCGGAATCGTCGCAGGCGCCGTAAGGATCGCGACGGGGCTAGTGGCAAACGAGGGCATGGGACGGCAGCGTGCACTGCCCAGCCGTGCACTGAAGGGATCCCAAGCAAGGGATCGCATTCGCACCGTCACATAAGTCGCCTACCGCAGCCCTTGACGCGCACTTCTGGGTGGCGAGATCGCAATAGGCGTAGTCGACGCACTCGTTACCCGATGGGCACGCGCCGCCCACCCCGCGCTTGGGTGCGCATATCAGCGTCGCGGTATCGCAATAGTCGAGGACGGAGTCGCATCCAAGTCCTGGGGGCGAAGGTGTGCATTCCTGACCCTCCGCCGGAAGGCGCCGACAGGTCCCTCCCGTGTTCGGGGGAATGGCCGGCGTTGAATCAACAACACAAAGTGAGCCGGCCACGCACTGCGCGAAGCCGTCGAGACCATCGCAGGCCTGTCCAATGGCGATCCTCGCTGTACAGGTGCGGCTTCCCGAAAGCCTGCAAAAAGCGTCACCCGCGCAGATCGCCCGCGGCGTCGAGCAGTCACCTCCGATCGGGATGGGACGCGCGGGCTCGTCCAAGGAGGCAACCAAACAGGACCCCGCGCAACACACGGCGGGATCGACGCAGGCGGTCCTGTCGCACTGGGCGGAGATGCAATCTTCGTCCGCGAAACAGGCCCCTCCGGACGCGACCGTGCCTCGGAATGTGTCACCACAGGCCCGAGGCTCGGACATCCCGAACAGGTCCACCTGGCTGCAGGTGGCAAATGTCGATGAACCCACGGCGGCCAAACAGGCGGCCGCTGCGCTGCCGTCATATTTGATCCTTCCCGCCATGATCTCCACGGTCAGCTGGTCGAAGTTGGGCCTGAACGACGCGGTGCAAGTGGCCTTGTCGGGATACTGGCCGCAGCGCACTTCGACGGTACAGACCGTCTCGGTCGTTCTCGCGGCGAGGTCGGAGATCGGAATGCCGTCCCCGCACGCGGACATGGACATGGCGACCACGGTCGCGACCAAAGCGGGAAAAGCCAGCCTGCACCGACGGCCCATGGTCACGGATTGGCCTACCGCTGGCACCATGGGACGACTCTAGATGGGACAGTGACAGAGCGAAACCATTTCCTTCTCTTCGACGGCCCCGTCAGGGCGAATCGTTACCGGAATGGACCTGCTCCTGTAGCCGCTTTCACTTGCGCAAGGTCGGTTCCACCTGAAGGTCCTGTTTCTTCAGGTCGCGGATGATGGTCACCATCGCGCCCACGCCAGCCTGGTCCTCGGTCAGCACACGGTGGAGATCGTCGATGCCGGCAATCGGTCGGTCACCATAGGCGACGATCAGATCGCCGTCGCGGAGCCCGGCCCGCGCGGCTGGACTGTTCGGCTCCACCGAGACGACGAAGACGCCGCTTTCGGCGGACAGACCGTGAAAGCGCACCACGCGGCGATGCAGGGGGACGTTCTGACCGGCGACGCCAAGGTAAGAACGACGGATGCGACCTTCGTGAATCAGCTTGCCCATGACGAAGGCGGCGGTATTCGCGGCGATGGCGAAACTGATGCCCTGGGCGGGCATGATCATCGCCGTGTTCACGCCGATCACCAACCCCTGCGAATCGACCAGGGGGCCGCCCGAATTGCCGGGATTCAACGCGGCATCTGTCTGAATGACATCGTCGACCAAATGACCGGTTTTCGTCCGCAGGGAGCGGCCAAGCGCGCTGACCACACCCGCCGTTACCGTGCAATCGAAGCCGTAGGGATTCCCCACCGCGATCGCCAACTGGCCGACTCGCAAAGCCGACGAATCAGCGAACGTGAGCGCCACCAAGGTGGGCGCGTCGATCCGCACGAGGGCAATGTCCGTCGGTGGGTCGTCGCCCACCAGCTGGGCGGGCACGCGTTGGCCGTCCTGAAAGATTGCGTGAATCCGTTTCGCGCCACTGACCACGTGGCTGTTCGTCAGCACATACCCGTCGGGCGTCATGACGAATCCTGAACCGCTACCCGAGGTTTCCCCGGGGTCACGGCGAGGTCCCTGAACTTCTATCTTCACCACCGAATGACTCACCTGTTCCGCCACGCTTGTGACGGTTTGCGAATACGCATCCAGCAGTCCCTTGTCGTTCTTGTCCTTGTCGATGCGCACGGCATTGAGCATGGATTTCCCCCACGTCGCGGAAGAACAGCTGTCGTCCTTCCGCGACGAAAATAATGAGATCAACGAGCAAACAACGAACGAGTGACTAGAGGACCAGAGCCCCCGTGCGAATCAGATAGGCCAGGCGTTCACGCTGATCGTTTTCCAGCAGCCCGTGTATTTGGGCCAGGGCCTTCATCACCGCCGCTCGCAGCCTCTCCGCGGTGGCGACGCGCAGATCCGCCGCTTCTTTCGCGCGCGCCTGGTCGAATGTCTCGCCCCCAACGGCGTCCGCAAACGCCGATAGTGTGCGGCGACGATCGACTTCACCCTGAGCTCGCTCGGTCTTCAGCTCGTCCAAAATACGAGCCAACTCGGCGACCTGACGTTCGTCCAGCTCCAACTTGTACGCCAGAAAGCGGAGAGGTCGTCGGACCCCGAACGCTCCCCCCCCGAAGCCGTCGCCGTCCCCGCCACCTCCTCCCCCCGCCGGGCCATCGCCGCCACCTGCCCACCCTCCGCCTCGACCATCATAGCTGCCGCCTGGGCCACAATTCATCGCGGCTCCGTTGCCGCAACTCGCGTGGCGCGCACGCCACCACGAAACCATCGCTGGATGCATGTCTTGTTCTCCTTTCGCCGAGGCCATCAGCTCCCGGCGGGTTTGTCTCCGTGGGCGTTATGCCTCACGGACTGATCTCAAATGTAAGCGCGGAAATCCGACCGTCAACCAGGATTTCCGATGAGTCCCTGAGCGGGCGTTCGACGTCTCGCTCGCCCTCGCGTCCAACCACGAACTAACCCGGCGCGGAGCCCCGGAGTAGGCTATAGTCAGTCTCGTGGGTGCCCACAGTTGACGCAGGACCTTAAGGATCTGCATGGGGACCTCGAGGAGAAGGGGTTCTTCGAACCCTCTTCCTTCTGGCGAAGGAAGTTGCTGTTCTGGGTCCCGCTGTTCTTCCTGTCGTACTTGGGACTCCTGTGGCTGCGGTTTGGATTCCTGTGGTTGCTGCTGGCCCCGGTTTGCGCCGTCGCGATGCTCACGATGGGGTTCGTGGGTCACGACGCCGGCCACTATGCGTTGTCCCGAAAGCGTTGGGTGAACGACCTTTGGGGACAATTCGGAATGACGTTCCTGTGCGGCATGAGCTTCGGCTTCTGGCGATCGCGGCACAACCAACATCACGCGCATTGTCAGGAAATCGAAGGCGATCCAGATATGCACTTCGGAGTGCTGTTCTCGGTATACCCGCAATCGGCGAACTGGCGGACGCCGCTCGGACGGTTCTTTCTTAGAATCCAGAAATGGGCCTTCTGGCCACTGTCGTCGTTCTACTGGGTTACGCTCCGTTACGACGGGATCCGCGATCTGTTCCAGCGCCCGAAGGAAACGAAGATCGATCGTTTCCTGATGCCGTTGCATTGGGTGGTTTTGCTGATCATCCCCGGCCTCGTATTCGGCTGGCCGACGGCAATCCTCGCGTACCTAACCATGTCGGGTCTCTCTTCCCTCATGACCGCCTCCGTGTTCATCCCCAACCACATCGGGATGCGTCGCCTCGGTGCCGATGAGAAGATCAGTTACCTCGACCAACAGGTCTCGACGAGCCGAAACATTCTCAATCCGCCCTTCCTGGACTTTTACTACGGGGGGCTCAACTCACAGATCGAGCATCACCTGTTCCCACGGGTCGCGCACCATCGCTATCGTGCGATGCGCCCCATCGTGCGCGCGTTCTGTCGGGAGCGCGGGATCGCATACCAAGAGGACAGCCTTTACCGGGCCCTTGCCTCGGTGGGCAACCACCTGGGTGACATGACCGCGGCATACGTCGCCTCGCGATAGTCAGATGGTGAGCGAATCCGTTGCCCAGCCGGGCGTTTTTCGACGAAACCGCGGCAAGCTGATCCTGGCGGCGGTGGTAGCGACCATGGTTGGCCTGCTGGTCTCGTGGACCACCATCACCCTGACGTTCAGCTACTCGGACGGCGATCGCATCGGGTACGTTCAGAAGTTTTCCCACAAGGGTTGGATCTGTCGGACGTGGGAGGGCGAGCTGGCGATGTCGCCCGTACCGGGCGCGACACCGCAGATTTTCGAATTCACCGTACGGGACGAAAGCGTTGCCAAACGTCTCGCCGCCGCCGAGGGAAAGAAGGTCGCCCTGCACTACAAGGAAAAACGCGGCGTTCCGAGCTCGTGTTTTGGCGACACCCGATATTTCATCGCCGACGTCCGTATCCTCGGTCAATAGAGCAAGACAGCGGCGGGCCGAGGCCCGAAAGGACGCTACGGCCACGCACCGCCCGAGGACAGCGCCACCTGCCTTAGGAGCGCGCTCATCTGTTCGTGAATAAGCCCATTGGTGGCAAGAACCCGTCCCGTCTCACCGTCGAAGGCGGTACCGTCCAACTCGGTTGCGCGGCCTCCCGCGGCGTTCACGATCGCCGCGCCCGCCACCAGATCCCACGGATGCAGCATGCGCTCCCAGTAGGCGTCCAGCCACCCGCATGCCACGAAACAGAGATCCAGCGCCGCGGAACCGAGACGCCGCGTACCTTGCGCGGCGGCCACCAGCGCCGCCCACTCCGCCAGATTGTCCTGCGCGGGATTTCGCGCATAGGGAAATCCGGTCACGACCAGCGCCCGCTTGATCTCGGCGGTCACCGACGGAGATATCGCCCGATCGTTCCAGCGCGCCCCATCCCCGACAACGCCCGAGAAGGACCAACCAACAGCCGGCGCCGCGACCACGCCGAGCTCCGCGCGGCCATCGATCGTCAAGCCGATAGACACGGAAAACAACGGGAACCCGTGCGCAAAGTTGGTCGTGCCGTCGAGCGGATCGACGTACCACACGCGACCATCCCGGCGCCTTCGACCGGACCCAACCTCGGTGCCCTCCTCCGCCACGATGGTGTCGTGGGGAAACGCGTTCGCCAGCCGCGAGACGATCAACGCTTCGGACCGGCGATCGAACTCCGTCACCAAATTGATGTCGTCGGTCTTGAACTCGACGGCCGGTCGGGTCCCCCACCCCTCCAGCAAGACCTGTCCCGCATCGCGCGCGATCTCCTCCGCTATCTGTCGCGTGCGTTCGAGATCCGGGCGCTCTGATACGCCGGTAGCGCTCACAGCTCCTTGCGCATCCAGGTCGCGTTCTTCGATCGCGCCAGGAGGTACTCGGCGGTGGTCGCGATCCGAGGTTCAACTTCTTTTCGGTCCACGACCACGAACCCCAGCTTTTGGCCAAAGTATCCCTGCGCGCCGTCCGTGACCAGGTAAAGGCTTCGCACCCCCTGATTGCGCGCCTGCTCAGTGGCCGTCTCGACCAACAGGTAACCAAGGCCCTCGCCGCGCCGCTCGGGCGCCACCGCCAGCATCCGCAACAGGGCGACTTCATCCATCACCTCGAGCGCGACGCAACCTACCAAAGGGGCATCCGGCCCCAGCGCAGGAATCACGAGGTAGCTCGACCAGAACTGATCCAAGACCGGGTGCGCTATTCCGACCCTGTCGAGAAAGGTTCCGATCCGCGCCTTGTCGTTCGATCGCGCCGGCATGACGGGATCGCCCAGCGCGTCCAGGACCCTGCCGTGTAATCCACCGTAGTCACCCGACGACATGATGACGATCGTATCGCCCGGCGCGGCCCGCTCGGCCAGATGAGCCGCGGCATCCGCGACATTCGCGATGACGCGGGCCGGGACGTCCTCCTGACGCAGATCGGCTGCCAGGCGGTCGACGTCCAGTCGCTCGCTTGGCGGAACCTTTTCCGGCGAAAACAGAGGGGCGAGCACGACCTCGTCGGCGACCGCCAGGGCCTTGGCGAAATCCTGCTGAAAGATCGAACGCCGGCTGGTAGCCGACCGTGGTTCGAAGGCCGCGATCAATTTTCCAGGACCGAATCGACCCCGCAGACCCAGCAATGTCTCGCGAATCGCCGTCGGGTGATGAGCAAAATCATCAATGACCGTGACGCCGGCCGCAACGCCGCGGACCTCTTGCCGGCGGCGAATTCCCAGAAAACGCCGGATCGCCCGCGCGGTTGTGGCGATGTCCACGCCCAGCGACGCCACCGCCGCGACCACGCCCATCAAATTTTCATGGTTGTAGATCCCCGGCAGATTGGTATCGATGCTGCCGACGCGTGTCCCGTCGCGCGCCAGCGCCATCGTCGTTCGCCCGCCGTTCAGTCGCGCTGCCACCTCGAATGTCCACAGGGCCCGGGTGCCCGGGCGGCCGTAAGTCTCGACCTTGCAATGCGCCGCCTCGGCGACCTCAAGGGCGCCCGGAGAGGACGCGCAGACCAGGAGGCGCCCATCGGGCGGGATCAACGCCACGAACCTGCGAAACACCGCCTTGACCGCGGCCTCGTCGGGAAAGATGTCGGCGTGGTCGTATTCGACGGAGGTCAGAATGACGGTGCGTGGATGGTAGTGAAAGAACTTGGAGCCCTTGTCAAAGAAAGCCGTGTCGTATTCGTCGCCTTCGATGATGAATTCGTTCCCGTGTCCCAGGCGCCACGACTGGCGGAAATTCAGGGGAACGCCGCCGATTAGGAACGACGGATCGCGTCCGCCATCGACCATCACGTGGGCGGCAAGGGATGCGGTCGTCGTCTTGCCGTGCGTCCCCGCGATCACGACGGCATGTTTGTGGGCTAAGAATAGCTCCGACAGCAACGCGGGGAACGACGTCAGCGGAAGCTGCCGCTCGCTCGCGGCAATCACCTCGACGTGATCCTTGCTGCAGATGTTGCCCACCACGACCCGCTCGGGCGACCAGTCCAGATTCGCGGCGCGGTAGCCATCGAAAATTGGGATGCGTTGCTCGGCCAACTGCGTCGACATCGGCGGATAGACATGTTCGTCCGACCCGCGCACGTCGTGTCCGGCGGCCTTCAGCAGTCCAGCCAACGACCCCATACCCGTTCCACAAATTCCGATGAGATGGACTTTCATGACGGGTTCGATCAGCTCATTTGGGCAAGCATTCGGTCGATCCAGGGGCAAACTGGGTGGCGAATTTCTTCACCTCCATTGTGAACCGAGTCGTGAAATCACGAAACAGTCCCCCGTCTCGCTCGCCTTGTCCACCCGAAGTCTCCCAAATCAGCTTCGTCACGACCGCCGAGCCACAAGGATCCAGGCGACCGCGCTTCCGCTGGCGAGCGGCGGCGCCCCAACGGTCGGCGGCAGCTCTGTCGCAAAGACCACCCGGTCCCTCGCAAGTGATCGCGACCACGTCGTACCAATAGGGCCCTTTTGGCCCGTATTCCGCGATGCTCAGCCGGGGAGCGATCCCCCCACCCCGCTTCGATTCCGCAACGACAAACACCGCGTCGTGCGTGCTACCAACGGGAACGTCGACGTAAGCGCAGACTTCCTTGTTTTCGTCGGCCGATGCGTTGGGGGTGGCAACCCGGCCGACGTCCGACAGGTCAAATGACGCCGTGCCGCCCGCGGCCGACATGCGAACCTCGAAACGCTTGGCGCCCTCTGGAGGCGGGACGGTCTCCTCGTCGTCCCGACCGGGCTCGCGGCACTGGCATGAACCGGCCCGGCATCTTGCCCCCGCCAACGTGACGGTCGTCGCGCCCCAGACCGTGGGCGCCGGACCGGGCACGAGCCCAACTGCCCCCGCGTGTCCCGCGGACGCGCAGCCGGCCACGATGCCCATGAAAAGTCCGACGAGCGGGAGCCCCGCGACGAGCGGCGCGAAAATCGCACGTGACGACGGCACCACGCGCGAAAGCGATTGAAATCGCGAAAATGGAACGCGGCGAGCGTCCCTAATCAAACCTTTGGACGACAGAGTGTCGCTTACGTACCATATTTCCCGGATGATCCCACACCCGTCAAAGCTCCCCGGTCGGTTCACCAGACTCCTGGGCGTGGCGACCGTCCTGCTGGCGGTAACAGCGGACGTGGGATGCGCGACTTCCGACGAAGCGACCAAGGCCATCAATTACTCATCCACCGCGAAGCAGAACTATGAAAAAGGCCTGGCGGAGCTGAAGGACGAAAACTATGCCGAAGCCCTGAAGTACTTCCAGTTCGTGCGCTCGAAATCTCCGTTCTCGAAGTATGCGGTCCAAGCCGAGCTGGCCGTAGCCGATACGCAGTTCGCCCGCGGCAACTATACGGAGGCGGCCGACAGCTACAAACAGTTCATGCGCCTTCATCCGACGAACGACAAGGTCACCGATGGCTACAGCGCATTCAGGTTGGGCGAGTGTGCCTACAAAGATATGCCCGACGACGTGTGGCTGTTGCCCCCGTCGTACGAAAAAGATCAGTCCGCCGTCGGTGACGCCCTTCGTGAGCTGGACGATTTCGTGAAGAAGTATCCAGATTCTCCGTACATCAAGCAGGCGCAGCCGTTGCGGCGCGCGGCTTTGAAGCGATTGGTCGACCACGAAGTCTACGTCGCGCGGTTCTACCTGGATCGGGATCATCCGAAGGCCGCCGCCATGCGTATCGAGGGCGCGATTCGCCGCTATCCCGGATCGGGCCGGGAGCCCGAGCTTCTGTTGACGTTGGGACAGACGTACTTGCACATGGGCGAGCCGGCCCGCGCCCGCGACACATTCGAGCGCGTGGTGCACGAATTCGGTGATGCCGAGCAGGCCCGCCGGTCGGAGCTGTACCTGGAGTTCATCCGCAAGCGTTACGGCGACCATCCTTCCGATTCGTCCGGGGGCGCCCATGGATGAACGCATGCGCGAGAATCTGAACCGAGGACGCGAACACTATGCGGCGCGCGAGTACGGTAAAGCGGAGCCGTTCTTGGCCGAGATCGCCGAGGGGAACCTGGAGTTCGCGGACGTTTACGACATGTTGGGCGTCATCTACCACCAACAGGGTCGTCTCGGCGACGCCGAGTCCATGTTTCGCAAGGCGTTGACCCTCAATCCCAACTACACCGAGGCGGCGCTGAACCTGGCGGTCACGTACAACGATCTCGGCAAATACAAGGAAGCGAAGGACGTTTACGCGCGCGCGATGAGTGTGTCCAAGAGCGCTCCCAAACAAATGGATCCCTTTGCCCGGGGCAAGATCGCGAACATGCACGCCGACGTCGGCAGCGCCTATCACGATTGCGGACAGTACGTCGACGCCATCCGCGAATATGAGAAGTCGCTGACATTGTGCCCGGCCTTTCATGACATTCGGACCCGCCTCGGCGTCACGTTGCGCGAGATGGGCAGCCTGGTCGCCGCCGCGCGCGAGTTCGAGCGCGTCCGCCATGACAACCCCAACTATCTCCCGGCGCGCGTCAACCTTGGCCTGACGTATTACACGATGGGACGTCGGGCGGACGCCCTGTCGGAATGGCAGCAGATCCTGGGCGTGGAGCCGACGAACCGATCGGCGGCGATGTACATCGCCATGGTCAGTCACATGCCCGAGCACCCGGGGGCCGGCGACGCCGACAGCGGTCCGAGCGTTGTCAGGTCGCGCTGAACGTCCCCCTGGTCCGAACGTGCTCTCGTTTTTCCCGTCGCCGGACACGTTCTTGGTGGAAGAGATCCCGGCGTACACCCCTTCGGGCGCCGGCGAACACACGTTCGTCTGGATCGAAAAGCGGTCCCTGACGACTCTGGACGCCGTGAACCGTTTGGCCCGCCGCCTGGGAATCGAATCGCGCGAGATTGGATACGCGGGCATGAAGGACAGACACGCAACAACGCGGCAGTGGCTGAGCATCCCGCGGGTCGCCCCGGAACGAGCCTTGGCCGCGGGTGACGATGAGATGAGGGTCCTCGAGGCCGCCTGCCATGGCAACAAGCTGCGGGTCGGACACCTGCGTGGCAACCGATTCGAGGTCGTCGTCACCGGTCTGTCGACCGATGACGAGCGTGACGCCTTGACCGAACGCCTATCGAAGCTCGCGGTGAACGGATTGCCCAATCGGTATGGCGACCAGCGATTCGGCATGCGCGCGGACAATACCGAGCGGGGGCTGGCGATACTCCGCGGGGAACACAAAGAGAGGGATCACCGTCGACGGCGGCTGCTGCTCTCCGCCGTGCAATCCGCGGTGTTCAACCAGTTCTTGGCCCTGCGCGAAGGGGCCGGCCAGCTGCGCCAGGTCCTGACCGGCGATGTTCTGCAAAAGAGTGACAGCGGCGGAGTCTTCATCACCGAGGATCCGACAACCGACCAAAAACGCCTGGACGCGGGTGAGCTGATCGTGACCGGCCCGATGCCCGGAGGCTGGGCGCGCGAGCCACCCCCGGGAACCGAGGCACGCGAAATCGAAGAACGGGCCTTGGCCCACGTAGGTGTTTCGCGCGATGAGCTCGCCTCGGCGGGACACGATCTGCCGGGAACGCGACGACCGCTGCTGGTCCCGGTGACGTTGGATCCTCCCGCCGTGATCGCCGTCCCCACGCACGGCGATGCCGTGCGGTTGCGGTTTCGCCTTCCCGCGGGAACATACGCCACGGTCTTGATCGAAGCGCTGGGCGTTACCGTCGACACCCCGAGGCTGCCCTTGTCTGTTTAGATCTCGATCGGTCCGCACATCTGGGCTAGGAATGGGGACGATGCGATTGGCCGAACGTCTGCTGGGCTTGACCTTGGTCGGCGCCGATTGGGTGTTCTGGATCTTGATCGCTCTGTCGGTGCTATCGGTGGCAGTGATGGTGGAACGCGCCATCCGGATGGGCGGCCGATCAATCGATTCCGACCGGCTGGCACGGGAGGTGTTGGATCGGCTGTCCGGGGGCGACGTGGGGGGCGCGCGCCGCGCGCTGTCGTCCGCGCGATCGCCAGAGTCGGACGTCGTGCTGGCCGGAATCGAGCACTTCGATCGCGGAGCGGGCGCCGTTTCGGCGGCCATGGCAAGCGCCCGATCCCGGCTGCGAATGGATCTTGAGCGCAACCTGGGCGTCCTCGGAACTCTGGGCAACAACGCGCCGTTCATCGGGCTCTTCGGCACCGTTCTGGGTATCATCAAGGCGTTTGCGGATCTGGCGCACAATCAGAGCGGCGGTATTCAGGTCGTCATGACGGGCATCGCGGAGGCGCTGGTGGCCACCGCGCTCGGCCTGGTCGTGGCCATTCCGGCGGTTATCGCTTTCAACGCGTTTCAGGGCAGAATTCGCAGAATTCTGGGACGCGTGGACGCCCTGGCGAATACAGTCATCGTCGCCATGTCCCGCCCGACGACGGATGCGGTCAAGACGGGCTCACAGGGTTAGGAATCGGGACCAACGTGGCAGGCGCTCCACAAACTTTCGGATCAGGGGACGACGATCTCGGGTCGCAGACGATCTCGGGAATCAACGTCACGCCGCTCGTGGACATCACACTTGTTCTGTTGATCATCTTCATGGTCACGGCCACCGTCATCGTGAACGCGGGCATCAAGGTCGAACTGCCGAAAGCGGCTTCGGGATCCGATCAGACCAAGACAACCCTTGCCCTGACCCTGGACAAAGGCGGGGTCCTGTACCTGAACGGCGAGAAGAGCAACGATCAGGCCATCGTCCGTTACATCGCCGAGACGCTGCCGCGAACGCCGGAGCTTCAGGCAATCATCGCCGCGGATCGGGTTGTTCCTCATGGCGATGTCGTGCACCTGATCGATCTCGTGAAGCGGGCGGGCGTACGTCGATTCGCCATCAATGTCGATCCCAGCAGCGCCACCAGCGGGAGGTGATCCGGCCGTGACAGCCGGAGGAACGTTCGACGCCGACCCATCGACCGTCCTACGCGGTTCACGGGCGTCCGCGGTCGCCCTGGCGGTGGCGCTCGGGATTCATTCGCTGGCGGCGATCACGGTCTTGCGGGTCCCGGTCGATCGGCGCTCGACCGTGGCGACGAAGGTCGAGATCGACGTGAACGAGCCGCCGCCGCCTGAAGTCCGGCCCGAGGCCCCGTCGCCCCCCACGCCCCAAGCCGCGCCCAAGGTGCTGCCGCGGCGGTCACCCGCACGCGAGCTGCCTCCCCGGGCGCCTCGATCGGAGGCCCCTTTGCCACCGAACCAGGCGACGCCCCCGGAGACGAAACCGAACGCGCCCCCCGTCTTCGGCGTCACGATGAGCTCCGTCGTGTCTGGCGAGGCGACCCTCGCAGTCCCCGTCGGCAATACCACCATGACAAAAAACCGCACCCCGGCGAGTGACCACCCCGTGGAGGCCTACCCATCACAGGGCGGCAAGTCGTCCGTGCCGGCGCCAGAGGCGAACGTGGCCGCCCTGCCGCGGGTCCTCCACGAAGTCAACAGCGACGACGTCTATCCACCTGAGGCTCGAAACCTGGGCATCGAGGGCTCCGTCGACCTGAGTGTCGACACCGACGAGAAAGGGAACGTGGTTCAGGTTCGTGTCTTGCGCCGCGCGGGCCACAGGTTCGATGAGGCGGCCGTTGAAGCGATGAAGAAGTTCGTCTTCTCCCCGGCGCGCGCCCATGACGGACGTTCAATCCCCTATCGCCTCTCCTACCGCTTCACGTTCACGATAAGGAACTAAGGGCGCGAAGACGGGGCCGGTGGTAGCGGCGGCTCGACGCGCCACCCGGTACCCTGGCGTAGCGGGGCCCTGGCACCGCGGGCCCCGCCGTCGCGGTCATGAATCGGGAGCCCGCAGAATGGACTTGTGCGCATGCTCGGGGCTATCCTGCACCATCGGATGAGAACCTATTGTCGACAGTCATTAATAGTTTGCAGCCTCCTTAGTTCTTTTTTCGCACTGTCCCAGGCCCAGGCCCAAGTGGCCGCGATGGAGCCCAGTCGAAGATTCGAGGCGGACCTGTTTCAGCCCGCCATCGGGCCGCGAAATTTTCTGACCGTGGACGCTCCCGAGGTGCCGGCCGACAAGCGACTCACGTTCGGCCTGATGTTCGATTACCAGGCCAACGCATACCGGGTCCAGTCGGTCAACGGAAACTCAGGGGCGACCCTGCAGACCGCGAATCTCGTCGCGACCCAGTACCGAACCGAGCTTCAGGTCGCATTGGGGCTCCTCGACAAGTTTCAACTTGGCGTCTCCCTGCCCGTGACGTGGTTGCTGACGGGCGACAAAGTGGATGCCAACATGGGACTCGCGACCGGGGATCGCTTGTCCGAAACGGGCCTTGGCGATCTGCGAATCGAGGGGAAAGGCCAGCTCAGGACCTTCGGGGACGACGATCAACTGGTCTTGGGCGGGCTGCTCGGCTTGAGCCTTCCGACGGGGAAATCGGAGTCGTACCTGGGAAACCACGGCGTCACCGGACGGGCCAAGGGGCTCGCCTCGCTGCAGTTGGGACGTTTTCGCATCGGTGGCCATCTGGGCGTGTTGTTGCGCGAGTCCGTCACCACCCTCGACGCAAAGGTGGGGAATCAGTTGCTCTACGGAGTCGCTGGCCAGATGCGCGTGTTGAGGGGATTCGATGTTCTGGCCGAGGTCGCGGGCCGCAGCGGGTTTTCCGATTTCTGGGAGCGGTATTGGGACGAGAACCCCGTCGAGGTGGACTTCGCCGCCCGCGCCCAGCCTATGGGTATGCTGGCACTCACGGGCGGATTGGGTGTTGGCCTCGGAAAGGGAATCGGCGCTCCGACCGGGCGGGTCTTCCTGGGGGCGGTCTTCTCGCCGGACTTCCGCGACGCCGACCACGACGGCGTCTACGATTCGGAGGACCGGTGCCCTGACCAGCCCGAGGACCGCGACGGGTTCAAAGACCAGGACGGTTGTCCCGATCCTGACAACGACGACGATGGTATTCCCGACGTATCCGATCGATGTCCCAATGATCCGGAAGACTTTGATCAGTTCGAAGACGCCGACGGCTGTCCCGAGCTCGACAACGACAAGGACGGCATTCCCGACCTGAACGACCCCTGCCCGAACGCGCCCGAGGATGGCCTCGGCAAGCGACCTCACGATGGATGCCCGTCGACGTCGGAGGATTCCGACGGCGATGGCGTCAATGATACCGTCGACAAGTGTCCGGACGAGCCCGAGGATCGGGACCAATTCCAGGATGCGGACGGTTGTCCCGATCCCGACAATGACGGCGATGGTATCCCGGATGGATTCGACAACTGTCCAAACGCCGCCGAGGATGCGGACGGTTTCGAGGACGAGGACGGCTGTCCCGATCCTGACAATGACAAGGACGGTTTCCCCGACGCGGTCGACAAGTGTCCGAACAAGCCCGAGACCCTGAACGGGAATCAGGATGACGACGGTTGCCCCGATCCGGGCGCCGAAATCGTCAAGTTGACCGAGGATAAGATCGACGTCGTGGAGCGCCTGCACTTCGTGACCCGAGGGGGCAAGAGCGAGCTGAAGGACAGCTCGGCGAAGACCATCGGCCTTGTGGCCCTGGTGATGAAGGGCCACCCCGAGATTCAAAAACTGCGGATCGAAGTTCATGCCGACGGTGCCTCGCCCGAGCAGACGCAACGGCGTGCCGACCTAATCCGCGACGTGATCGTTCAAAAGGGGGTCGCGACGGAGCGCTTGGTTCCCGTCGGTGCTGGGCCCGGAAGCGAGCGGGTTGCATTCACCATCACGGACAGGCGTGTTTCAAAGCCCGGGGCGACGCCGGCGAGCAGCCAGAAACCGGAAAGAACGCCAGGCGGCGCCAACACCTCGCCGTGACATGAGGATTCGCGGCTGGGGCGCCTCCGATGTCGGTCGCAAACGCGATCACAACGAGGACAGTTTCCTCTGCAACGACGCACTGTCGTTGTATGCGGTCGCGGATGGAATGGGCGGCCACCTCGGGGGCGAGCGAGCCAGCCGTATGGCCGTCGACCTTGTCGAACAGGCACTCGGCGCCGCCCTTGCACGGCCGGAATCACGCCCATCCCATCAAGGTCCGCCCCCGCAGTCGACCACCACCCACGCCGCCGCGATGGCCCTATCCGTAGGCCACTTGCTGAGGGACGCCGTCGTGGAGGCGGACCGCGCGATCTACGAGAATGCCCTGGCGGATCCCGCCGTCTGGGGCATGGGCACCACCTTGACGGCTCTTTTCTTCGCGGATCGGCGGGCTCACGTCGGACACGTCGGCGATTCGCGGGCGTACCTGTATCGCGACGGCAGGGCCCGCCAGCTGACGGACGATCACTCCTGGATACAGGACCAGGTCCGCGCCGGGTTGCTGTCCCCCGAAGAAGCCAAGGAATCACGTTTCCGGAACATCATCACCCGTTCCGTCGGTTTCGAGCCGTCCGTACAACCCGATATGCAGGACCTGATCGTCCAGGCCGGTGACTGTTACATCTTGTGCTCGGATGGGCTCTCGAACTACCTGTCCCTGGAGGAGATCGCTCAGGTTCTGACGACACAATACTACCGCGACGCGCCTCGCACGCTGATCGCGATGGCCAACGACCGGGGCGGCGATGACAACGTCACGTGCGTCTGTGTTTACGCCGCAAACGACTGATTCCCTGGCTCGGCACGGCTACCCCGCGGGTTTCTCGGCGTGCTCCTTGCCGTCGAAGCGCAAGGTCTTGGGTTTGGCGTCGAAGGTGCTGATCAGGTTCACGGGTCGCCGCCAGATCCTGTGAAGCGCGGCGAGCGTGGCGCGCGCATGATCGGCTTGTAGGTCGACGCCCTCGTGCCGGTGGCGGAGCAGCAGTTCGCCCCGGTTGTCGTGGTTGCCGTCCTCCACGAAGATGAACGGCTCACCGAAATTCGTAAGCTGATACAGGATCTTGTGTTTCACCTGCGTGAATTCGCGGGAATCGATCTCGTAGTTGCCCGTACGTTCGTTCATCGCGAACGAAAAGAACTTCTTCTCCTGACAGAATTCCTCGGTGAAAAATTCGTCGATGAACGTGACATCGTTGTAAAGGCGGCGCACCTCGAAGATCTTCTTTCGGCCGAGGCCCAACCGTTTGTCCCAGGTGCGACGCTCGTCGCTATTCTGGCAGTCATTCCACTCTCGACCAAACCGCCCCTTGTCCCAGCGTTCCTCGATGTGACGAAAAAGCTCGATCCCGACCTTGTACGGATTCCACTGTCCGGGCGCCGTCGCCAAAACGCCGGCGTTGTGGTCCGCATAGTCGATGATCTCGGACGCCTTCAACGCCCGCTGGGTCATGATCTTGCCGTGCCAATACGACGCCCAACCTTCGTTCATGATTTTGGTCTGCCGTTGCGGCGCAAAGTAGTAGGCCTCGTCGCGGATGATCTCCAGCACGTCCAACTCCCAGGCTTCGAGCGGTGCGTTCTTCAACAGGAACAACAGCACGTCGCGTTCGGGCTCGGACGGATTGCGGCGGGGCTTTTCGCGCTCGCGATCCATCTTGCGACGTTGGGCCTCCAGGTACTCGGGTGGGTTGATGAAACTGTCCATGTATGATTTGGCCCGCAATCGCGGAATCTCGGGCGTCTCCGGCGGCTCCACGTTGCCCGCGACCTCCGGCGGCTTGCGCACGATGAACGGCGCCATCGGATCGATCAGGTTCTCCAGACAAAGACAAGAGTCGATGAAACTTTCAACTTTCTCGACCCCCAAACGTTCCATGTGACGGCGCACGCGCGTCGCGTGGTTCGCCATGCCGTCGATCATGCGGCGGTTGGTCTTCGAGAAGAAGTAGTTGTTCTTGAAGAAGTCGACGTGCCCGAGAACGTGGGCGATCACCATCTTCTGGTCGACCAACGAATTGCCTTCCAGCAGATACGCATAGGCCGGGTTGTTATTGATGACCATCTCGTAGATCTTCGAGAGGCCGTAGACATGGCTCTTCGTCAGGTGCTCGAACTCCATGCCGAAGCGCCAGTGCGGATACCGGACCGGAAATCCACTATAGGCGGCGACCTCCTGCATGCGCTTGTAGTCCAGGATCTCGAACTCGACGTCCCAAAAATCGAGGCCGTACTCTCGCGCGTATCCCTCGATCTCTCGTTGGATATCTTGCAGGTACGGCGGAAGATGCGCCACGCCGCCCTACTTCCCCTTTCCCAGGAAATCGCGAATGGAGTCCATGATCGCGTCCTTGCCCTTCACCTCGGAAACCACGACGCGTTCGTCCTCGTCAAAGTGTTCGGTCAGGTCCTTGATGAATTGTCCCGAGCCGTAGGGGCTCTCCACCTGTCCGTAGCAAAACTGATTCACGCGCGGCAGGATCTGGGTCCGTAAGATGTCGATGCACTGGACCGTGTCGTCGACCGACCAGTTGTCACCATCGGAAAAATGAAAGGGATAGATGTTCCACTCCGACGGCGGGAACTCGTCCGCGATCATCTTCGCGCACAGCTTGTATGCGCTCGAGATCATGGTGCCACCCGATTCGCGGGTGCGAAAGAACGTGTCGCGGTCGACCTCCTTGGCCACCGCGTCGTGGATGATGTATCGCGATTGGAGGCCCTTGTACTGCGACCGCAGCCAGGTGTCGATCCAGAATGACTCGATCCGAACGATCTCTTTTTGTTCGTCGCCCATCGATCCCGACACGTCCATGATGAAGATCATGACCGCGCTCGATTGCGGTAACGGAGTGGTGCGCCACGATCGATACCGGCGGTCCTCTCGCACGGGCACGATGATCGGGTGCTCTGGATTGTAGGTGCCCGTCATCATCTGGCGCCGCAATGCCTGCCGAAAGGTCCGCTTGAAATGGCGCAGCGACTCTGGCCCGGTCCTGCGGATGCCGACGTAGCGGTCCTTCTGGCTGATGATGCGTTCTTTACCCTTGGGTTCGATTCGTGGAAGCTTCAGCTCCTCACCCATGATCTGAGCCAGCTCGTCTAGCGACAGCTCGACCTCGATCGCGTGCTCCCCGGCCTTGTCCCCAGCCTTTCCCGGGCCCTCTGCGTTCGGATCGCCCTTTCCCAGACTGTCGCCTACCTCCCCTTCGCCCTGCCCGACGCCACCGTTGCTCTTGCTGCCGAAGTGAAACCGGGGCGGATTGATCTGGGGCAGCGGGATCGACACCAGATCCTTGCCCTTGCGCCCAATCAACTCGCCTTGCGACACGTATTTGCGCAGATCCTGCTTGATCTTGCCGCGCACGATGTCGCGGAAGCGGCCGTGATCGGGGTCAATCCTCAACGCCATGTCAGATCACCAGGTCCATGAATCTCTGTGTTTCTGCATCGTAAACGCCGAGCCGCCGTCCCTGCCGCCGCGCCGCCAGTCCCTGCTCCAGCATCCCGAGCGCCCTCGACAGGACCGCCATCGGATCCTCGGCCCCCATCTCGAGCATCAACTTCGCCAACAGCTCGGCCGCCGTCCCATTCATCTGAACGGTTACCGCCGCTTGCGAAACCTTGTCATCCATGAACATCGCCTATCTTCCGTCTCCGTCGTCTCCGTATTCCGTCCCGCTTTCGTGCCGTCCTAATCATCCGCCTGTCCTGTCATCCGCCTCTAGTCCGCCCGTTCCGTCTCCGTCGTCCACACCTAAGGTCTTCCACAGGGAGGCCCGGCTTTGCCGGGCCGGCCCCCTCCCTAGGAGGTTGGGGGGTCGGCGGGGGGACAAGTCCCCCCGCCCCTAGTCTTTCACATCCCCCCGCGCGAAGATGCTCGCGACGAAGTTCAACACGTCCGTCGAACAGATCTCGCAGTAACCGTAGTTGCGAATCATCCGGTTCTTCACCACGTCGATCTTCTCCTGCGTGTCGCGGTCGACCACCGCCGAGACCAAGCTGGTCAACTTTATCGAGTCCTTCTGGTCCTCGAACAGCTTCAGCTCCAGGGCCTTTTGCAGCCTTTCGTTGGTCCGAAAATCGAAATGCCGCCCTTCGACGGCCAGCGCGCCAATGTAATTCATGATCTCGCGCCGGAAATCGTCCTTGCGCGATTCCGGTATGTCGATCTTCTCCTCGATCGATCGCATGAGGCGCTCGTCGGGCTCCTCGTCCTGACCCGTGTACTTGTTCTTGACCCGTTCCTTCTGCGTGTACGCCTTGATGTTGTCGATGTAGTTGGCGCACA
>JADGRC010000048.1 GCA_017881245.1 Pseudomonadota bacterium
CCGTGGTCGCCAACGCTGTGGTGATCGGCAGGGACGAGGCGGCGTCGCGCGGGAATCGGTAGAGGCCAAAGTTGCCCGAGGCGACGTAGGTCTCGTCCCCGGCGAAAGCGATGGTGTTGCCCCAGCCTAAGGTACGCAGGAATTGCTTGCCCGTGGGATGGGTGGGATCCGACACGTCCACATCCAGAATGCCATCGCCCGAGATGTTCATGTAGAGCTGCCCGTTGTGGGTGCCCATGAACTGCACGTACTGCGTCCCCAAAGCCTGGTCGTACACCCTGTTCAATGTGAAGTCCTTCAGGTCGAAGGACACCAGGCGGCTCGACACGTCATCGAGCGTGAGCGCGGATGCCGTGGTCGTCGCGCCACGGCTGGGAGTCGCGATCCCTCCAACCCCGGTCCCGTAGTAGACGTATCCGTAGTTGGGATCGATGTTCGCGAGCAGCGCGTTGCCCTCCACCACCAGGTCCGTCACCGACTGATTGCTGAAACGTGCGGTATCCATGAGCTCCGCCAGGTTGGTCTGTCCCGCCCCGGCAAGACCCCGCAGAAGGTTGAGCTGGGTGTCCGACCGCCAACCCACCACGCCCGTGCTGTCCGTTACCTCGTAGTTGACCACGTCGGTCGTCAAGTAGGCCCGTGCTCCCGAGGAATGCTTCCAAGTCTGGATCAGGGTCCCAGGAAGGTTCACGGCTGTCTCGGCCACCCAGGCCGGTGCGCCGGAGCCACCCGGCGCCCGGTGCCACCGCTGCGCGTAGTGTCGCGTCCTTTCGAACTGCGCGTTGCCCACCATGCGGTAGCCCAGGCTGTCCCACACGTTCATGAAGAACCCCGAGGCGTCGGCGCCGTCGGCCACCAGGCCCGCCCAGTAGCCGGACGCTCGGGCGGGCAGGGGGGCGCTATACACGAGGGGTGCCGCCGGATCGGCGAGATCCAGCGTGATGAGCTCCTGGCCGGACGTCTGCTTGACGTAGTCGTACGTGTATCCCGAGAACACCAGCGCGTCGCTGGTGCTGACCCAGGAGCTGCCCCCATACCAGAACCAGTATCCTCCGCCGACCCCACAGAAGTAAGGGTAGTAGGGGTAGATCGATTCGGTGGTGTTGATGTTGCCAATCTGGACCGGCAGGGTGGGATCGGTCAGATCCCATACGAGGACGTTGGTGATATTCGTCGGGACTCCGTTCGTCGGGGCGGTCTTGCTCTGGGTGGTGTCTTCCACCGTGCGGAACACGACCAGATGCTTGCCGTGGGGAACCACGTTCTGGACGCCCACGACCGAGAAGCGAGACAGGATCTCTCCGGTTTCGGGATCCGAGCCGGCGCGCCGCACTCGGAACTCGGTGAGGCCGCTCGAGGCCGCGTAGTACACGCCCCCAGCGTCGGTTATGGATTCGACGATGTAGTCGCCGTAAGCGAAGACGCTGTCGATGTAAGGCGCGACTTCGACCACCGACTGGATCACAGGGTTTTGCAGATCCTGAATGTCGGCGATCGAGATATGCGTGTCTGACAGATTGATCAACATGCGCCGGGGCGTGGTCGGATCTTCGTGGGTGAACACGATCGACCGCTTCACCTCTCCGTTCGGATGCACCAGGGTTCCAAAGTTTTGAATGACCTTCTGGTCCGCTGGCGCCTTCGCCGGATCGAACTTACTGACGTCGTAGGACATGATGCCGACGGCGGTCTCGGTGCGATACCACCACCACGAGTTGTCCTGCGAACGCTTGGCGTACGTGACCGGCACCGTGATCACGGTGGTGGTCCCGTCCGACTGCATGCCGATCATCTTGTGGGCCTGGTCCATGTCCCAGGTGATGGGCGAGCTGACCCAGTCGCCGTCGACGGCGACGCATTGTCGCTGGACCAGACGGATGGCGTCCAGGTTGCGCACATCGATGAGGCTGACCGCCATGCCCACGCCATGCTGGCTCTCCGCGCCCTGGAAGCCGGTGCACGTCGTGCTCGTGTCCTGGCCGATGCCGACCAGGAATTGGTTACCCTCCACCAGGCGGAACAGGCTCACGCTCCCACTCAGCCCATCGATCGACGATCGGACGGCCAGGTGCGCTGGATCCGCGAAGCTCAAGGCATACAGGGGATCGATGGCTTGCGCGGTGACGGCGTAGGCCACCTGCCGGGTGACATCGAAGGCTGTTCCGCGGACCGTCTCGTTGGGCTTGCCGAAGTCCAGGCTCGACAGTTTCACGGGGGCATTGCCGTCGCTCACGTCCCATGACTCCATGGTGTTCTGCGTGTAGGACGCGCCCGCGCAATTGCTGGATGACCAGGCCTGGCGAAGGAAGATGCCGTAATAGGTGCCCTTCTTCGAGGCGTCATCGAAGACGTAGGTTTGCTTGAACTGATCGTCGAGCTGCCCGCGGGTTTGGAACTTGGTGTGAAGGCGAATGGCCCCCGACGGATCGCTGACGTCGATGAGCGACACGACCGCCCGCTGATCGCCGGCGTAGCTGCCGCACGTATACTGTGCCTGCCCAGCCGTGCCCACGTTCTTGCTCGGGCTCCAGGACGACAGATACCAGTTCTCGACCACCATCAGGGCGTTGCTGGTGGCGGAGATGGCCACGTCCGAGAATGACCGGCTGACTTGCCCGCCGGTCACCGGGTCGGTCTCGTTCACGCTGCCGCCCTCGAAGATCTTCAGCTTCTGAACCAATTGCAGGTTCGCCGGGTCAGCCACGTTGAAGGAATACACCCACGCTTGTTCGGTCTGCGGGTTGGTGAGCTCGTACGCCCACCCCCAGTAATATGACTGGGGAATGTAGGAGACCACGTAGATGGTGTTCTCGATCTTCCGCGAGACGCCCTCGCGCAACTGGCCGACGATGTCGACGGCCTTCAGCACCCGTGGATGGGCGAGATCGGACACATCTATGGCGACCAGTTGGGAGACGTCCCGGCGTTCGAACTGGACCTTGCCGCTCGTCTGCGACATGTAAAGGACGTCGCGAAGCAGGGCGTACACCACGTTCCCCTGCACGAACATCTCCACCGGGTAACCGTAGACCGGCAACTGGGACAACCGCTTGGGGTTCTTGGCGTCGGCGAGGTCGTAGATCAGGAACCCTTTGTAGGTGTTGAGCGTGAACAACCGATTCTTGTCGACGCGGTAGATGTCCGCTTCCTCCACGGCCGCGCTGCGGCCCATGGGCGGCGGGGCGGCGGGAACCCCGGCCGCGTCCTTGCTGGCGCCCGCGCCTGGCGTGGTGCCGCTTGGTACCGCAGCGCCGGTGCCGGAGCCTTGGGCGACGCCGCCGCGGTTCAGGGTCCCGTTCCCTGTTCCATTCACGCCCTCCTCGCTGTCGAAGCTGGTGGTTCCCGGCTTGACGGTGGTCGACCGACCCCCCGGGCTCGTCGAGCCACTACAGCCGAGGACCGCCGGCAGCAGCGTCGCCACCAAGGCGACGACGGGACGGAGGCGAGACCTTCCATGTGACGAACGCAGGGCGTGGTTCATTTTCGACTGTTTAGGCAGCAATCGTGCCAGGTTCCCAGTCGCCGTTTTTGTCCCGTTTTTCGGTACTTGTACCGGGCGCACCTGGGCGGCCCCTTGCAGATTCCTGCGACGTCCATCGGAAATCTGATGGACAGGTCCTCCCACGTTGGCTGGCCGCAACAGGGCCAAGACTTGGTCAACAAAGAAAGGCAGCGGTCGCTCCGCCTGCCCGCGGTCGAGGAAATCAGGCCGGGCGGTCGAGCCGGCCATCGAGGAGGCGCGCGAATCGTCCCTGTTCGCGCGAGTGCACGGGATCGGGCCTGTCCCAGGGCCAGCCACCAAACTGAGTCTTCTGGTAGTCCGCGAACGCCTGGCGGATCTCATCCTGGGTGTTCATGACGAATGGTCCGTACTGCGCCACACGTTCGTTGATCGGCCTGCCTTGCAGGATCAAGATCTCGGTCTCGTCCGATCGATCGCGTCCGCCGGCATCGAGGACGGTTTCCACATCGGCGCGCAATTGGACTTGGTGTTTGGGGGGGATCGCGCGACCGTTCACGGCGAGCCCGCTGCCACCGAAAAAATACAGTGATCGGTTCGTTCCAGGCGGGGCGGCCGGCAAGGTAAAGCGGGCGCCCGATTCCATCTTGACGGTCCAGATCCCGACTTGTGCGTCAGCACGCGAGGCCCACGAATTCGGTGGCGGCGCCGGCGGCGTCATTTCGTCGAAGCTGCCAGCAACCACGGTGATCTCCGTGTGATTGCCCGACGAATCGCGCGTCTTGCGCTTTGGCACCGTCTGGTCCCAGAACATCGCGAAGTAGGGGTCCACCATCTTGTTCGCCGCGGGAAGGTTCAACCAAATCTGGAACAGCTCCAGCGGATTTTCATCGTGGCGATTCAGAAGCGGGAACATCTCGGCGTGCTGAATCCCCTTGCCGGCGGTCAGCCATTGCACGTCGCCGCCACCGTAGCGCGCGGTCGCTCCCATGGAATCCGAATGGTCGAGAAGGCCCCGGCGCACGACCGTCACGGTTTCAAAGCCGCGGTGGGGATGCTGCGGAAAACCCGGGACGATTTCGCCGTGATACATCCGCCATCCGTCCTTGCCCTCGAAATCCTGTCCCAGGTTGCGACCCGCCAGCGAGACCGCCGGCCCGAGGGTCTCGTTTCCCGCTGGGTACCGATCGTCGTGGTGAACGCAAAACAAGAACGGATCGAGGGTTTTCCAGGGGAACCCGAGCGGTGCCACCGAAAGAACAACCTCGTCCCGGTCGGATGTCTTCGTCGTAGCGTTACTCGCCATGGCATTTACTCTCGCGGCTGTCGGCTGCTGACCCGGGGACGGTTTCGCGCAACCCGAGGCCGCCGCCGCCACGGTCGTCGCAGTCACGGTCGCCCCCGCTATCACCTTCAGCGTGTCCCTACGGCTTACGTCGCTCACGGTCGTTTGATGCTGTCATGGTCACCCGAGGTTCGCCAACCATTCACGGCGGGGCGGGGCCGTGGAGCACAAGTTGGGACGTTACGGGTAAAGGCCGTCCGCGATCCCGTTGATGTACTTTTCGATATTGGTGTAGCCGGTGTGGTCGAAATCCCCGGTGGCATCGGCGGCGCTGTTTGGATCCAGGCCGTACTTGGTCTCCCAGGAGTCCGGCATGCCGTCCTTGTCGGTATCCGTGGGCGCTGTTCCGCCCGCGAGCGTGCCGTAGCCCATGTTGCCCAGGCCAGTGGCGGTTTGGGTCGTCCACAGCGAGCCCTTTTTCCCCAGAGAATTCAGATCGGCGATCACCAGGGTGTCGACCTCGTCGCGATGGAGCGACGCGCCCGCACCGGCCACCACGGCGGCGAAGCTAGCGGCCGCGCTCGTGGTGGGTAAGCTGGCCGTGTCCGGAGATCCCGCCGTCGTCGAATGGGTCGTGCCGCCGGGAGAACCTGGGTCCGTGCCATTGAGGGTGCCGTCTGAGTTGGTGTCCGCGAGATTCCCGTCGACGTAGAAGGTCTGGCCGGTGTTGAGCTGGTAAAAATAGTTGCCCGGGCTGTTCGTCGATGGGCCAGCGATGAAGTAGTTGTGCACGAGGTCGTGCCAGAAAACACCGCTCGTGTCGCCGGCGGCGTACGCGTATTGGTAGTTGTAGACCACGTTGTTGACGTACTGGGTGTTGGATTTGGCCAGCGGGCAGCGGCCGTGAGCGTTTGCGAAGAGGTTGCCGTACCAGGTGAAGAAACCCCCGGTCTTCTCCGTGTGGGCCCCGAACTGCTGTCCAGTCGGATCCGCGTTGATCGAATTTTGGATGGTGATGTTGGTTGCCCCAACTGAGTCGACGTTGTTGTACTGGGCGAACTCGATCGAGATGTGATCGAAGATCAGGTTGGTGGCATTGAGCAGGTTGATCCCGCTCTTCTTGGCGTCCGCGTCGAGGAGTCCCTGGCGGAAGCGGACGTAGCGCACGATGACGTTCGATGCGCCGTTGAACGAAACCTCGCGTCCCATGATACCGATGCCATCGCCGGGTGCCGTTTGTCCCGCGATGGTAATATCGCTCTGGACCAGGACCGTCGTTTGAAGATTGACATATCCGCCGACGTCGAAGACCACGATGCGGCCACTTTGGCCGACGGCGTCGCGGAAGGATCCGGCGCCGGTATCGGTCAAGTTGGTGACGTGGTACACGGCCATGCCTCGCCCCCCCGTCGCTTTCTTGCCGAATCCAAGCGCACCCGGAAACGCGACCGCGGGGCCCGAGGTTCCCGATGAACCCGCCGCTCCGCCACCGGACCGGCCCGACGCGCCGCCCGAGCTCGACGTGCCGCCACGCCCACTCGCGCCTGCCGCGCCGGATCTGCCGCCGGTACTCATGCCACCCGAGGAACCTGGCGCGCCACCCGTCGCCCCTGTCGCGCCGCCGCTCGCCCCCATGGACGAACCGCCGCTGCCGGTCGCACCACCCGAACCGGTCGCGCCGCCGGATGTGGAAAAACCGCCCGAGCCGATAGAGACCTTGCCACCAGTCCCGGTCGTGCCGCCGGTACCCGGCGGGCCACTAGTTACCGCGCCGCCGGAACCACCTCCCGTCGCTCCGCCGCTGCCCGAGCAAGCGCCAACAAAGCTGGCGCCCAAAAGAGTGATGCCGAGTAGACGGTGCCTACTTGTCATGGAGGGGGACCTTCCGGATTTCGCGACAAATCCGCGAACCAATCAGGATGAAGTTAGCTGTACTGAAATGCAATCAACGCGCGAGTACTGTAAGGGGACGAGGGGGATCGCGGCAGGCGTGGACTTCCGTAGCGCGGGCTAGTGTTCTCGTAAGATCAAATAATTTCAATAGTTTACACGTTGGTTCTCCTCTTTCGGGATGCTCGTCGACGCCGACTTCGGGCTCTGATAGGCGTCGAGACGGGTTGGCACCATCGACGGCAACCGGGGGTAGAGTCGCCCGCATGCTTCGTCGTTTGGCACCCTTCGTACTCTTGGTCGCTCTCGCCGGGTGCCCTTCCTCGCCGCGAGAGACTCCTCCACCGCTCCAGGCGCCGGCGGCTGTCAAGGAACCGGGGCCGGCCTGTGGAACCGTATTTCGCGATCCGCTGGTGCACGGTCGCCCCACCTGTTGCGTCGGGCCGTCGGCGGGGGTCCTCAAGAAATCGGACCTCTTGGCGACGTGCGGTCGCGGCGAGGCCGAGTACGCGGGTGAGGTTCGTGACGGCGATGAGTGTCGATATCACTTCAAGGTCGGCGGCGACCCGAAGGAAGCGT
The DNA here is from genome assembly GCA_017881245.1 of Pseudomonadota bacterium. Lineage (GTDB taxonomy): Bacteria > Myxococcota_A > Polyangia > Fen-1088 > Fen-1088 > FEN-1088. The sequence continues at coordinate 7,215 of JADGRC010000048.1, forward strand.
TCGTGGCCGTCAACCGACCCATCATTCCACCCGGCGTGCCGGCGCCAACGATGCCCGATCCGCTGCTGCCTTGGACCTGGAAGAAAACCGCGTTACGAGACGCCCTCGGCTTCGTCGTCACCGTCGCGCCCAAGCATCCGGAGATGCTGCAACGCCAGTTCACGCTGTGGGCCGCGCGCGGTCGTCGCATCGTCGGAATGAAGGTCGCCAAGAGCGTGTGCACGGAAGCCCAGGCGATTGCCTTGCTTCAGAAGGCCATCGACTCGGGGCCGTGAGAAGACGCTGGCCCCAGAGTGAACGGGGCGCCGCACTAGGAAAACACGGAAATGGCTATGCCTTTGCCGCCCGAGGCTCTCCGGGCGCCTCCTCCATTTCGAATTCCGCCCGCAGGCTCTCCAGATCGCGGCCAACCGTGACCACAGCCAGTCGCTGGTCGCCGCGCCAATAGGTCAACCGACAGTCACGCAGGGCGAGGCTTCCCTCGCTTTCGATGCGGTCCCAGTTTTCCGCATGGCCGACGTACGAGATCGAAACATCGTAGTGTTGGCTCCAAAAGAACGGGACCAAGGTGCAGGGCTCCTTCTTACCCAGCATGTTGCGCGCTGCAAGTTGACCGTGTCGCTCGGCGACCACCCAGTGCTCGACCCGGATCATTTCGCCCGTGCGCGGATCGGGCCAGCGCGCAATATCACCGGCGGCGAAGATGCCCGGAACGCTGGTCTCCAGATATTCGTTGACGACAACGCCGCGATCGATCGCGATGCCCGCCTGTTCCGCCAGGATCACCGCAGGCCTGACGCCGATACCGGCGACCACCAAATCGGCCCCTAATTGTTCGCCATTGGCAAGCACCACATTGCGCGAATCGATCGCTTTGCTCGTCTGTCCGAGGTGAAACACCACGCCATGCTCTTCGTGCAGGGCACGGATGAAATCGCCGAGCGCTGGGCCGAGAACGCGCTCCAGCGGCCGCGCATCGGGCGCCACGACGTGTACGTCCAAGCCGCGCGTACGGAGCGCGGCGGCGACTTCCAGACCGATGAAGCTTGCGCCGATGACCACGGCACGTTTTGCCGCGCCGAGGGCCGCGATGATCGAGCGACTGTCGGCGAGCGTTCGCAGATAGTGAACATGGGGCTGGTCGGCGCCGGGAATGGCCAGCTTCACTGGATCGGCGCCGGTCGCGAGCAACAGAGCCCCGTAAGGAAAGGTCCTTCCGCTGTCGATCACGACGCACCTGTTCGCCACATCGATTCGGGTCGCGCGCAGACCGAGTAGCAGATTGATTCTGTTGTCGGCAAAGAACTCCGGCGGGCGCAGTGCGATCCACTCTTCTGGAGCGTTGCCCGCGAGGTAGTCCTTGGACAGATTCGGGCGGTCGCACGGAGGCGACGCATCGGCGCTCAGCATGGTGAGCGCGCCTGAGTAACCTTCGCGGCGCAGCATCTCGGCGGCGGCCTGACCCGCCGCGCCTCCTCCGAGGATGACGATGGACGAAGGCTGGTGCGGCGGCGTGGGCTTTGCGATGCCTTCTTTCGATCTGCCGACTACGAACAATCGGCCGGCCCGCCGCTCGACATTCCAGCAAGTGATCGGGTTCAGCGCTGGGGCGGCCAGCGCCTCCCCGGTGCGGAGACTGAAACAGGCATGGTGCCACGGGCAGCGGATCGTGTCCCCCACGATGAGGCCTTCCGCGAGCGGCCCTCCGTAGTGGCTGCAGGTCGCGCTCACCGCAAAGATGTCGGCGCCCCGTTGGGCGAGGAGCACCGCTTCGCCGCGGGCGTGGCCGAGCAGGGCCCGACCTTCCGTCAGCCCGGCGGCATCCACCCCCTCGGTCAAGTCCGGGCCCATCAACTCGGTCGAACCGCTCATTGAATCTCCGCGGCGTCAGGACGGACCGGCCTCGCCCGCTCCCGGGTCAGGCTGTAAGCATTCACCGGCAAGCGAGATCCGAAATTCATGGGCCGAGCGTCCCAGACGCCGGCCGCTTCTGTCAATCGCAGGTGCCGCCGAGTCCGGGCGGTCCCGCTAGATCAGCCACGCCGTGGCGGCGCAGAAAATGCGGAAGCCGAGCGGATGCGCGCCAGGTTTTCGCGTTGCTTGCGACGCTTGGCGGTGGTCCGAGGGGCACGAGCATTGCTTCAGCAGTCGGGATGAACCAATCCACTTCTCGACTGTCTGTCGTCGCGACCGGTGTGTTGATCCTTGCGCCGAGCGGTCTGCTGGCTGCCCCGACGCCGCCTCCACCCGGGGCCGAGATTGAGCTATGGGTACGAGGCGAGGGCAAGCCCACCGACGGTGACGCGCCCCGGGAACGCTCGCAGCACGTGGACCTCGACAAGCTTCCGCTGGTGGACATGGTCCGCTTCGACGCGCAGTACGGCCGGGCGCATCCGTATCGTGGCGTCGCGTTGTCCGCGGTGCTTTCGCGTCTTGGTCCCGCGGCTTCGCTTGATCTCGCGATCCTTCACTTCGCCAACGGAATGGCCGTGCCGCTGCCGTTTCGAGACGCCGAGACGATGTCACGGCTGGATCCATTCATCGCACGCGGCATGGGCGTCGAGGCAAAGGATCCGATCCAGGTGGGCGCATTCCCAAGTATTCCGAAGCAGGACGCGCGTGCGGACGCGCGCCCGATCGCGTTCACGGGAAACAAGATCGTCGTCGCGGATAAGTGGCATCCCGCCTTGAGCGACAAGGTCCAGGCGGCTTTCTCGCCGTGGACGCACACCGATTCGCTGGTCAGCATCGAATTCGCCGAGTCTAAACCTTACTATCGACAGTTCGACGTTGGCGCCGACGCGAAGGTTCAACGTGGTCTCGCGTTGTTTCAGCAAAGCTGTCAATTTTGTCATGGCGCCCGTCAGACGGGGGCCAGGTTCGGATGGGATTTCGTGGAGCCGATGCCGATGTACACGTACCGGAAGGCACAGATGAACCTTTTTTATCACGTGGCGTACAAGCCCCTCGACGCCGCGGAACGGGGTCTCATGATGCCCGCCATGCGCTTCATGACCGAGGACGACGCGGCGGCAGTCTGGCAGTGGCTGCGGGCGGTTGCGACCAAGCCCATGCCTGCGTACACGACGAAGACCGGTGGAAAGGGGACAGCGCAACCACCCGGGAAAGCGGCGGCGCCGACGCCGCCAGGGCCACCAGCAAAGGCGGCGGCGCTCATGCAGCCGACGCAGCCGACGCAGCCTTTGAAGCCGGCGGCCATGACGCCTCCGAAACCGTAAGCCCCAGGGCCCGCGGGGGGTGGCCCCGCCATCAGAGCGGGTAGCCCGCCCAGACCCAAAGCAGGGCTTCCGTCACCAGTGACGATCCGAAGTTGTCCGCGTGCTGAGCGCCGACACCATAGACATATCGCCACGCGTAATTTTTGGCCTTCAACGCGTCCGCCAGGGCCTGATTGGCCGCGGCATAGCCGGGGTTGTCCATGCTCCCGGAGAACATGTACACCCGGAGCGGTTTCGGCGGATCGGTCATGCTAACCAGCCCTGGATAGACGGCCGCGCCGGCTCCGTCCCTGCACTGATTCACGAAACTGCCGTTCAGCGTGAGAATTCGACGAAACGCTTCGGGGTGCAGCCAACCGAGGGTGAACGACCCGGGTCCACCGGAACTTTTACCCATGGCACCGCGACCGTTAGGATCGGTCGTCAAGTTAAGATCGGGGTGCTGGACCTTGACCGCCGGGAGCAGCTCGTTCAGCACGAAATTCGAGTAGTCGGGGTCGATGCAATCGTATTCGAGGCTGCGGATCGGTCCGAACCCATCGGGCGTGTTGACGAAGATGGCGGCCATGACCGGCAGTCGATTCTGAAAGATCAGATTCTCCATCACGATGTTGGTGTGGAACATGTTGATCTGTTCGTCGCCGTCCAGGATGACCATGAATGGGACAGCCGTGCCCGCCACATACTGCGCCGGAATGAAGACCTTCACCGTGCGGGTCGTATTGGGAAAGACCTGGCTGTTGTTCATCGTGAACACGTCTAGAGCGGCCTGCGGCACGCCGGCCTTGCGGGTCGCTTCGGGTGGAGCGGGATAGGTCGTGATCATTTGATACCCATCCGCGACGGGCGATACCACCACCTGGCCGCCACCCGCGCCACCACGACCGGCGCCTCCGCCTCCCCCATTCGTCGCGTCCAACCCCGTCGACGCATCATTGGAGCCGGCATCAGGGATGGTCGCGCCACCGGTTGCGCCCCCCGTTCCCGCGGACAGGCCGCCACTGTTCGCGCCACCGGTGCCCAAGACAGAGCCTCCGCTCCCCGGGATACCTCCGGTGGCCGAAGGCGCGCCCCCGCTCCCAGGGGCGCCCCCTGTGCTTCCCGGCGTCCCGCCGGTTTGGGTCGCACCGCCGGATGCGCTCTTGCCGCCGGTGCCCGTTTCGCGGTTGGTTCCGCTGCTCGTACAGCCGAAAAACCACGCCGCGGCTAGGCCGCTCGCCAACAGTGCGTTCAAGGTTCCCGCTGTTTTCATGCCTGGCTCCCGGGGGATGTCCTATTTCCCACGCAGTGCCGCACCGCTCAAGAAGCGGGCCAGACGCCGACGCACCCCCGGCGTACTTGGGCCGGCCTCGTGGCGCCGTGCGGCGAGCCGCAAGCGGTTCAGATGGATCTTCAGACAGTCGTGGACTACCGCTCTGGCGATGACGCGATGACGTCACGACTAAGAGAGCGGAAATATCCCCTGGGATAAAGGCGCAGGTATCGCGCGGCCAAAGTCGGCGCGTCACCATCGTGGGCGGCCAAGGCGGCCTCGATCGAGATGGCCAACGCTTCCTCGGCAAGTACACCTGCAGGATGCGCCAGGAGATAACCGTTGAGCAAATCGCGCGCGCGGGACGGATCCCTGTTCTGCCGCAGTGCGCGCAAGGCAGCCGCCACCTGGGTCACGTCGTCCGTCGGAAGCATGCGCACTGCGTGCCTGGCTCGCGTCCACGTCCCGGCATCATGGCGCGGCGGAGTCTCGGCCGCCGCGATGACCTGGTCCTGACCGGCGGACGTCTGCTCGCTGGCGGCCGTCGCGACATCGCTCCCCCCTCCGGGGACTCCGGACCGCGCCCCTCGGCCACCCATTCTGGAAGAAACAACGGTGGGCATTGTCGGAGCCACCGGCTGACTCAAGAACAGACTCGGGAGCAGGCGCGCATAGGCCCCGATGGCCCACGCCGGCCAGTATCCCAACGCGCCGCCGGCAATCGCCGTTCCTCCAAGCAGCGCGGTCAGTATCCCCGTGGCGATCAATGGACGCGATAGCCGTCGAGATCGCCCGCGCGCCAGGGGCATCATCCTGAACCACATGCGCTCCTTTCGCCCGGCCGTGAACCGATACGGTTTGGCCGCGCCGAGAAGCTCGAGCGCCCGCGTTTGGGCACCAGTTGCGCTCGAATCGTCGCGAGGCTCCATGTCGCGAGCCTCCATACAGAGCCGTTGCGGCGCCCCGGAAGCAGGGGCTCCGCATAACGACCCCCGACCGATGCTTCCCTCGCCATTGTCTCCACCCCTGATTCTCACTGGTTTTCCTTTCGTGACTCGATGTCTTGTTGTCGTTGATACTTCGCCACCAAGGCGAAAAATTCCTTACGTGCGTAGTGCAAACGCGTCCAAACCGTGTTCAGCGGAACGCTTTGAATGCGCGCAATCTCCTCTCCGGACAGGCCCTCGATCTCGAACAGGAGGAATGCACTCCGTCGATCATCCGTCATCTTCCGCAGCAGGTTGTGCAGCACACGTTGCTTCTCTTTGTACTCGAGCGCCGTGGCTGGGTTTCTTCCCTCGTCAGGCAATGTCTCCGGCTCGCCGAGGTGCCTTTTCGTGAAAATGTGTTTGGCCCAGGCGCGGCGTCGGAAATCCCGGACCTGGCGGCGGGTGATTCGGTACAGCCAACCCGCCGGATTGGCGCCGTCGAATGAAACGAGTCGCCTTCGGACGACAACGAACACCTCTTGTACGATGTCGTCCCGGTCTGCATCCAAACCCCCGAGCGCCCGTATCCAGCGTGAGACCTCCTCGAACCAAGTGTCATAGATGACGCGGAACTTCGTACGAGTGTCGGTGACCTGCGCGGGCTTTTGCCCAGGTGAACCGGACACCACGTCCACCACCCCACCTTTTGGGGATCTCGCCGCCCCGGAGACCACCTGTTGCACAATTCGCAGGAGGGTATGCGGAAGCGAGAATCTTCACCCGAATCACCAAACCGCTGAACGTATGGGGAATTACGCCGCGCTAGTCCGTTTTCTCGAAGGTGACATCGGTGATGGACCCTTTCAAAGGATCCTGTAAATGACCACCACGTAGACGTTCGGTGATGCCATCGTGATTGGTCCCAACACGGACATCATGGCCTGAAGTCATTCCCCTCCTCCCGCCCACGCCCGGGTCCACGAACTCTCCGGTGCGCGTGTGGGCATCCACCGGGCGGGCAAGAGTCGTCCGGGAAGGCCGGCGACTTGGGAGATCCTCAGGACGTGGCTATTGGTTCGCGAACGCCGCGGCCACCATCTGCGCAATCGCCATATCCCCGGCGGCGGTCAGGTGTGGCCCCGTGCCCATGAAATCGGAACAGGCCGCGGCCTCGAACTTGGGCGCGACCTTCACAAGATCCGGACTGCCGGCCGCCACGGCGACGAGCGCCTGGTCTACGTAGGATGGAATCAGAGTATTTTCGGCCACGACGGTCGTGTTGCCGCACGACTTGTTGCCTGGCCCTCGGATAATCGTCATCAACACGATCTGCTTCACGTTCGGGTACTTCGCCTTGATGTTGTCGACGTCCTTTTGGACATTCGTCTGCCAATCGGCGAGCGTGAGGATGGTCCAGCTCAATGCGACCAGCACGACCCGGTCTGGGCTGTTGGAACTCATCGCGCACGGCGAAGTGGGCGCAATCCCCCAGAACGTGCTGTTCGGGTTTGCCCATTCGTCGATGTACGCGTGATCCATCCACTTGAGCTGCCATCGGGCGTCGTCGATCCCGGGCGCTTTTTCGAACCCCGCCGTGTACCACTGGTCGGTCAGCATCAGGCCCAAAACCTGGCTGCAGACGAATGTCTGCGAGCCAGCCGCATCCGACTTGGTGCCCGATGCGTCGGTCATCATGACGCCGGCGTCGCCGTTCGCGCCGGCACCACCGGCGCCTGCGCCCGCGTGGCCGCCGTTGCCCGAAGTGGTCTGTCCGCCCACACCACCCGTCGCGGGCGCTGTCTGCCCGCCCGAATTCGAGCCGCCCGTCGCGGACGCGGTCGGCCCGCCCGTGCCCGAACCGCCCGTCGTCTGAACGGTCGCCCCGCCGCTGCCGGAACCGCCAGACGCTGACGAGGTCAGTCCGCCGCTCCCCGAGCCGCCAGACCCCGAGGTGACAGAGCCACCGCTGCCCGAGCCACCGGATGCCGGCCCGCCGCCTCCAGAGCTGGAGCTGCAAGCAATTCCGAGAATCGGCGACAACGCCAACACGAACATGGCCAAGCGGGGACGCCGCAGCGGACGGCAAGCCACGGCGCCGAGCGCGGTTCGTTCGATCACGTCAAGACCTGCGTGATCGGCCCCGTGACTGACTTGGAATCCTGCATGAACTTCTCCGTTTTCAAAGCGTCGGTCGTCAG
>JADGRC010000388.1 GCA_017881245.1 Pseudomonadota bacterium
CATGTCGTTGATGTCGAGGATGCCGTCCTTGTCGTTGTCTGGATCGGGGCAGCCGTCGGCGTCCTCGAACCCGTCCTTGTCCTCCGGATCGTCGGGGCATTTGTCGACGTTGTCCGGAATCCCGTCACCGTCGCGATCGTTGGTCGTGGTGTCGGGGCAGCCATCGGCGTCCTGGAATCCGTTGTAAGTCTCCGGATCGTTCGGACACTTGTCTTTCTCGTCGAGGATGCCGTCCTTGTCGTTGTCTGGATCGGGGCAGCCGTCGGCGTCCTCGAAATCGTCGAAGTCCTCTGGATCGTCCGGGCAGCCGTCAACGTCGTCCTTGTAGCCGTCGCCGTCGCGATCACCGACGTTGGGTTCGAAGATGAAACCGACGAATGCACGCGGCGCCGCGGCTCCCGCTGTGTTGCTGACCAGCCGCCAGCCACCCCCCAACAGGAAAAATGAATTGCGCGCCAGGTACAATTTGATTCCGCCGACCGCCTCCACCACCGGGGGCAGATTCACTTCGGTGCCCGCCTCGATTCGCTTCGCGCTCAGCCCCTTTTGGCCGTAGACCTCGCCCACCACGTCGAACTTCTGGGGAAGAATGCCGAAAGAAAGACCGACTCCCCCCATCACTTCGTTGTGGACGCTGACGCCATAACGGGTATTCGTCGAAACTCCGCCCACGCCCCCGAAGGTGCGCGGGGCGGTGTAGGTCATGCCGTCGTCGATGAAAACGGACTCGCTGCCGCGCAGGCGCGCGCCGGCGTTCACGGCGACCCGGAATCGTCCCAGATACCCGAATTCGCCATCGATGACCGCCGACGGCTGAAAAATCACCTTTCCCTCACCGAGGAAAGCGTTCTTGTCACCGGTCGGTAGCACCAGGCTGGGAATGACAGCCAGTCCCAGGCTGTTGCGCGCGGCATTCATCAACCGGATTTTCGGCAGAAGGATGACGTCGCCAAGACCCTGATGAGCAATGCTAAAATCGTTGTCATCGGCCGAGGTCGCGGTGCCGTTGGTTTCGGTGGGATACGCGCGACCGGACATGATCGACATGGGGATGACGAGGCCCAACTCGACGCCGAAATGCGCGAAGTTCGTCAGGCCCACGGCCCCCTGCAGCGACGGCGTGATGATGTTCTTGATTGCGAATCGGGCGTGCTCGCCGTTGGCCGTGATGGCCGGATTCGTGAAATCCAGAACCTTCGCTCCCCAAGTCGTCACGAGCCCAAACGAAAAATCGAACCGCCCCAACACCTGCGATGAATTGAGCGTGATGTATCCCTTCGAATCCATCGCTGGTCTGAAGGCTTGCAGATCGATGGGGGCGAGCCGCAACTGATCCGCGCGGGCGGGCGCAGCCGCTGGCCCCGCCAGAGCCAGCATCACCGCAACGGCCCGTATGAGTCCCCTCTTGAAAACCAAGGTGACCGGCCGGAACCGAGGGCGACGTTGCATGGGCATCCTCCGAGAGAGGGAGCCCGAACCCGCGGCTCCGCCGAAAAGATTAAGAAGCGCAGCCGTTTATATCAGCGAGGTGATCCATGTCAATCCGCCGATCGTGGTAACCTGCATGGTTTCTCCGTCGCTGCGGTTGCTGATCGGGGCCTGGTCGGGACCCCGTAGACAGCGGTTGCCGGCGAATTCGGTTTTGAATCCGCGGTGGCAGGCCGCATTCTTGCCCGTCGTGATTCTCTGCGCGTCCGGATTGTGCTTCGCCTCGGGGGCTGGCGAGCCGAAGGTTCTGGTCAGACGTGCGGCGGACGCGGGTTTCGATGGCATCGCGATTGGCGACGATTGCGCACGGGGGGACTTGGCGCCCCTTTGCGCCGCCTCGCTGGGGGCGGGGATGTCGGTCCCCGTCATCGCGGGCGCGTTTCCCGAAGGCCCTCTTGGCCCGGGTCGCCGTTTGCCCTATCTGGCGTCGCTCGATGATTCCGACGAACGCCGTGCGGCCGTCGCCTTGTTCGAATTCACGCTCGGCTTCGCGGTGTCGCTTGGGATTCGCGTTTTGACCGTGCACCTCGGCGACGTGCCTCTGCGCGCGAAGGCCCAAGACGTGGTTTACCGTTTCGCGCGTCGTGAGCTCGACGAGGACGAGCCCGGCGCGCCCCTGTGGGCGACCGCCATCGGCGAGCGCATGTCGCTGTCGGCAGCGGTGCTCGACGCCAGTCGCTATGCGCTCGATCGCATCGTGCCCCGCGCGGAGCGCGCCGGTGTCGAGTTGTCGCTGGAGGTGGCCGGTGGGCCCTGGTCCGCCCCCAGCCCACGGGAGGCGCTGCACTTGGCAGACGAGTACAGGGACGGACCGGTCGGGCTCGTCTGGGACGAGGCACGCATGCAGGCTTTGGCGAGCTTGGGCATCGCCCCATCGCAGGAGCGTCGCGCCGCCCTCGCCGCCGCCGCCACGCTCTGGCGCGCCAACGAAGCCGTCGGAGTCGAGACCGGCTATCTCCCTGGGCTGGGTGATCCCCCCACGGCGCGCCCTGAAGCAGAGCCTGGACGTCCCGGTGGCCTTCCCGTGATCGTCGCGGGACGGCCCGACACCACCTCGCGAGAGTTGAGCGCGGCCCGCGCGCGCGTTGTCGCCGTCGCCATCGCCGCATCGGACACTGCGACCAATGGGCCCCCCGATTCGCTGCGAGGAGGAAGACGGCCGTGAATTGGTGTCCTTCGACCTTCTTCCCGCGCCTGTCATGCTGCCCTTCTCCATAGACCCCTCTCGTCGACCCGGACGACGAGTTTCATCGGGCCGGCTTGGCCCTCGATCTGTGCGAACGTCTCGCGCGCAACCTGCGGGTCGGCGCGCTCGTCGTTAGCCTGGCGGAACCGTCTTGGATGCAAGATGGTGATCGCATGACCGTCTTCATCATGCCCCTGCTGCTCGGTGCCGCCGTCGACTTGCACGCCAGCACCAACTGCCCATCGCGCGACGACGTGGCGGGCGAGTTGGCTCGCCTTGCGGGGCTTGCACCGGATCCGCCTCCGTCGGAATCCCACGAAACGCGGTTGTCGGCGGAATTCGGGTGGGTGGGTGAAGGCCTTTCGATTGTGCTTCGCACCCCGCAGGGAGTAGCCATGGCCGAGCGGACGCTGGCCCGAGAGGGCTCGTGTCCCGATCTGGCGATGGCGGCGGCTGTCGTGATCGCTGCCTGGCAAGGAGAAATGCGCGCCGATCTCGGCCCCGAGTTGCCCGCCTCGGAGGGAGCGCCCCGCCCCCGCCAGGGGATCCCCGGAGCCTCGATTTCGAAGCTCGGTCCACGGCCCGCGTCGCCGCCTGTTCAGGCTCGATCGTGGCTGTGGGAGGTCGGCGCGGCCATCCTGGCGTCACGTGAAGATGACTTCGGCCCGGGGATGGCAATTGACGCGCAGTTGGGAGCTTCCCCATCGGGGCTCGCCGGACGGATGGGGATTCTGGCATCGACGGGACATGCCCTGGCCGTGGGGCCGTCACCTGGCCGATCGCTCTGGTCGCGCGCAGCATTGGACCTGGGCCTCAGGAATCGTGCATGGTTCGGGGACAGCGCGCTCGACGGTCACGTCGACCTGGAGGCGGGGTTGATTCACCTTGAGGGGACCGGATACAGCACGAACTATGTGCACACGGGCTTCGATCTCGGCCTCGGGGCTGGAATCCGGGGGGCGTGGGCGCTCGGCCGCCTGGCGCCTTTCATAGAACTCGACGGTTCAGTCTGGCCTGGTCGAAAGGCCGTGGCCGTCGCGGGCACGAACGCCGAAGGGGCATTGCCGCGGTTCGAACTCCGCGCGGCGGCGGGGGTCAGTTTCGGACGCTTCCGATGAAAGGTCTGCGGGCGCCGCGGACACAAGAGTCTTAAAGATCATGGCCCGCCCGCTGGCAGATATTCGCACGCCTCCCGAATCGCTGGATATCGGGGACCTGTACAAGGCGCACGCCGCGACGGTGGCTCGTTGGGCGACCCGGCTTGGGGGCCCTGAGATCGATCCCGAAGATGTCGTGCACGAGGTCTTCCTGGTGGCGCACCGGCGACTGGGTGAGTTCCGCGGTGAGGCGAAGCCCGCCACCTGGTTGTTTCGAACCACGGACTTGATTGTTCGCGCGCACCGGCGGAAGGTCAGGCTGCGGGCATTGTTGCGTCGATCCGTGGACGAGGGACACGAGGGCGGGGCAATCGGCTCCTCCCCGCTTTCGCCCGTGGAGGAGTTGATCGAGCGTCAGCGGGCGCGGTTGGTGTATCGGGCGCTCGACTCTCTTGGCGAGAAGTACCGTTCCGTGTTCGTCCTGTTCGAACTGGAAGGATTGTCGGGAGACGAGATCGCGGCGTTGACAGGGATCAAGGTCGCCACGGTGTGGGTTCGTCTGTCTCGGGCCCGTGCGCGTTTCGTCGGGCGAATCCATGCTTTGACCTCGTGCGAGGAGGCTTGTCCGTGAGTATGAAAGAGCCGTCTGTCGAGGAGCGATTGATCAGTCAATCGCAACCTCCCGGGTCCGCGCAGGAGGCAGCCGCCATGCATCTGCGAAGCGCGGTGAATCGGCGACCGCCCGGGCCGGTGGCCTTGGCGCGGGTGCGAACCCGCCTGATGGCCAGCGTCGCGTTGTCGAACCGGCCACGTTTGCGCTGGAAGACCGTCCTGGCCGTCGTGGCCCTGAGCGCGGGGATCGGCGGGGTCACGGGTGCCGCCGTGTGGGTCGCCATGCCGATCCTGAAACGTTCCCGGCCCCCGCTGGTCGCGGCCGTTCGTGCTCCGCTTGAATCGAAGGCGTGGGTGCGGCGGGTTGCTGCCACACGACCACGGCAGGGGGAATCGCCGACGGAGACCCCGGAAACGATCGTCGCGGCGGCACCGGCCGAACCATCGGAGCCGGCACTCGATCCCGTGCCAAGTCTCGATCCGGTGGTAGCGGCGGATGTGGGCGTTGCCAAGCCGTTTCCGGATCGCGCATCCGGCCAGCCCGCGAGATCGGGGGCGAATCGCTCCATGGATCGCGCCCGGGCGTCCAGAAAGGTGGCGATCGTTGAAGCGGCCGAATTTTCGCGGACGACCGCGTTGTCGCCGCCACCGCCCGTGCCGTCGCCGGAGGCTGCGTTGTCGCCGCCACCGCCCGTGCCGTCGCCGGAGGCCGCGCCGTCGCCGGAGGCCGCGCTGTCCCCGCCGCCGCTCGCGCCGTCCCGTGCGCCTGCAGGTCCCGTGGTGCCCCCGGCATTCGCCGCTTCAAATCCAAGCAGCTGGTCGCCGACACCAGGCATTGCGCGGGAGGCACGCTTGTTGGGTCTGGCATTGCAGCGCTTGCGCCACGACCATGATCCACGAGCTGCGCTGGCGATCCTCGATGACCATGCGGCGCGTTTTCCCCACAGCACATTCGGGCCGGAGGCCGCCATCACCCGGGTCGACGCGCTGTTGGCGCTTGATCGGCGGCAGTCGGCTCTTGCCGTTCTGGAACATCTGGAACTTCCAGCCACAACGCGTGGGCGCGAGTTGTTCGTGATCCGAGCGGAATTGCGGGTCGGCGCGAAACGATACGCGGAGGCGATCTCCGATTTCACACGAACGCTCGACGATTCCGCCGGCGACGCCTTGCACGAACGGGCATTGCACGGCCGCATCGCCTGTTATCTGGCGATGGGAAACGATGCTCAGGCGCGCGCGGATCTGCGGAAATATCTGCTTCGCTTCCCGGGCGGCCGTTTCGTGAACGGCGTTCGTCGCACGTTGAACACCCTGGACAACCACGATCAGTGAAAGGTTCCTTCGCGTGCGAGACACGGGGAAGGATCGGATAAACGAACGATGAAGAGATCCCCCTTCCTCACTGGCGCCCTGTTGCTGGCGTTGCCGGCCTTCGGCTGCGGCGCGAAGCATGTCATCGCTCCGGGCGACGACGCGTCGAGCGGATTGCCCGCGACCGGTGGCCCGGACGCCGCTGTCACTGATGCGTCCGATGGAAGAGACGCCCCGGGGACGGAAACCGGTGGCTCGATTGTCAGCGCCGGTGGGACGGGTGGCGAGAATTCAATCGGCGGCGCGCCGTCCGGCGAAATTGCAGGCGCCGCGGGCATGAGCGGGGCCGGGGGAACCGCGGGCGCGGCGGGCGGCGCAGGCCCCGGCGCCGCTGGCGCGCCGCCGCCGGCACCAGTTTCGTTCCTGGCGGCACGCAACTACGCGGCTGGGGTCGGGCCGGCATCGATCGCGCTCGGCGATCTGAACCACGACGGCAAGCTGGACCTGGCCATTGCGGACCGCGCTGGAGGCGTCAGCGTCCTTTTGGGTAGGGGCGACACCACCTTCCCATCCCCTGTAAACTACGATGCGGGGAGCAAGCCAACTTCCGTCGCGCTCGGCGATCTGAACGGTGACGGCTCTCCCGACCTGGCGGTCGGAAACGGCGGCGGAGGTCTCAGCGTCCTTCTGAATAACGGTGACGGCACGTTCCCGGGGCCCGTCGACTATGCCGTCGGATCGAAAGTCGTGGCAGTTGCGATCGGCGATTTGAACGGCGACGGCAAACTGGATCTGGCCATCGCCAACGCCGCCGGGAGTGTCTCTGGCGGAATGAACGTGCTCATGAACAGGGGCGACGGCACCTTCGCGGCGCCTGTCTCATACAGACCAGGCAACTATTCCGTGCAGTTGGCAATTGGCGATGTGAACGACGACGGCGATCCCGATCTCGTCGTCGCGGATGCATCCGGAGGTGTCGTCGTTCTGCTGAACAATGGCAACGGAACTTTCGTCACGCAGGCGGCTTTCGAGACGGACTCCGTCGCGACGTCGGTCGTCGTGGCGGATTTCAACGGGGACGGCCGGACCGACATCGCGTACGTGAGCGGCTCCTTGAATGTTCTCATAAACACGGGGAACAGCACGTTCGATCTCAAGGACACGTATACATATGGCGACGCTTCCTCCGGGCCCGATGAAGCCGTCGCCCTCGGAGATTTGAACGGGGACCAAATACCGGATTTGGTCGTGGTCAATGGGCAATCCGGCATAGCCAGTGTCTTTTTGAACCAGGTCGGCGGCAGGTTCGTCAGGCACGACTATTCGGCAGGCTCGGATCCGAAAGTTGTCGCACTGGGTGATCTGAACGGTGATGGCAGGGCCGAACTCGTGGTCTCGGGTGACGCTCTGTCCGACTTCGTGACGGTGCTTTCCAGTACGGGCAACGGATCTTTTCTTTCAGATGTCGGCTATCGCTCCGGCCCCAGCTCCACTTCGATCGCGATCGCGGACGTAGACGGTGACGGCAACCCCGACCTGGTCACGGCGAGCTACAACACGCTGAACGTCATCTTGAACCATGGAACATCCGGTCTGGCGACGGTCCCCCTGTCGTATCCCGTGACGAGCGTTTACGTTGCCGTCGGGGATCTGGATGGCGACGGAAGTCTGGACCTGGCCGCCGCGGGTGCCTTGAATTTGGATGGCCAGAATCCCGTGGGGTGCGCAAGCATTCTTCTGAACAAGGGCCATGGGACGTACGGCGCCCCGGTCAACTACACCGCCGGGACGTACGCCTTCGACATCAAGATCGGGGACCTCAACGGTGACGGGAAGTTGGACCTCGTCGTCGCCGACCAGAACCAAGGGACCGACGGCAGTCAGGCGGCGCTCGAGGTGACCGTTTTCCTGAACGCGGGAGGTGGAACCTTCGCCGCGGGAGTGCCGTATCCTGTCGCCGCCACGGGAACTGCCAACCTTGACCTTTCGATCGGGTTGGGGGATCTCAACGGCGACGGTAGGCCGGACCTGGTGGAGGCCCTCGGCGATGGCTCCGTCGCGGGTTTCGGCAAGGTGACAATCCTGCTGAACAACGGAAGCGGAGCATTCGTCGAATCCGCGAACGGCCCCACGGGCATTGAAGTATCGAGGATCCTGGTCGCCGACTTGAACGGAGACGGGAAGGCCGACCTGGCCGTCTCGGAATCCACGACGAAAACCGTCGCCGTTCTTCTGAACCGGGGCGCCGGCATCTTCGCCTCCCCGGTGAGATATTCGATCCTGGGGGATGGATTCAATATCGCGGCGGGGGACCTGAACGGCGATGGGAAGATTGACCTGGCGGTGTCAGGCTATGAGGGCAACATCGGCGTCCTGCTCAACAATGGAGCGGGGGTCTTCGTGCCCGGTGGAAACTATGCCAGTCGCGGAGGTCCGAGCTCGCTCACCCTCGGGGATCTGAACGGCGACGGAAGGGCCGAGATCGCCACCACCATCAACGGCGGCGCCGACAACACGGTGCGCGTGCTGTGGAACACCACGCCCTGATGACTCCCATGAAGACCTTGTCGAGGAGACGCGCGTGATGAAGATGTTTCCCCTGTTGGTGGGTATTTTCCCCATCGGGTTGACTGTTCTCGGGTGTAACTCGAGGTACGTCATCGGCCAGAACGACGTGGCCGGCACGGGAGGCGGGAGCACGAACGCGGGCTCTGGCGGCGCGGCGGTGGCCCACGATGGTGGTTCGTCCGGGACCGGAAACGGTGGGGACGTTGCCATCTCGTCCGGCGGATTCATGGGCCCTGGGGACATGGGCGCGGACGGAGGGAAGGGTGGCGCCGCCGGCGGGAGCGGAGGAGTCCTGGGCACAGCCGGCGCGATGGCGAGCGGCGGTACCGCGGGCACGGCCGGCGCGACGGCGAGCGGCGGCATCGCGGGTACAGCCGGCGCGATGGCGGGGGGCGGTACCGCGGGCACCGCCGGCGGGCCTGGTGGCGCGCGGCCATTCACGGGCGCGGGGCCGACGCCTGAACCATTCTCGTTCTTCGCGGCGCGTGACTACGCCGCCGGGGATTACCCGACTTCGGTCGCCATCGGGGACCTGAACGGTGACGGCAGGCTGGACGTTGCCGTCGCGAACACGCGGGCACCGGTGGGAATGGCCGGAAACGTGAGCGTTCTGCTGGGCACGGGCCGCGGCACGCTCCTCCCCGCGATAAATTACGACGCCGGTATCGATCCGACTTCGGTCGCCATTGCGGACTTGAACGGCGACGGCAAACCCGATCTGGCGGTCGGAAACCAAGGGGGGGGCGTGAGCGTGCTCTTGAACCACGGCGACGGTACCTTTGCCGTCCACGTCGACACTGCGACCAAGTTGAACGCGTTCGCGATCGCGCTTGGGGACCTGAACGGCGACGGCAAGGTCGACATCGCCGTCCTGCACGTCCCCGACACGCTGGATTCCACCTTGAACGTTCTGATGAACAAGGGCGATGGGACCTTCGCTTCCCCCGTCGCCTACAAGGCGGGCGATGGTCCCCGCTCGGTCGCGATCGGCGACGTGGACGGGGATGGCACCGCCGACGTGGTCGTCGCGAATTCCAGCGAGGCTCAGAGCGGATACGGTGATGTCGCGGTCCTGCTTAACAATGGGAATGGAACCCTTGCCACGGCCGCGTTCTACGGGAACGACGATACTCCCAAGGCCGTCGCAGTCGGGGATCTCAACGGCGACGGCCGCCTGGACATCGTCTACACGGACACCTCGAACTATCATTTGAGCGTTCTCTTGAATACGGGCAACGGCACCTTCAGCATCTTCACGACCTATGGCGGCCGCAGTGGTGACTCCATCGTGATCGGCGACGTGAACGGGGACCGGCAACCGGATCTGCTGGTTGCGGACAACGGTGACGCCGCCGACGTGTTCCTGAATCAGGGGGATGGCAGCTTCGCGGAAATCGACGGAGGGCCATTCCCGGTCGGATTTGCTCCGCACTCGATCGCCGTCGGAGACCTGAACGGCGATGGCAAGGCCGAGCTTGTGGTTGCAGCGGAGGATCTGTTCGTCGCGGTTCTGTCGAACTTCGGCGATGGTACGTTCGAGGCCGCCCGCGGCTATCCTACCGGCCGAAACCCCGGGTCGGCGGTTGTTGCGGACATGAACAACGACGGCCGCCCCGATCTGGTGACCGCGAATTATGAATCCCTGAGCGTGACCTTGAACGGCGTGAACGGAACTTTCGCCGTCGCCCCCCTCGTCTATCCCATGCCCGTGGGCGGCAGATCCGTCGTCGTGGGCGATCTGGACGGCGACGGAAAGCTCGACATGGCCACCGCGCTCGATGATACGGGAATCGTCAGCGTTCTTCTCAACAGGGGAAACGGCAGCTTCGCGACCGCCGTCAACTACACCACGGTCGGAGCGAGCGCTGCGGAGATTCACACCGGAGACTTCGACGGTGATGGAAAGCTGGACCTTGTCGTCGTGGACCACGCCATCAAGACCGTGGACGTATTCCTGAACAAGGGGGACGGGACCTTCGCCCCCTGCGTCCCCTACGCCGTCGGGGCCAGTCCCACGTCCTTCGCGCCCTATTCATTGGCGGTCGGGGATCTCAATGGCGACGGAAGCGTGGATCTGGCGGTGGTCAACTTTGGGGCAGCCGATCCGAGCACGGGAGATTTCGCGACCCACGGAACCGTCAGCCTCCTTCTGAACGACGGAGGTGGAAAGTTCGTCGCCAGCAGCAGCCACCCGACGGGGATAGACGCATTCGCGATCGCTGTGACCGATTTGAACGGCGACGGAAAAGGCGATTTGGTCGTTTCGGATTTCTGGCTGGCAAACGTGGGCGTCTTCCTGAACCAGGGCGCGACGGCTTTCGACCCTCCGGTCAAATACGCGACTGGTAGCCGTGGTGTCATCGCGGCCGGCGACCTGAATGGCGACGCCAAGGTCGACCTCGCGATCGGAAGCTATGAAGGCAACGTCACCATTCTTCTGAACAACGGGAATGGAGCTTTCACCAACGGCGGTGACTATGCCGCCGGCGGCTCTCTGAATTCGATAGGGATCTCTGACCTGAATGGCGACGGCAAGGGCGACATTGCCACTTGCAATTCGGTTGTATCGGTTTTGTGGAATACGTCGCATTGACAACGATTGCTGACCAGGGCGACAAGTCTCATTGACATGTTCTGATCCGGTCGACAGCAGTGCCAGGATCCCAGTGTTACACGCTCGTCAGCCTCGATTCGAGGACGAGGTCAGGGATGAGCTTCTGATACTCCACATGGGTCTTGTGCGTTTTTGTCTGCCAACGTTTTCCCTCTTCCGCCTCCATGTACGCTTTGTAATCGGGAGCGCCGGGGAATCCGACGTTGTCGGCGACGACGACGCTTCCTTCGTGCAACCAGCCCGCTTCCAGGATCCGTTGCAGGTCGGAAAGGTAGGCCTCCTTGGCGTGGTCTATGAAGACGAAATCGAGGCAGCCCGGTTTGAAACCGTACTCCTCTTGCAAGGCCTTCACGGTCTTGCCGCCGTCGCCGATCGACCCAACGACGACCGTGACGCGGTCCGCGGCGCCCGCGTGGTTGATGAGCCGCCGTGCAATGGCCGCGTTCGCAGGATTGAATTCCACGGAAAACACGTGGCCGCCGACTGGAAGGCGTCGGGCCGCCCGCAGCGCCGAGTACCCGACGTAGGCGCCGAGCTCGAGCATGCGCCTGGGTTTGACGCGATCGATCGCCGCATCGAGGATCGCGCCCTTTTCGTCGCCGACATTGATGAGGAACTTCTGCCGATAGGCGTACTGGTCGATGGCGGCAACAGCGGAGTCGATGTTGCCTGCGGGGGCGTGCGCGATGACGTAGCTCGCCGCTGCTTCTTCTCGCCCGTCACCCACCTGCCATTCCGACATTAGGTGCTTCATGCTGAATAGCATGCGAAGGAAGGACCAGCGCAGGAACGGCACGGGCCCACCGAGCAACGTGTTCAAGACGATTAGTCCGATCACGCCGCAAACAATGTAGAGAAGCACCATGGCGCGATAGTAGCCGAGAATGGCGCGAGGCGATGGTGCCGTCGCCGCACGATCGCGTGCCACCGCTACTGCGTTGCAAGCGCGCCCGTGGATGCTACCTTCACTTCGGTGGAGCCGAGCCATTGGCGCGCATCGTGACGGTCGTGCGTATGCTGATCTTCGTCGTCGTATTCTCGGCGCTGCTCTTTCTGATGCACCGCTACGTCTGGGCCCGTCTGGTGCGCGACGCCGCCTGGCCCGCACCCTGGGGTCGGGGGTTGACGGTGCTGGTGTTCGGCCTCGCGGCGTTGATTCCGATCGCTCTGCCTGCGATGCGCTTCACGCCCCGTTTCGTCAACGCGCCGCTGTCTTGGGTGGTCTACACCTGGATGGGATTCATGCTCTACCTGTTCCTGCTCACGGTCCTTGGCGACGCGGGGCGGGGAGTGGCCGCGCTTGCGGGCGTCCTGCCCAAGGACCCGCAACGACGCCGGATGCTCGCGCGCGCTATCGCGGTGGGTGTCGGCGTGGTGTCCGGAGCGCTTGGCGTCGGCGGTATGATCAACGTGGCGCGCGGTTTCGTTGTGCGTCGGATCCGCGTACCCATGGCGAAACTGCCTGAGCATTTGTCCGGGTACCGCATCGTGCAAATGACGGATGTTCACGTGGGGCCGACCATCGGGCGCGACTTCGTATCGTCGGTCGTGCGCGCGACAAACGCGCTCGCGCCGGACATGGTCGTCATCACGGGGGATCTCGTCGACGGCAGCGTCGAGCAGCTCCGCGACTTGGTCGAGCCGTTGCGTGATCTGCGCACGAAAGACGGAGTCTTCTTCGTGACCGGCAACCACGAATACTACTCGGGTGCCGACGCCTGGATCGCGCATCTTGGAACGCTCGGGATCCGCGTGCTTCGCAATGAGCGCGTGGACATTCGCGGGGCCTTCGATCTGGCTGGAGTCGACGACGCGAGCTCTGGACGGATGCTTCCCCATCACGGGCAGGACGTGGCCGGTGCGACGGCCGGGCGCGATCCCGCCCGCGCGCTCGTGCTGCTGGCGCATCAGCCGAAGGCGTTTAAGCACGCGCTGGCAGCGAACGTCGATCTCCAGCTATCGGGCCACGTGCACGGCGGCCAGCTGGTCCCCTTCAATTGGCTTGTGCGTCTGGACCAGCCGTTCATCGCGGGCCTTCACCGCGTCCGGGACACGTGGGTCTATGTCAGCACGGGAACGGGCTACTGGGGGCCGCCCATGCGCGTCGGCACGGGAGCCGAGCTCACGCACGTCGAGCTTGTGTCGGGCACAGACGCCGGATCGGCCGCCTGAGCCCAGTGCAACCCGAGCCTGGCGAGGAAGGCCCCCGTTCACAATCGGGTCACGATCGAGACGGCCCTGGATTTCGACAATCGTTCGATTCCACGTCCGATGCGTGCCAGCCACGAAAAGGCGGCCAGTGCGGCCAGCCCACGTCGGACACATCCGGCGTCATGGGCCGGCGGGGAGGGTCGAGAATGAAGAACTTGGGGGCGTTCTTATCCGTCGCGGCATCGTCCTTGCTGCTCTCGGTACACGTTTGGGGGGCGAAGTGATGAATACGATTCCTAGCCGTGAAACGAGCCTTGGGCGCTTGGCAAAAGGTGCACCGGGTCATCAGATTCTTGATGTTGCCGACGAAATGCCGAGGCCTCGCCCATGGTTTCTCTTGGCGTCCCTTTGCGTCGGATTCGTTGTTGGTTGCGAGTCGGGCCGTCCTGTCGCGACCAACCGGCCCGACGCGGGGACCAGCAATCCTACCGGAACCGGGGGCACGGGCACGGGCGGGTACGTGAGCACTCTCGGCACAGGCGGAATGACGGCCTCGATCGGACCAGGAACCGGTGGATCCGCAACCGGCGGCGTGCCCGGGACCGGCGGAGCGGGAACCGGCGGCACGACCACAACTCCCGTCGCCGACGCCGGGCCGAACTGCGCCAACGTCGGTTGCGGGGCGCCGCCCCTGTGCAGCCAGGGCTGCCACGAAGCGTGCGGCTGCTGTCCGTGTCCCGAAGGTCAGCGGAACGGAAACCTCTTGTGTACGGGCGGTTGTTACAAGACGGACCCTGTCGATGCGGCCGACGCGTCAGGGGACGGGATGTCCGTCGCAACCGACGCGTCCTCGGATCAATCCGCGGACTCGACGACCGATCGCGGACCCGGACCCGACACGGGCGTGGATGCTCCCGGACATGACGCGAGCCCCGACGGTGCGATTTGCAGCGGCATCATGACCGAGTATGCGGCGGCACTGAAAATCGCGCAGGAATGCACCCTCGGCGCCACGAACCAGTGCGCCCTCCAGGTTCGGGCCGGCTTCTTTTGCAGTTGCACCACTTTCGCCAACAGCAATGCCGACGGCCTGTCGGCCATCGTGACCCGATTTCAAGACAACGGCTGCCTCAACCTATGCGCGGGCATTTGCACCATGCTACGGGCAGCAGGTTGCTTGGCCGATACCACCAGCAGCACCGGTGGGCGTTGCCTGCCCACCAATCTCGTGAATTTGAATGCCACGAACAATGGGGGAACAATTGCAGTGGCCGTTGGCGACGAGGTCGACATGACGCTCGGCAGCCCGGCGCCCGGCAGCTACAGCACGACGGTCACCCTGTCGACCGACAAGGCGACGATTCTGGAGGTCACGATCCCCGCGGGTCCGACCAACGCGAACGGCCCGACGCGTTTGTATCGCCTGCGCGCGACATCGACTGGAACCGTTCAGGTTCAGATCCCCTTCGAGCCGAATGCCTCGGGACCATCGCGTCCCAGTTTTTCCGTGACCATCAACATTCACTGAGGTCCGTAAGCACTGGCTTGTGCCTCTGGCCCAGCCGTTCATCACGGGCCTTCACCGCGTCCGGGACACGTGGGTCTATGTCAGCACGGGAACGGGCGCTGGGGGCCGCCCATGCGGGTCGGCACGGGAGCCGAGCTCACGCACATCGAGCTTATATCGGGCACAGACGCCCGGAACCGTTGTCGGTTGAGTGGTCGCTGAAGTTGGTCCTGAGCGACCGTCGTCCGTGCCCCGTGATTTCCCGGACGGCTCTTTCTGCACATGTCGATTTTCGCCGCCGCTTTTTGTAGTAATTTCTGCAAAATACGAATAGGGCTGGGACGAGTCTCGGGACGGCCCTGGATTTCGGCGTCCGAAGGCATCTGGACTGACCACCGTATCTGAGTGATCCACCTTCGCGCGTCGATCTGGCCGCCCAGCGCCCAAACAAGGGCTCTCGGCTCGTTGAGGTGATTGGGCGCTGGCGCTTGCCGGGGACGTCTCGAAGGACCAGGCCAGTGTCTCGCGTGCCCTTTGTCCGTTGCGGCATCGTCCTTGCTGCTCTCGGTACACGTTTTGGGGGCCGAAGTGATGAATACGATTCCTAGCCGTGAAACGCGCTTTGGTGGCGTGGCAAAAAACGCAGCGGGTCATCAGATTCTTGATGTTGCCGGCGAAATGCCGAGGCCTCGCCCATGGTTTCTATTGGCGTCCCTTTGCGTCGGATTCGTTGCTGGCTGCGGGTCGGGCCGTCCTGTCGCGATCAACCGGCCCGACGCGGGGACCGGCGTGGATGCTCCCGGACATGACGCGAGTCCCGACGGTGCGATTTGCAGCGGCATCATGACCGAGTATGCGGCGGCGCTGAAAATCGCGCAGGAATGCACCCTCGGCGGCGCGAACCAGTGCGCCCTCCAGGTTCGGGCCAGCTTCTTTTGCAGTTGCACCACTTTCGCCAACAGCAATGCCGACGGCCTATCGGCTATCGTGACCCGATTTCAAGACAACGGCTGCCGCGACCAGTGCACGGGCAGCTGCCTCATGCCACGGGCAGCAAGTTGCTCGGCCGACACCATCAGCAGCACCGGTGGGCGTTGCCTTCCCACCAATCTCGTGAACTTGGATGCCACGAGCAACGGGGGAACAATTGCGGTGGGCGTTGGCGACGAGGTCGACATCACGCTCGCAAGCCCGGCGCCCGGCAGCTACAGCACGACGGTCACGCTGTCGACCGACAAGGCGACGATTCTGGAGGTGACGATCCCCGCGGGTCCGCCCAACGCGAACGGTCCGACGCGTCTGTATCGCCTGCGCGCGATGTCGACTGGAACCGTTCAGGTTCAGATACCCTTCGAGCCGATTGCCTCGGGACCATCGCGTCCCAGTTTTTCGGTGACCATCAACATTCCCTGAGGTCCGTAGGGCGCGTCGCGATCCGTGAACGCCGCGTGCTGGAGGCGATCGGGACCATTTTCGCGTTGGAGGGCAGACAAATGCCTTTCCGTCCGTCAGCGGATCGTTTTGTGGGGTCCGCGGGTCTCGCTGCCCGGGAGTCCTGCTATGCTTCGACCGCGTCGGAGGAACGGCCCTGGATTTCGGCGACCGAAGGCATCTAGACTGCTCGCCCGTGTCTGAGTTGATCCAGCTTCGCGCTTCGCGCGCCGATCTTGCCGACCAGCGTCCAAGCAAGGGCGCTCGCCCCTCGTCAGGCGCGAACCCGCCCGAATCGCCCGGCCGCCTAGTATACATCGAAACCTACGGCTGCCAGATGAACGTGGCCGACACCGACATGGCGCTGGGAATGCTTCATCGCGCGGGCTATGGCCGCACCGACGAACCCGCGCGTGCGGATTTGATTCTGCTGAACACGTGCGCGATACGAGAGAAGGCGGAGGAGCGTGTTTTTGCCCGGGTCAGCATGCTTGCCGAAGAGAAGGCGCGTCCCGGTGTCGTCGTCGGCATCACGGGGTGCATGGCCGAGCACCTGAAAGAAAAAATCCTGGACCGCGCGCCGTACGTGGATCTGGTGATCGGTCCCGATGGCTATCGCCGGTTGGTGGAACACGTCGCCGAGATTCAACGCGAGCGCCAAGGCGCGATCCTGCCGAAACACCGCCCGGGGGCCGGTCTTAAGGACACGACGCTCGATCGCGCGGAGACCTATGAAGGGTTGGATGCGGCCCGCGAGATGACCGACGGCATCACCGGGCACATCACGATTCAGCGAGGATGCGACAAGTTCTGCACCTTTTGCGTGGTGCCCTATACCCGCGGACGCGAGCGCGGCACGCCCCCCCGCGAGGTCTTGCGCCAAGCGCGCGCGCTGGCCGCGGCTGGCTACAAGCAGGTTCAGCTCCTCGGCCAGACGGTGAATTCCTATCGCCATGAAGATGTGACGTTCGCCGATCTCTTGCGCGCGGTAGCCAGGATCGATGGACTCGAACGCATTCGCTTCACGTCTCCCTATCCCTTGGATTTTTCGGACGACGTCATCCAGGCGATCGCGTCCGACGCCAAGATCTGCAAGCACGTTCATCTGCCGCTGCAATCCGCGTCCGACGCTGTTCTCGCGCGCATGAGACGCGGCTACACGTACGCGCAGTTTCGCGGGCTTGTCGCCGCCTTGCGGGGGGCGATGCCGGACATCGCCATCACCACCGACCTCTTGGTGGGGTTCTGTGACGAAACCGAGGACGAGTTCCAGACCATCTTGCGGGCGCAAGAGGAGCTGCGCTTCGACGCGGCGTTCATGTTCGTCTACTCGGAGCGTGAGGGCACCACGGCGGCCCGCAAGATGCCGGACACCGTGCCCGAAGACGTCAAACAGCGCCGCCTGGCCGAGATTATCGCGCTACAGCACAAGATCACTGGCGAGATCTACGGGGCGCAGCTCGGCCGCCGGGAACGTGTGTTGATCGAAGGCGCATCGAAGCGAAACGGCGCGGAATTCTTTGGCCGCACCGATGCCTTTCGCGCGGTCGTGGTGCCGGCTGCGCCCGGCGTCGGGCCTGGGGCCTTCGTCGATGTCGCGATCGAACGCGCGACCAACGCGACGCTCTTCGGCCGGGTCGCTCGCATAGCGTAGAAGCCAGGATCGAAGCGGATCGTCCACGCCCAAACCAAAAGCGACCCGGGTCGTTCCTGCCGCAGCCATGCCGCGGTGTCAGGGTGTCAGGGTGTCAGGGTGTCAGGGTGTCGCGGTGTCGCGGTGCCGCGGTGTCGGCCAGGTGACAGCGACCGGGGGCGCCGCTATGCTGGCCGGTCACCGTGCAACCCGATCAATCGACGGCCGCGGCAACGGAAATCGTGGGGGCGCCGCCTGCGGAAACCGGCGTGCCGGGGGGCGCGACGTCGGCACCGGTGCCGGTCGTAGTCGCCGAGGAGCAGACTCTCTTGCGTGTCGTCATGGGCAAGCTGGACACGGCGCCCCGGCGCATCCGGACCGCGGTCGACGACCTAGGTTCGATGATCGAGCTGCGCGACGCCCTGGCGGAGGCCAAGCCCGAGGATCAGGGCTCGATCCTGGAGCAAATGCATCGAATCGAGGCCCTGTCCAAACAGCGCGGCAAGGGTGAATCGCCACCCGTCGATCGGAAGTCGCCGTATTTTGGCCACCTGCGCCTGGAGGAAAACGGACGCCGGCGCGACGTCTTGATCGGCGCACGCAGCTTCGTCGAGCCGGGCGGCGGGGTGCAGATCGTGGACTGGCGAAACGCCCCGGTGTCGCGGCTGTTCTACCGTTACGAAGAAGGCGATGCCTACGAAGAACGCCTGGGAGACCGCGTGGTCGAGGGCGAGATCCTGGCCCGTCGAACCGTCGCCATCGTCGATGCCGAGTTGCGCCGGGTGTCGAGCCCGCAAGGGACCTACGCGCGAGATCGCGCCACTGGAACATGGCGTGAGGTTGGAGCGACTCAGGCCAAGCTGTCGGTGTCACGCGACGGGTCCGCCACCCTGACGCCTGCCACTTTTTCGGGCCCCGGCAAGGTCTTGCCCGGCGGTGCGGCGGCCGTCTTCGCCGCTGTGCCAGCCGTGGCGCGCGGGCGTCTGGGCATGGACGAAACCGGCGTGCGGCGCGCGGACCGCCATTTGCCCGCCATCGCCGCGCTGATCGATCCCCGGCAGTTCGAGCTCGTCACGCGCCCGACGTCGGGACTGATCGCGGTCCAGGGCTCGGCCGGCAGCGGAAAGACCACCATCGGACTGCACCGAATCGCTTACCTTGCCTTCGCCGATCCGCAGCGCTTCAGATCGGAGCGCATGTTGGTGGTCGTCTATCAGCGGGCGCTGGCCAACTATGTCTCGCGGGTACTGCCGTCGCTGGACGTGCCGGGTGTGCCCGTGCGCACATTCCAGGAATGGGCGGACGATGTCCGCCGCGCCACGCTGCCGACCATGCAAGCGCCGCTGACGGATGACACCCCGCCCATCGCCATGCGGGTGAAGGCCCACGGGGGGATGCTGAAGATCCTGGCGGATCGGCAACGCGAAATCGCCGCCTGGTGCCGGGACGAGCTGCGGCGCGAGATCGCGGATCGCGCCAACGCCGACGAGGTTCTGACATTTTGGGACAAGACCGTGACCGGGCCGGCGGGCGCGGCGCGCGAGCCAAGCACCTCCGTCATCGATCAGCGCGTGACGGCGCTCGCCCGGTGGATCAAGGAAACCAGCGCCATCGATCCCGGGACTCGTAATGCGGTGGAAACCGCGGGACGCCGCATGCGCGCCCGCTCGCGTGACGTCGTTGGTGAATGGGCGGCCTTCTTGACCGATCGCGGGGCGCTCGGCGCCGGATTCGACCGGCACGCCCCGGGTGTGTTTTCGGCGGGCCAGCTCGATGACGTGCACCGGTGGTGCGTGGAGCGCGATCGGATGCGCACGGGAGGCCGCAATCCCGATGAGGACGCCGAACCTTACGCGCTTGATCCAGAGGACGACGCGCTCCTGTTGCGAATCCACCAGATTCAACGCGGACCGCTGACCGGCCCGAAGGGGCCGCTTGTCATCGAGCACTTGATGGTCGACGAGGTGCAGGATTTCTCCCCGGTCGAGCTGGCCGTCTTGCTGGAGACGACAACCCGCCAGCGTTCCGTCACGCTGGCGGGAGACGTTGCCCAGGCCATCGCACCCGAGCACGGATTTTCTAGCTGGTCGCAGATGCTGGACGATCTTGGTATCCCGCACGAGCGCGTGGAGCCGTTGCGTGTGTCGTATCGATCGACACGTGAAATCGTCGATGCCGCGGAGCACGTGCTTGGTCCCCTGGTCGGCGACGTGCGGCCGGTCGCGCCGCGCACGGGAGCGCCGGTCGAATCGTTCGGCTTCGGCTCCGCGGGCGAGGCGACCGAGTTCCTGTCGCACGCGCTGATTGAGCTTATGCGTGCCGAGCCGACGGCGTCGGTGGCCCTCATCGCGCGCCATCCCGAACAGGCGCGCCTTTACTACGAGGCGCTTGCGGAGGTCGAGATTCCGTCGCTGCGCATCGTCGCCGATCAGGATTTTTCGTTCACCGCCGGGATCGACGTGACCGACGTTCGCCAGACCAAGGGCCTGGAATTCGACATCGTGATTCTCCTTGAGGTCACGGATTCCTCGTATCCGATGTCCGACGACGCGCGCCGCTTGTTGCACGTCGCCATGACCCGCGCCGCGCATCAGCTGTGGATCACGTACACGGGCGCGCCGTCTCCCTTGCTGCCGGAAGCCCTGCGTGGATAGGGGCGAGGTGCGGCGCTGGCATGGGCGCGGCCTGCGGATGTGGCTTGGCTTGTCCGGCGATCGGCAAGGACGCGGGAACTGTCATATCCTGATGCCGTGGCGAAACCGACCGGAGGTGCAACCGAGGAAGTGAAGGTTCTCGCGCGCAACCGACGCGCGCGACACGAGTATCACGTGGACGAGACGATGGAGGCGGGACTGGTTCTGGCCGGGTCCGAGGTGAAATCGATCCGCGAAGGCAAAGTGACGCTTGTCGATGCTTACGTCGACGTCGACAAAGGCGAAGCCTGGCTGCATCAGGTGGACATCGGGACCTACGCGTTCGCGCACGGGCGGAACCACGAGCCTAGGCGCCGACGAAAATTGTTGTTGCATCGGCGCGAGATCGACCGCCTGGCGGGGAAGATCAAGGAGAAGGGGTATACTCTCGTCCCTCTCTCACTTTACGAGAAGAAGGGTCGCGTGAAGGCGGAGATAGCTCTCGTGCGCGGTAAGCAACAATGGGACAAGCGTGATGACCAGAGGAAGCGCGAGGGACAGCGCGAGATCGACCGCGCGATGTCGGTTCGTCGCCGTTGAGCGCAGGCGCGCCGGAATCGCCAACACGGGACTGACGATTTCGGCGACTCGGGCGGTGGTGACCGCTTTGATTGTCGTCGGAAGCTCGATCGCTGGCTGCGATAGCAACGCCAGTCACCCGGGAGGGAAGGCGGGTATGTCCGGAACCGGAGGAGGAGGCATTAGCCTCGGTACCGGCGGTCAGGTCGGAAGCGGAAGCGGTGGTCAGGTCGACACCGGCGGCCAGGCGGGCACGAGCGGTGGCCAGGTCGGCAGTGGCGGCCAGGTCGGAAACGGAAGCGGTGGTCAGGCGGGAAGCGGCGGCCAGATCGGCAGTGGTGGCCAGGTCGGAAATGGAAGCGGTGGTCAGGTGGGAAGCGGCGGCCGGGTCGGCAGTGGCGGCCGCGTTGGAACGGGCGGGGGGACTGCCGGGGCAAGCGCCGGCGGGATGTCAGGCGGCTGTGGGTCCGGGGCGAACCTGGGCATCGCCATGCATCCTTCGGAGGGAGGCATGCATTTGGTCGTCTGTTCGCCGACCAGTTACGGTACGGTGCCCCCTTCGTCGGGTTCGCACTATCCGTATTGGCCGGACTATAAGACCTATACGCAACCTGTGCCGTGGGGTTTTCTGGTGCACGGTCTCGAGCACGGCGCGGTCATCGCGGTCTACAACTGTCCGGGGGGCTGTCCCGCCGAAGTGGTGGCGGCGCAAAAGTGGATCGACGCCCTGCCGACGGACACCGATTTGTACTGCCCGGGAGAAAAGCCGCGCGTCATCCTGGTGCCCGACCCGACCTTGGATGTCCGCTGGGCTGCCACGGCATGGACCTGGACGCTGCGCGCCTGCGCGTTCGATGCGCCGACGTTCCAGCAGTTCTTCCTCGATCACTACAACATGACTTACGAACCCGGGATCTGTCGTGGCAACTCGGAGGTCGATCTGTCGGCCACGGGCTGGTGTAACTAGGCGCGCCGACGATCGGGGGGCCGAATCTGGGCGATTCGAATCAACGCAGGCCGGGGGCCTCGTGTCCGCTGCGGGCGACGTATTCCAAGTAACCGCCGCCGTAGACGGTGGGGCCGTCGGGGCCCAGTTCCAGGACTCGGTTGGAGAGCTGCGCCAGGAACTGGCGGTCGTGTGACACGAACAGCATGGTCCCGTCGAAATCGCCCAGCGAGCGGACGATCATCTCCTTGGTCGTGATGTCGAGGTGATTGGTCGGCTCGTCGAAGACCAGGAAATTGGGCTTGTCGTACAGCAGTCGGGCCAGCACCAGGCGGGCCTTCTCGCCGCCGGACAGTACGCGGCAAATCTTGTCGATGTCGTCGCCGGAAAAGCCGAAGCAGCCCGCCAGCGTTCGCAGCTGTCCGATGTTGGCCAGCGGAAACGCGTCCTGCAGGATCTCGTAGACGCTCTTGTCCGCTTCCAGCACTTCCATCGCGTGTTGCGCGAAGTACCCCATCTTGACCCCGGCCCCCAGTGTCACCGCGCCCCCGTCGGGAGCGGTCTCGCCCGCGACCAGCTTCAGCAGCGTAGATTTTCCCGCGCCGTTCACGCCCATCACCGCCCAGCGCTGGCGCCGCCGGATCATGAGATCCAGCCCATCGTAGATCACGAGCGGACCGTAGCTTTTGGCCAGTCTTTCGATCTTGACCACGTCTTCACCCGATCGTGAGCACGGGGGAAATTCGAACGTCAGCGCTTTTCGCCTTTTCGGGGGCTCGACTCTCTCGATCTTGTCCAGCTTCTTCACGCGAGACTGAACCTGCGCCGCTTTGGATGCCTGCGCCTTGAACCGTTCAATGAAACGAACCTCCTTCGCCAGCATCGCCTGCTGGCGAAGGAAGGCGGCCTCCGCTTGGCTTTCGTTTAACGCCCGTTGCTGGTCGTAGAAATCCAGGTTCCCTGTATAGCTGGTCAACACGCCACCATCGATTTCGATCACGCGCGAGACGATGCGGTTCATGAGCTCGCGATCGTGCGATGTCATGACCAGTGCGCCTTCGTACGACTTCAGGAATCCTTCCAGCCAGATGATGGATTCGATGTCCAGGTGATTGGACGGCTCATCGAGCAGCATCGCATCCGGCCGCATCAACAAGATGCGCGCCAGAGCGACGCGCATCTTCCAGCCACCAGATAGGGCACCGACGTCGCCGTCCATCATCACTTGCGAGAATCCCAGGCCCGCCAAGATCTCCCGCGCCCGGGCTTCGAGCGCATACCCGCCCAGGTTGTCGAAGCGGGCCTGAACGTCGCCGAAACGTGCCAAGAGCGCGTCCATTTCGTCCGTGCGCGCCGGATCGCCGAGCGCTTCTTCGAGTTGTTTCAATTCGACGGCGACCTCCGACACCGCTCCCGCGCCCGCCATGACCTCGGCCACGACGGGCCGCCCGGCCATCTCGCCGACGTCTTGGCTGAAGTATCCGATGGTGAGGCCCCGATCGACCGAGACCTGCCCGTCGTCCGGGGATTCCTCCTTCATGATCATCCGGAAGATCGTCGACTTGCCCGCGCCGTTGGGGCCGACGAGCCCGACTTTTTCGCCGCGTTGGATGGCCGCCGACGCTTCGACGAACAGGATCTGCGGCCCGTGCTGCTTGCTGATTTGGTCGAGGCGAATCACGAAGGGTGCAGCATTTACCGCGAAAGGCGCGCGGGCGCCAAGCGGCGGGTGAAACGGGAAACGGCAACCGCTGAAACACCGCTGAAACGGCAAGCGAAAGATCGTGAAACCTGGGCGTAACAGGGCAAAAGGCGGCCCGTACACGGCCCGCGGTCTGTCCAGGTGGTCTATCCAAGCAGCGGTCTTGGCGCCGGGGAATCGCCGCGTTAGGTTACGCCGTATGCACAAGCTGGTACTGCTTCGTCACGGCCAAAGCACCTGGAACCTGGAGAATCGCTTCACCGGATGGACCGACGTGGATCTGACCGCGGAGGGGCGTGAAGAGGCGCATCGTGCCGGTGTCTTGCTGCGCGAGGCCGGGTTCGTGTTCGACGTCATTCATACGTCGCGGTTGAAGCGCGCCATTCAGACCATGCAGGTCGTCCAGGACGAGCTTTCGCAGCAGTGGGTCGACGTACGCCGGCACTGGCGCCTGAACGAGAGGCACTACGGCGGGCTACAGGGTTTGAACAAGAAAGAGACCGCAGACAAGCACGGCGAGGCCAAGGTGCTCGAATGGCGCCGCAGCTACGACGTGCCGCCGCCCGCTCTGGACAGCAACGACGATCGCCACCCGCGGCGTGATCCGCGGTATCGCGATCTGGCCCCCGACGTCCTACCGGCGACGGAGTCCCTGAAGGATGTCGTGGCGCGCATGCTGCCCTACTGGTACGACGGCATCGTTCCCGATCTGCGAGTCGGCCGTCAGGTCGCGATTGTCGCGCACGGAAACAGTCTGCGGGCCCTGGTGAAACACCTCGACCATGTTTCAGAAGCCGAAATCGTCGAGCTGAACATTCCCACGGCCATTCCCCTCGTCTACGAGCTGGATGACGATCTGCGGGCCCATCGCCACTACTATTTGGGCGATCCCGAGGCCGCCAAGCGCGCGGCCGAGGCGGTGGCGAGGCAGGCCTCAGCGGGCGCTGGCGCCAAACGCTAGCGGAACGCGGATCGGTTCCAGTCGACGTCGCGGTCGTCCCCAGGTGGCGGAATGGGTCCGAGCGTGGCAGGACAACCGTAACCGTCCGCGGTTGTGGACCGTATAACCGTCATGACAAGACAAGCCAAGCTGGACTCGCAAGAGGGTCGCGGTTCTTTCGCAGAGCGCGGTGCTGTTCGGGCGTTCATCCTGCTGGCGGCGCCGTTGCTCGGGCCCATGCTCGCGCCCATGTTGGTGCTCGGGCTGCTCGCCGCGTGTCGCAACACCTCCGCTTCCGAGACGGCGCAACGTCAAGGATTGAGGTCAACCATCATGTCCAAACGGTCCTACACGAAGCCAGCGGACGATGTCCTTCGACGTACGTTGACGCCGATGCAGTACGAAGTCACCCAGAAAGACGCGACCGAGCCGCCCTTTCACAACACCTACTGGAACAACCACACGGCTGGGCTGTACGTGGACGTCGCCACCGGCGAGCCGTTGTTCAGCTCGACGGACAAGTTCGATTCGGGGACGGGGTGGCCAAGCTTTACCCGCCCCGTGGAACCCAGCCGTGTCATGGATCGACCGGACCGCAGCATCGGCATGCTCAGAGCGGAAGTTCGATCCAAGGGGGGCAGCTCGCACCTCGGGCATGTGTTCGACGACGGTCCCGGGCCAACTGGCCTGCGGTACTGCATCAACTCCGCGGCCATACGGCTCGTCCCCGTGGACAAACTGGAAGCGGAGGGTTACGGCGAATACCGCGGGTTATTCGACGGCGGCAAGGCGGCCAATCAACCCGGTGTCCCCAAAGAAGCCACCGCGGGTATCAAGTCGGCGACCGTGCCGCCGGCGGCGAACGCGTGCGCGCGGCCGGGCGCGGGGGAAAAGCCTGGCTGCGAGACCACGCTCGAGACCGCCGTGCTGGCGGGAGGATGCTTCTGGGGCATGGAGGAGATCCTGCGCAAGATCCCGGGTGTCGTTCAGACGGAGGTCGGATACGCGGGCGGGACCACGCGCGCTCCCACTTACTCGGACGTGAGCACCGGCGCGACGGGCCACGCCGAGGCGGTGCGGGTGGTGTTCGATCCGAAGAAACTCTCGTACGCCGACCTTCTGGAGAAATGGTTCTTTCGCATGCACGACCCGACGACTCTGAATCGCCAGGAGAACGATGTGGGCACCCAATATCGTTCGGAGATCTTCGCGACCACGTCCGAGCAGCGCAAAATCGCCGAGGAGATCAAGGCACGGGTGGACAAATCGGGCAAATGGAAGCGTCCGATCGTCACCCAGATCGCGCCCGTCGGGATCTTCACCCCCGCCGAGGAGCACCACCAGAACTATCTCCAGAAGAACCCCGGTGGCTACATGTGCCACTACTTGCGCGATTGAATCATTCGGATTAGCTGACCTGAGTTTGCCTGGCGACCGCCCACTCGTCCGTCAGGTCGAGCTCCTTCAATGACGATATCGATATCCTGGGTCGCACGGGGCAGACCGTGGGCCGTGCTCGCGAACGAGCCTGCAACCATGAATGGGACGCCTGCTTGCTGGAGGGCGGGGACAATCCGTTCCAGGAGATCGCGTAGGTCGCTCATCGATCAGGGGCTGGCCAGACGCGTGACGCGAGTGCCTCGCCCCAGACTCGCCGCAGAACCTGCCTGCGCGCGTCCTCGTATGAATACGAAGGAGTTCGTCGGAGGACGCCTTCGATTGATATCCGCCTGGCGTCTTCACTGAGCTCGGCGGCGACTCGCAGGCGACCTTCCGCCCCGAGGCGTCGAGCCGCGAGCACCTGCGCCAACAGCGCCGAAGTGGTGGTGTCACTCGCCATCGCTCGAACCTAAGCGGCGTTCGGAGCCGGCGCAACGTCGCCCGGGTGTGGTCGCCCTGAACTTAACCGATCATTGACCGACCGGGACGTCCGCAGCGCCGCCATCGGGTGCGGCGGCGGCCGCGCACATTCCGGCCACGCCCGTGCCGTTCATGCGTCCGCTGCATGCGAGGCCGGTGGCGCAGGTACCGTTGTTTCCGGTGCCGCAGCAGGCTTGTCCGTCGGCTCCGCATGTTCCACACTGGTTGCCGGTCGCCGCCACCACGCAAGCGAGCGTGCCGGTGCAGGCCGTGACCGGGGCTCCCCCGTCCACGCCGGCGTCGGCACCGCCGCCGCCACCACCGCCGCCAGTGGGGCAACAGGGTTGGCCCGTACCGCCGCAGGTCGCGCACATTCCCGGCATTCCCATGCCGCTCATACGTGCGGTGCAAGCGAGACCCGTGGTGCAGGTACCGTTGTTCCCGGTGCCACAACAGGCCTGTCCCGCGCCGCCGCAGGTTCCACACTGGTTGCCGGTCGCCGCCACAAGGCAGGTGAGCGCGCCCATGCAGGCCGTGATCGGGGTTCCCCCGTCCACGCCCGCGTCGGCACCGCCGCCGCCGCCCCCACCGCCCCCAGTGGGGCAACAGGGCTGGCCCGTACCGCCACAGGTCGCGCACATCCCGGGCATGCCCATACCGTTCATCCGCCCGGTGCAGGCGAGGCCGGTGGTGCAGGTACCGTTGTTCCCTGTCCCGCAGCAAGCCTGTCCCGCGCCGCCGCAGGTTCCACATTGATTGCCGGCCACGGATACCATGCAGGCAAGGTCGGTCGTGCACGCCGTCACCGCGCCGGCGTCAGCTCCGCCGCCACCACCGGTGGGGCAACAGGGCTGGCCCGTACCGCCACAGGTCGCGCACATCCCGGGCATGCCCATGCCGTTCATCCGCCCGGTGCAGGCCAGGCCAGCGGTGCAGGTACCGTTGTTCCCGGTGCCACAGCAGGGCGCGCCAGCGCCGCCGCAAGTCCCACACTGATCCCCGGTCGCCGAGATCAGGCAGGATAGAGCTGACGTGCAGGCGGCGGTTGCGGTCCCAGGGGGGTTTGAGCTCGCCGTTGGACAGCATGCTTGCCCCGAGCCGCCGCACATCGTACACATTCCGGGTACCCCCTGGGCCATGTCGCGACCCCCACACAGAAGGCTGGCGCCATTGCACAAGCCGTTCGCGTCAGGACCGCAACAGACCTGATCGGCGGCGCCGCAGGGGAGGCACTTTTGGGCCCCTCCGGCCGCGACGGAACAGCCCAGGCCGCTCTGACAGTTTGCTCCCGGGCAACACGCCATTCCGCTGGCTCCGCAGGTGTCACACTTCGAGGGCTCACCTTCTCCGGGCGGATTGTTACACCCGAGGCCCACGTTACAGGTGTCGTTCACACAGCAAGCCTGTCCCTTGGCCCCGCAGAGTCCCCCCGTTGTCTTGGTACTCGAGCTGCTGCTGCAGCCGATCCCGACCAAGATCCCCACCGCCATCAGCACCGGCATCAGCGTCGCGGCCGCGTGGATGCCGGAAGCTTTATTTTTTTGTCGTGGGGATGGTCCCGAATTCGGTGAAACCTCGGTGGCTC
>JADGRC010000389.1 GCA_017881245.1 Pseudomonadota bacterium
AGCTACGAGGGCCAGTATTCGTCCGGATCCGGGGCGCGCCTCAGCAGCCGGGCCAGCTCAAATTCGGCATCGCGGCGCGCTTCTTTCTCGCTTGCATAGACCATGAACGAGGTGGAGATCGGCATCGTCTCGGCTTCGCGATAGATCTCCCAGTGAATGGATAGCCGTCCGCCTATTGCCCGGCGACGGATCTCGATTCGAAATGCTTCGGTTGCCACGCCCTACCTTCGCACGCCGCTGCCATGACGGTCACGCCGATCCTCACCCCGCCGACTGAGAGGCCACTAGCGACGTCTCAGAGCCTTGAGCGCGAGGATCGCGTCGGCATAGGCGGTCAGCGCGGTTCTCATGCTGGCGTCTCGCTCCTTTAGCCTGCACCACAGGGAAAAGGCGTCGGGATCGACACCGACCTTGTCGAACGGCTGGCCCCTGTCGGTGAGCGCCTTGATTGTGCCTTCGGCCTTGGTCAGCCATTGCTCATAGGCAGGAAGCTCCGGGACGATCTTCTGCCACCGAGGCCAGTCCTCTTTTTTCAGCCAGACAACGGCAACATCGGTCTCGTGGGTCACGCGCGCGACCACAGCCCCTTGTTGATGTCGAACTTCACCAAGCCCTCGTCGCGCATCTCCATGAGAATCCTCTGGACCGCGTCTTCCGACCCGCCAGGGTTCACCACCATCAGCACCGAGCTAGTTTTGCGAGGCTTGTCGAGCGCGGCCAGCAGCCTCTCCTTGGTCATCCCCGACTTCTCCAGATGACGAATCGCGCGCTGCACCTGCCCAGTTCCTCGCCGATTTTGCAGCTGCGGGCCAATCGTCATCACCTCATCCCGCGGCCGACGTGCCAGATCCCCGGCGCTGAGGAATGGCCGCTCGGCGTCTCCGCTCGGGTAGTCGATCGGCACGAGGGCGCCTCCGGGCGCCGTTTTCGTTAGTCCTCCGCTTCGGCGGGGTCGGACCTTTTTTGCGTTTCGTCGCGGGTGAAGCTCGGCCGACGTGGAGGCTATTCAACGCGGCGCGAAACACCGGTCTATGCAGGCCAGACCGGCCTTGGACACCGGGGTTACGCAGGCGAGATATGTATCAGGATTGGCGAGACATTGATTGGCGCCGGCATCGTTGGTCGCTTGGCATGCGTCCGTGCATGCAGTAAGTGCCGGACCAGAGAGGTGACCTGCCGGTGCACTAGAAGCCGCGCAAACCGAACATGATTCGACCGCAAGCTGCGGATGGGCATTGGGGTTTGTGACAAGATAGTCTGCTGCTCCCTCGCCGCCCTTGATCGTGACGGAAGACGGTTCGCCATTGATCGTATAGGTGATCTGGGCGCACTCCTGTGTCGCGGCCCGGAAGTTGATCACCTGGTGGGTCAAATCAAGCGTGCCCGTGGCGCTGCAGCTTCCAACGTGCTGTGCGCAGTCACACTCGGCGGCAAATCCAGCTTGCGACCAAACCAACAGCCCTGCAGCAAGTGCCGTTCTAACAAAGCGCATACGACTGCCCCCTCCAGAACAGTTCCTCGATGGCGGTACACTACACCGATAAACCGACATCCACCCGATGACCAGCTTTGGACTGAGACTCCACGTATCATTTACCGCGGGGGGGGACGTCGCCGATGCCAGGGCCGCGGCGAGGGCGGCCGAAGAGGCGTATGCCACATGGCGCGCCGGGCGGTAGGGGCGGACGCGGTCACTTTGACGACGCCGGCCGACTCGGCGTCCAGCACGATGCGGTCCGTCCTTCGGCCTGATGCTATCTGCCAACCCGAGCAAACGCGACGCCAACTAGCTTATCGATGCGCCACGCAAGGAGGCAGTCGATGGCGTGACCGTCGCTGAATTGCAGGGTGAAGGCTTTAGGCACGCTACGGCCGTCCTCAACGCCCAGGCGCGCCCCGCCTTCCGACATGTTGCGCACGACGCAGGTCACGGTCGACG
Organism: Pseudomonadota bacterium; assembly: GCA_017881245.1. GTDB lineage: Bacteria > Myxococcota_A > Polyangia > Fen-1088 > Fen-1088 > FEN-1088. The sequence continues at coordinate 1,940 of JADGRC010000389.1, forward strand.
CCCCGTTGTTGAACACGATGGAGGCGCTTTTGAGGATCCGCATTCTAATCGACCGTCGCCGTTCTTCGTTTCCGGAAAGCATGGCCAAAGCCGCCGCTACGGCGGCGCTCCCTTTATCCGACGACGTTCGCTCCCGACTACGGCGTAACGAGCTTGGTCGAAAGGTTAGCGCACCGATGAACCTAGGCCTGCGGGCCTTGCGACTCCCTGAACGAATTGCATCAAATTCGAGGAAAATCTTAACGCGAGCCGGCACGGCAACCAGGGCCGAGACGCCCTTACTCCGTGTAACGCTCAAGTTCGGATTCCTTGACCATCCGCTCGTGCTGTTCGCCTGCGCCCCGGATGTGATACTGAGGCGCGCCCTCGATCGCCGGGAGCAGCCGCACGATCTCGTAGGGGCCCGGCGCGGAGTGGACGCGCGACGCTCCCATAAGCTCAACAAGATCGCCGAGCTTGAACTTGTGGGTTGCCATTGGTCATTGTAGCACCGCGGGCGCCGCGTGCGGCCGCTTTGGCGAGGGCCGCGGCGAGGGCAGCCGAAGAGGCGTATGCCACATGGCGCGCCGGGCGATAGGGCGGGGCGATCTCGCGCGACTGGCTGCTGTCAATCGTCTGGGTAACCCTCAATCTCAGGCACCCACCACAGATTCCAAGCTAAGAAGATCAGACAGGGTGTATAGGCGACGGCTATCCCAAAGAAGAAGGCGCCGATCATGTGTTCCCCCTGCAGGTTCCTCACGCCGGGCGGCAGTGATGTCGAACGCCAGTGAACACAGACCGACAAGCTAACATGGTCGAGGCAGGTTCGCCCGCTATAAATCCTCGAGGAGCAAGAGAACATGCGCGTGAGAAACTTGGCGCTGGCAGCGCTGCTGGCATCGGTCGCGTCACCCGCCTTCAGTCAGGCTGCGCCGCCGCCTCAGCTGAAGCTCTGTCCGCCGAC
>JADGRC010000390.1 GCA_017881245.1 Pseudomonadota bacterium
CCCGTCCAACTGGCCGATGGGCAGGAGATTGATCATCGTGACCAACAGGCCGGTCCAGCCGGCCCGCGCTATGGGGTGCAGAAGAACGTCATGGACGCCGTCCGGCAGCCACGCCCCCTTGGTGACGACCTTCAAAATGGCGTACAGGATCGAGTTGCCCTCGATCCACCCACCGGGAGACAACGCGATCAACGGCGACAACGACAGGCCGTAGACGATCACGGGTATCGCCACCGCCAAACCTGCCAGCGGCCCGGCGGCGCCGATGTCGATCAGCTTGCGTCGGTCGCCCGTCACCTGCCGCATGCCGATCACGGCGCCCATCGTCCCGAAGCCCAGCAAGGGAGGCAGCGGGATGAAGTGTGGCAGGGACGCATGCACCCCATGCAGACGCGCGGCGAAATAATGGCCAAGCTCGTGGCAGAGCAAAATCAGCATCAACGGCACCGAATAGGTCAGTCCATCCGAGATGGGCCGGATTGCGTCGATTGGGAACAACAATTGCCACCACGGGAAATCCGCGCCTGGGTGCCGCTGAATGGCCCCGGACGCCGTCGTGGTCAGGAAGGTCATCAGGAACAGCCCGGCCGGCACCAGGGTCCGACGCGCACCCGACGCGGTGACAACGACGTCTTCCGCGGGGTTCACGAATGATTCCGATCGCGATAGGGAGGTGCGCCCGCGTCGGCCGTCGTGGACTTCGGCGCCTCGTGATGGCCCACCCCGGCCTCGGTCCCGGGCGCGTGGGGCGCTTTGCCGGCGGCTCCTCCGGTGGCGGCGCCTGGGTGGCCGGGGGCTTCGCCGGCAGCCGCATCGCGAGCGGCGCCTTCGCGAGTGGCAACCTGCGCGCGAAAGTCTCGACGTGCCGGAGTCGCGGCACCGCCCAACACGCTTTCGATTCGCGCCAACATCTCCCGCGCCTCGGGACCCAGATTGACGGGCGTTTCAATCACCACGCGCACGTGGCAATCGCCGCGCGCCCCGCTCGACTGAGGTATCCCCTTGCCTCGAATTCGAAACACAGACCCTGACTGAGTCCCCGCGGGCACCTTCATCTTCACCGTCCCATCCAAGACGGGCACTTCGACCTCGGTTCCGAGCGCCGCCTCGGTCATCGACACAGGCACCTCTACGACCAGGATTTCTCCCTCGCGAACGTAGTACTTGTGCGGCCTGACGCGCACCACGACGTGCAGATCGCCGGCGGGACCACCGCGGCGCCCCGGCGATCCCTGCCCCGCCACCCGCTGCGTGGAGCCGGACACCGTCCGTGGGGGGATCGACACGTCGAATTCCCTCCACTTGTCGACGATCCCCGCTCCCTCGCAGGTCTTGCAGCTCACGAGCGGAACTTCTCCGGTGCCACCACAAACCGCGCATTCGCGGCGTCCACCAAGCAAGCTCGGGCCCTGACGCTGGAACCCCTGGCCGCCGCACCGGCCGCACTTCGTCAGCCCCGCCACGCCGCCCTCGGCGCCGCTGCCGCGGCAGGCCCCGCAGTCCTCGGCTCGGTCGAAGGCGATTGTCTTGTGACAGCCGAGCGCGGCCTCCTCGAAATCGATCTCCAGCGTGTAGCGCAGGTCGCGGCCGGTGCTCTTCTTGCGACGGCCAAGACCTAGGAGATCGCCAAAGATGGCGTCAAAGAAGTCCGTCGCGCTTGCCACGTTCGCGCTCGAAAACGGATTCGCGTCGCCGAGGAATCCGAAGCGATCGTAGTGCTCTTTCTTTTCCGGAACTGACAAGACGGCATAGGCCGTGGACAATTCCTTGAAGCGCTCCTCCGCCACGACGTCCCCGGGATTGCGATCCGGGTGGTGTCGCAGCGCCAGCTTTCGGTACGCGACCTTGATTTCCGACTCGGTTGCCTCGCGGCCAAGCCCCAGCGTCTCGTAATAATCCCGGACCAGAGTCATCCCCCCTGCAGCGAACGGTTGGTGACTACGACCACGCCCGCGTTGTGCACGTCATCCAGGGCGCCGTCGGAAGTGCCGAAATCGGAATTGACCGCCCCCGCGCCCACCCCCGCGCCCGGGTTGGTCGATCCGGCGGCATGCACTGCCACCAGCGCCACGATTTCGCTTTCGGCCAATCCGGCGCTCGGGCGCACGCGGACCTGCTTGGCCTCGCCGCTCTCCACGATTCGCGCCGACGCCGTTGGCAACCCCCCGCCATCGGTGCTGATGTCGACCTCGAGTTGCAAATCCCCCCGAGGACGCGCCGGCAACGGACCAATCTGGACGCGCGCCAGGCTCTCGTTATCGGCCGCCATCTCCCGCTCGCCCTGCAAGAGGTGCAACACGATTTGGGTTTGACCGTCTGCGGATGTGGAGAGCAGTTGTGATCGGGTCGCAGGCAGTGCCGTTCCCCGAGGGATGAGCCTCGTGAACACGCCACCGGCCGACTCCAAACCCAACGACAGACCGGTCAACTCGCTTATGGGGCTGGGAACACGGAAACGCCCACGCCCGCGTGTGACCCCCGCCAGCGTTGCCGCGTGGCGTGCGGCACCGACGGCGACGACGAAATCCGACCCGGCGATGTCAACGGGCGCCTTGCCGCAAGCCTCGGCCAGCTGGGAGCGAATGCGCGGCATGCGGGACTGCCCCCCAATCAACATGACAAGATCGACGTCCGCGACGGACCACTTCGCGTCCCGCACAACGGTTTCACAGGACCATACCGTGCGATCGACCAGGTTTTGCGTGAGCGTCTCCAGACGCGCGCGGTCGAGATGGATCATGAATGGCGCGCCATTTCCCGTCCCGGGCAAGCGAATATCCACATTGTCGGAGCCGGAAAGTTCCACCTTCACCCGCTCCGCGAGACGCGTCAGTCTCGCCAAGAGCGAACGATCGCGCCGCAGATCCCCGCCGCCCGCCTTCAGGACCTCGTCGCAGACGTGGGTGACGATCCTCTGATCGAAATCCTCGCCGCCAAGGAACCCGTCGCCCCCGTTGGCGAGCACTTCGGCCGCGCGGTCACCGACCATCAACGCCGACACCTCGAATGATCCACCGCCCAGATCGAACACGAGAACCTTCTGCTCCTTTCCGCGGGCGGCCGGATAAACCCCCGAGCCCAGAACGGCCGCGGAGGTAGACGTCAACACGCCCATCACCCGCAGACCCGCTATCCTGGCGGCATCTCGAATTGCTTGCCGCTGCAGATCGTTGAATAAGGCGGGCAGGGCCAAGACGGTATCCGTCACGGGCCCGTCGCTCTGACGTTCCGCCGCCGCCCTCAACGCCCCCAAAACGTATGCCGCGACGTCCTGCGGCGCATGATGCCGACGTCCGACACGCACGCGAATATCGCCATTGCGCGTGCCCACCAGATCGTAGGGCACCGTTTGACGGTGATGGCGCACCTCGGGCGCGTCAAACCTGCGTCCCAGCAAACGTTTGACAGCGGTAATCGTTCGTTCCGGATGACGCTCGATGACCGCTTCGATGGCCGCCCCCACCAACGGCGGTCCCCCCCCCGACGACGCCGCGGGAAACGCCACTATGGACGGAATGGACAGAGCGCCCGCCGCGTGGGCGACCATCTTCACGTCGCCGCCAACCACCAACGCGGCGCGCGCAGTGCTGGTGCCGAAATCGATCCCGAGCAGTGGCGTCAAGTGATCTTGTCCCCGACGCCCCCGCCAGGCCCATTCTCGCTCGCTCGCTCGCCTGTGGTCGCGGGGGCCACCGCGACACTGACCATCGATGGCCGCAACAACCTATCCCCGATCCGATAGCCTCGCTGCAGTTCACTGGCGACGCTTCCCGGCGGGACGTCCGCCGTCTCGGTCCGGGAAATGGCCTCATGAATGCGCGGGTCGAAGGCCTGGCCGTGAACCTCGATGGGCTTCACCCCATATCGCTCGAGCTTCGACTGAAACAGCCGCAAGACAAGGCCCACTCCCTTCAGGACCGAGGCGCCGTCGGGAGCACCAGCGCCCACCCCCGCCCGGCCGTCCCCCGCGCCATATGCGCTGGTGGCGCGTTCCAAGTTGTCCATCACGTCCAACATGTCCCTCAGCACGGATTCGCGCGCCTTGGACTCGGCATCATCCTGTTCTTTGCGAGCCCGTTTCTTCCAGTTCTCGAAGTCGGCGGCAATCCTCAGCATCCGGTCCTTCATCTCGTCGCGTTCCGCTTGGACCTCCGCCAACCGCCGCTCGCCGTCGTCGCCCTCGGGGGGGTTCGGGTGGCCGGCATCTGCGCCGTTTCCACCTGCCTTCGCGTTCCGTTTTTCCTCTTGGTGATCCTGATCGCTCACGTTCGTTCCCTCTCGTTCTGGCGTTTCCCGAACTCCGGAGCCTCTATCCCTTGCCCAACGATTCGGTGATCATCTCGGCCGTGAAGTCAACCAGAGAGATCAATCGCGAATAGTTCATCCGGGACGGACCGATGACACCTATGGTGCCAAGCGGATGGTCATCCCCGCCGTAGGACGCGGCCACGACCGAAATATCGGTCAAGTCGGCCAGGTTCGCCTCGGCACCGATGAACACGCAAATTCCAGGGGCGGCCAAAGTCCGATCCAGCAACTTCACCAACAAGTCCTTCTCTTCGAGTGTGCGCAGGAGCACCTTGGCGCGTTCGAGGTCCGTGCTCTCCGAAAGCAGATTCGATTGGCCATCGATCAAGACCTGAGTGTGCCCCTCGGGCAACGCCGCCGTGGCCAGCTTGAGCGCGTTGGACACCATCTGGTCGTGCTGCGCGCGCTCGCTTTCGATCTCGGCAGCCAGGCGCGCCTGCAATTTCTCCAGCGTCAGGCCACCAAGGAGGCCATTCAAATAGTTGTGAATCCGCTCCAGATCCTCCGCCGGTACCTGAAAATCGAGGGGCAACAGCTTGTTTTGAATGTGCCCCGTCGTCGTGGCGATCACCGCCAGCAACTGCCCTTCGCGCAGGCGAACGAATTCGATGTGCTCGACCACGTCCGATTCCAGCCGCGGCGTCTGCACCACGACGGCGAGGTGAGACAGCTCGCGCAACACGCGCGTCGTCCGTTGCATCAACTCGGGCCGCTCGGCCACGCCCGTCAGACGCTCTCGAATCTCGTCCTGCTCGCCGGCCGCCAGGCTCCTGACCCGTAGCAGAGTGTCCACGTAATAACGCAGCCCACGGTCGGTCGGAATGCGCCCCCCCGAGGTGTGGGTATGCTTCAGAAGTCCCATTCCCTCCAGATCCCCCATGACATTACGCACGGTCGCCGCGGACACCTCCAACCCGTAACGTCGGGTCACGGTCTGCGATCCGACCGCCTCCCCCGTAGCCAGGTACTCGGAGACGACCGCGTGTAAAATCTTCTTGGCGCGGACGCCGATCTCACTCACAACCAGGATTTAACCCAAAAGAGCTGTCCGGGCCAGGGGCGAAACCGCCCGGGGTCACGAGCTGGTTTGGTCATTAAGATTCTGATTTTATTGGAAAATATACGACTTATGGCGATTTTGGGCCCGGGATATTTCGACGATCCGGGCGGTAAACCCGCCGGTCTTCGAACCTCGGGTCGTGCCTGTCGCCGATCCCGATGGTCGTCGTGCCAGGTTCAGGGACCGGTCGGATATCCGCGCCAGAGCCACAAAAGGGCATCCCCCATCGTGGCGCGCTGAACCTGCTGATCGCAATGGCCGAGGCCCATGCCGAGCACGAACCGGTAGTGATAACCCTTGGCCTTGAACGCTGCGGCGGTGCGCTGACCGGCCATCAGCCAGTTGTGTTTACCGCTCTCCGGATTCATGTAGCCGTTGTCCATTTGGTTGGCGTTGTGGAAGATGCGCACCGGCAAATTGGGCGTTGTGTTGGCGATGAGCGAAAGGTCCGAGTGATAGTCCCAGGCACCGTCTGGGTACATCGTCTTTTCGGGAGCATTGTCGGCCTGCTGAGCAACCAACGTCGCGGAATACGCGATCGCCTTGCGGAACAGGTTGGGCGCGAGCCAGGCCATCGTGAACGCGGCGGCGGCGCCCGAGCTGCAGCCGGCGGCGCCTCGCCCTTCCGGATCCTTGGTGAACGAAAACCCCGGATACGCGGCCTTGATCGCCGCGTTACTCTCGATCGCGGGCAGGACCTCCGTGTCGATATACCTCGCGTATTTGTCCGACATCGTGTCGTATTCGAGGCCCCGTTCGCTGCCCTTGCCATCACCGCCTCCGGAGGAGACGGAGATAGCGACGAACGGCGGCAAGCGACGGGCAGGGTCGGTCTCGATGGTCAGATTGTCGAGCGCGGCCTTGATGAGCACGAACGGGGTTCCTCCCCCGTCCTGAACGACCATGAGAGGCGCTGGCGTTCCGGCCTTGTACTTGGCCGGAATGTAAACATTGATCGATCGCGTGAACGTCGTGGGCGCCGTCAGGGTGGCATCCATGCCCGTAAAAATCTTGCTGCTTGCCGACGGCAGGGACAAGGAGAAGGTCTTGCCTTGCGGGTTGCCCTTCATGGTCAGATCGCTCGCCAGGGCGTAGGTCGGCCCGGCTGTGAAGTCGCCGTCGCCTACGGTTCCCGGATCGGTACCCGACGAGCCCGCCAGCGGGGGGGCCACGATTGTCCCTCCCCCTATTCCGGCTCCCCCGCCGCCAGATCTGCCGCCGGTCGCTGCGGGAGAACCCCCGGTCGATCCCGTCGTTGCACCCCCGGTACCAGTCATGGAGCCACCGGTGCCGACCAGCACCCCGCCGCCGGTCGCCGCCGGGACGCCGCCTCCCGTTCCGGTGGCCTGAGGATTCGTGGTGGTGCCTCCGGTCGCCGTCCCACCCGTACCGACGGAAGAACCAGGCGTGCCTCCACTTCCGGTAGTTCCAGGAGCGGGGGCCGTTCCTGTATTCGAACCTCCACATGCCCCAAGAGCAAGAGTTCCGAGCAACAGCGCGATTCGAGAGCCAGTTCTGGGCATGAAATACCTCGGTTGGTCAGTAGCCTTTTCAAGGGTTTCAAAACCACGACTGACCCTAACCGGGTTTGCGCGGATTGCTGGATTGCTCACATCGCGTCATTCACAACGATCGTGATCACGCCGCTGCCGAATCAGCTAGCCTTCGGCGGGTGACGGCCACCGTGTACCTGGATAACGCGGCAACGACCCGTCCCGCCGATGAGGTCCTGGAGGCCATGACCCAGGCGGCCAGGGAGGATTTCGCCAACCCGTCGTCGGCGCATGCCGGCGGTGCGGCGGCGGCGCGCGTTTTGGAACAGGCGCGTCATGAAATCGCGGTGGTGCTCGGTTGTGATATCCCTGCGGAGCTGACCTTCACTTCGGGCGGCACCGAGGCGAACGCCCTTGCGATTCTGGGCGCGGCGGCGCGCGCACGCGGCCGACATGTCGTCATCGGGGCGACTGAACACCCCGCCGTTTTGCGAAACACGGAACGACTCGCGAAGCAGGGCGGCTTCGAAGTCACCCGCGTCGCGCCTGACGCGACAGGAACAATCTCCCCCGCGGGGGTGGCAGCGGCCCTTCGCCCCGAGACGGAGATCGTTGCCGTGATGCTGGTCAACAACGAGCTCGGAACGGTGCAACCTGTGGCGGCCATCGCCCGGGTTCTGGCCGCGCACGTCGCCGACCGTGGGCGGAGGCCCCCGCACTTTCACGTCGATGCCGTACAGGGTTTCGGGCTGCTGTCCTTTCGTCCTGCGTTGCTCGGAGCGGATTCTCTCGCCATTTCCGCGCATAAGATTCACGGCCCGAAGGGAGTCGGCGCCCTCTGGGTACGCCCCGGCGCTCGGCTGGCGTCGCTCTGGGACGGCGGCGGACAGGAACGCGGGATGCGGCCCGGCAGCGAGAATCTTCCGGGAATCGTCGGATTTGCCCGCGCCGCGAAACTGGCCGCGCTGGCTCGATTCGAGGGGGCGGTGGCGCGAATAGCCGCGTTGCGCGACGATCTGGAGGACCGAATCCGGTCACACGTCCCCGGGGCACGCCTGACCGTCACCACGGAGGAACGAGCGCCTCACATCAGCTCGTTGTCGTTTCCCGGCTTGCCGGCGGAGCCGTTGCTACATGCGCTGGAGGCGCGCGGGGTAATGGCCTCGGCTGGATCAGCGTGCGCGTCGAAGGTCCGCGGCCCGAGCCACGTCCTCAAGGCCATCGGCGTGGCGGATGACACGGCGGTCTTACGTTTCTCGTTGTCCCGCGATACGACGGCCGACGAAATCCGCGTCGCCGCGCAAGCCCTGATCGCCGCCGTCGCCGAGATAGACGTTGCCGTCAAACCCGATCGACGTCCCAAGGACGGCGCGGCGATCAAGCGTCGAGGAATCGGATAGAGCGGCTTTGTAGGCAAGCTCCATCGATCCCCCGGCGCTCGGTATTTCTCCCATGCTCTGTGCGCCGTCCTGATGGCGGCGAGCCAAATGGATTGAGCGGACCGGAATTCATGGCGTCCGGTAGCGCGACCGGATATGAAGCGGGCCCATGAGTCGGGTCATCTTGTGCCGATTCGGCGAGCTGTTCTTGAAAAGCGGCAACCGCCGTCGCTTCGAAGGCGTCCTACACAAAAACATGCGTCGGGCGGTTGCGGGCATCGACGGCGCGCGCGTCGAGCCCGTTCACGGTCGCGTGTTCGTGCATGTGCCGGACGACGCGGCCGCGTTGGAGGCGGCGGAACGGCTGCAACGCGTGTTTGGGCTGGTGTCCGTGTCCATTGCCGCGGTGACGGGCGCCGATCTCGACCAGATCACGGCCGCGGCAGTCACCCTCGCCGACCGCGAACGACAGCTCTGCCGCCCCGCCAGTTTCAAGGTCGAGGCGCGGCGCACGAATAAGGCGTTCCCTCACCCGTCGCTGGACATCGCCCGGCACGTGGGCGGTCGCATCATCGAAGCCACCGGACTTGCCGTTGATGTCCATCAGCCCGAGTTGCGCGTTGGAATAGAAGTCGCCACCGACCGCGCGTTCGTCTACGCGGGTGCGCGCGCCGCGCCGGGGGGCCTTCCGGTCGGCGTGTCGGGGCGGGCACTTTTGCTGCTATCGGGGGGAATCGATTCGCCTGTCGCGGGCTGGCTCAGCGCCAAGCGTGGATTGGCCCTGGACGCCGTGTATTTTCATTCGCCGCCGTACATCGGCGAAAAATCACGCGACAAGGTCATGACGCTGGGGCATCAGTTGGCCCGCTGGCAAGCGCTCGATTCCATCACGGTGGTCCGATTCACGGAAACGCAGAAACGCCTGCGCGAGGTCGGGCCGCCCGAGTTGGCCGTTGTGCTGTACCGCCGCATGATGATGCGCATCGCGGACGTCCTTGCCGACACCCTTCACGCCGACGGTCTGGTGACCGGCGAGAACCTGGGGCAAGTGGCGAGTCAGACGATCCAGAACCTGACCGCCATCCAGGCCGCCGCGCGACGGGTGGTCCTGCGACCGCTCGTGACCTACGACAAGGTCGACACCGTCAACCTTGCTCGGCGCATCGGCACCTATGACACGTCGGTGCTGCCGTTCGACGATTGTTGCTCGCTGTTCGTGCCGCGCCATCCCGCGACCGCCGCTCGCATCCAGGATGCCGAACGCGCGGAGGCAAGGATGGATGTGGCCGCCGACGTCGCGGCGGCGGTCGCGTCTGCTGAGCGAATCATGTTGACGCCCGCCGGCGAAGGGTCCGGCCAATCCGAGGGGCGTGGGGCCGCCCGACCGGCCATAGTAGACTTGCCCCCATGACCGACGCCCACCCGACGGAGCCGCCGTCAATCGATCCCGTCCTCGGCGGCAAGTATCAGCGGCTCCGGGAAGAGCTTGCGGATTGCGGCTCCGCCCTGGTGTGTTTTTCGGGCGGGGTCGATTCGACACTGCTGTTGCGGGTGGCGCACGACGTGCTCGGCGACGCGGGGTGCCTGGCCCTCACAACGGTGTCAGAGACCATGGCACAAAGCGAGCGACGCGAGGCGACCGAGTTGGCCGCCCTAATCGGCGCCCGTCACGAAGTCGTGGAATCACACGAGCTCGGTCGGCCTGGATTCGCGGAGAACCCGACCGATCGTTGCTACCACTGCAAGTCCGAATTGTTGGACATCGCGTTTCCCCGCGCCCGGAACCTGGGCCTGACGAATGTCCTTCTTGGCACGAATCTGGATGATCTCGGCGATCACAGGCCAGGCTTGACCGCCGCCGACGAGCGGGGCGCCCGACATCCGCTGGTGCAAGCCGGCCTTACGAAGGCCGACGTCCGCGACCTCTCGCGCGCGCTCGGGCTGCCGACCTGGGACAAGCCGCAGCTGGCTTGTCTATCGTCGCGCTTTCCATACGGCACGGAAATAACCCCGGAACGTCTGCGCCAGGTGGACGAATTCGAGGACGGCCTCCGGGCCTTGGGCTTCCGGCAGCTGCGCGTGCGATACCACGGCTCCGTAGCACGTCTTGAAATGGAGCCGCCGAGCATGCCTCGAGTTTTCGAACCGGGGGTGCGCGACCAAATCGTGGCGCTCGGCCGGCGCTGCGGGTTCACCTTCGTGGCGCTGGATCTGGCCGGTTTCGCGTCGGGCTCGTTGAACCAACTGATGGGGTTGCGGTCGAAACCAGGCGCGGGGCGGCAACCGGCAGGTACCCGAGCGCCGGATGGCGGATAGTGGCGACGGCTCGCCTGATCGACCGACGTCCCCCCACCGCGGCCGCCATCGTGATGGACGAGGCGGCCGCGCCGGTTTCCGCTGCTTCGACGAGCAGCCCGCGACCAGGAGAGCGGGCTATAGCGCTGGTCTAGCGTAGCGTAGCCACTCTAGAGCGCACCATTGAACCCGCCAGTGCTCACGGGAAACGAGCCACCGGCCCCTGGAAGGAAGGGTGCGCCGCCGGTTCGACCGAAGTCGCCCCCCCTGCCAAACGAGCCTCCAGTACCAGGGGCCCCACCCGTCCCAGCGCCGCCGGTTCCTCCGAAAGAACCGCCCGCTCCGTTCGAGAGACTGGACGGGAGGACGAGCGAGACGTCGTCGAGCTTGAAATCGAAGGAGTTCGTGGTCGGGGGGTAGGTGTAGGAATAGGGCCACGAAATCCCCCATTTCACCATCAAGACGGTCGCGGGATCGAACGTGGCGGGCGTTCCGAATCCGACCTGGGTGAGCTGCGAGAACGGCACCGTCACCGTGCACAACGAGCCAGAGTAGGAGGAGCAGTAGTAGTAACTGGGGTACGCAAGGGTGAAGCCAAAGTCGTCGTAACATCCGACGGTGCAGGTTCCTCCGAACTCCAGCGGCGTGGTGGCGGAGGTGCCTACGTTAAAGCGAATTTGAGCGGCATAGGAAGCGGACGAGAGGGAATAAGAGAAAACAATCCCGCCGTACTTCGAAGCGTCGTACGGCACCGGACCGCCAGCTACTTCGAGCAAATCCGCTCCCACCCCGGCTCCATAGATATTTGGGCTCCCATTGCCGGTCGCGAACCCGGTACCCGTGCTTCGCAAGAAGAAATTGGTGCTGTAGGGATCGACCTCGGGCACGATGGACGACATCGGTACCGGCGTCTGGGTGCCGGTGCCGTCGTTGAACGTGAACCAGGTTCCGCTGCGGCCCGCGATGTTCGCGATGTGCCCCTCGCCGTCTTCGAAGTCGTCGATGAGACCGTCATCGACGGTGGCCCCAACCGTCACGGTCCCGTCGCCCGTGGCAACCACGGTCCCCCCCACCTTGAACTGGAAGCTCACCGGGGTCACGTGCTGGCTACGAATTCCGAACGCAAGCGGGTTCTGAGATTCAAGCGTCGCGGGAACGGGAGTCTCGGTCCCGTCGGGGGCGATCTGGTTCAGCGTGTAGCCGTTTATGAGCTGAATCAGATAGCCTCCCGGGGCAAGAGCCTGTTCCAGCGTCGGAGCATCGCCGGTCAGTAGCGCTGAAAACGTGGATGGGTAATTGCCGGTGATGAGAAAAGAAGGGCTCACCAGCCGGTAGGTGGTGCCCGACGCACCGGATGCGGTAAGAGCGATGCTCACCTTGCCGGTGTCCAGTTCGCCCCCGACGGGTTCTGTGGACCGATCGCAAGCCGACAGGCCGGCCCCCACAAATGCCGTCAGGACCAAACAAATCTTCTCTCTTTTGCATGCCATGGTGTGCTCCTTCCGTGATGAAATCGTCTGGACCTCAAAATGGAGGTTTCTCTCCGATCGCATTCGTCCCCAGGAATGAGCGGCGTATCACAGTCGCTCATCCTTGGCGGCGCAGGCACCATCGCAACGCAGATAACATACGTCAACAGACAACTTGCGAACGATTGAGAAACAATCACATATGGTCGAAAACGGCCGTGAGCCAGCTCTCGTGTGAGCCGCCTCACTATGTGTCGCGGCCACCTCGCTCGAAGTCGAACCATGAAGGTCCCAGCCAAGAAGGTTCCTCGGCTGTCAGCGGATGGGCCATCTCCTGCGGCGTCACCGGACAAGGCTATCGAGTTGGCGCAGGCCGGGAAATCCTCACTCGCGAATGGCCTTCAACGGCCGTACCGTGGCCAGATGGTCGAAGTCATCGTCGTCGTGAAGGAGCGTTCCGTTGGCGCGGAGCACCTGCGCGGCGATCAAACAGTCGACGGTGCTCCTGACCGTGATTCCGCGACGCCGGCAGTCGAAATAGACGCGCGCCGCATCGAAGTGCAGGGACAGCGGATCATCGGGAGTCTCCAGGCGTTGTGTTTTCAGGTAGCCGTTCAACAGACGCCATTCTCGCTGGTCGCGCGCGCCCTGAAGAACCTCCTGATAGCAGATCAGAGGGATCCCGTAGGGGATCCCGTCCGCCTCGAATTGCGCGAGCCGTTCAACTGCGGGCGTCGTCGTCCCGCGCAGAAAATCGATCAGGACCGAGGTGTCGACGAAAATCATCGCGTGCGCGACCGGGCCGCCTTGTAATCGTAGTTGGGGGCGAACTTTATCTTCCCGCGCAAGGCGGAGAGAGGACGGCGCCGCTTCGTATCCACCAGCGCGAGAAGGCCCTCGTGAACCAGCAGACGCTTCGTGCGAATGCCCGTCAATCGGGCGGCTTCTTTCAAGAGATCTTCATCGAGTACGATATTCGTTCGAAGAGTGTGCGCCTTCATACACATGACTATACACCACATGTGGCGCCCTGTGTCCGGGCCGAAGACGACGAGGGCCACAGACGAACCCGGACGACGACCAACCACCTCTTCAGTTTCCCCGCCAGAACGGCGGAAACGCGGGCGCGTGCTTATGGCGGCGTCGTCGACATAGAACGTGGCGATAGTTCCTCCGTGGTTTCCGGCCAACCGCCTTCGGGCCGACCTTCATTCAGGCCGACCGCGAGTACCCTTGGGCGGCGTCAGAGCGTCCATTGACCGGCAGCGGTCAGCCATCCGCGAAGGAGGTTGGTCACAAGTTGCCCCCTGCGAGCGAGTGCAGGAGAACGACGAGAACGGCGACCGCAGCGACCGCGACGGTACCGCCGATGATGCCACCTAGGTTTGCCCGGTACGTCTTCTCGCAGATGACGCCGGGTAGAGGCGGGTCGGGGCAGGAGGCGGCATCGATGGATCGGGCGCCGGGGCAACTGTCGAGGCAGCTCGCGTAACTGTCACGATCCGGCGGGGTCGGCGCACAGCTCGTTTCCCCTCCCATCCTCTGCTGCTGGCAAAGGGTCGACTTCGGCGTAGGTCCCAGCAGCTTTTGGCACGTGAGCTCGCAAGCCTCCGCCTGGGCCCGGAGCGGGTTGCCCGCAACCGGAAGCATGTGGGCCGTCCCTGTGACGCACCCCTGGGAGGCCAGCAATACAATCGCGATCGGGATGACCGAGCGAATCGACATGCGTCGGGTTTCTGCAAGGCCCGTTCCGCCGGATCGCCCTCTGCCTGTCGCCCCGAGGACTGCGCGGCCGTCGAGTTGTTGACGCCTCGCCGTTAGGTTCCCGCCAGAGATACGTCCAGATCCACGCCGCTCGGCCGGGTGGCGCAACAGAAGGACCAGGTTGGCGCGCTCCCAGAGGCGTTTTCCTGTTCAGCGTGGAAGTGTGATATCTAACCCAACAACCGTCGATTTTGCTTCAAATGGCGGGTTACTTGACCGATGACTATACTTAATTGATTTCGATGACTGCCCTCTTCGCCCTATTGACCGTATGTGGCCCGCTTTTGGCCCCGGATAGCCCCGCGCTCGGGACGAATCAGGTATTCGACCCGATTGCCGCTCGCGATCTGCACGTTGTGCCGGGCAACCCGACCGCCTTCACCAAGCGTGAAGAATGGATGCGAGACAAGGAACTGCGTCCGGACCTTCACCTCTCCGACGCGGCTCTCGCCGACGCGCGACGTGCCGCGACGCTGGTCGAGCGGGAGACCGCTCGCCGACGTGGCAAACCCGATGCCGCGGCTCTCGCCGCGATGCAGTTCCCGGGCATCCGGATCGAGCCCATCACCACGCTCTTCAACATCTGGACACGAGAGGCTCTGCCCGTCCTTCCAGGGGATCCCCTGGAAGCTCGGATTCACTCGTTCCTGCGTGACCACTACACGAACCAGGCGACGGAGATGGACACACGGCTCATCGACGTGCTGACGCGCGCGGCTCGTAAATTCAGCGCCTCGCGCATCGAGGTGGTGTCGGGCTATCGTTCGCCGAAGTACAATCTGATGCTGCGCAAGAAGGGCCACCAGGTCGCACGGTCGAGCCAACACATCGAGGGCCACGCCGTCGACTTTCGCATTCGCGGTGTCCCCACACGCTCCCTGCTGCACTTCGTTC
>JADGRC010000391.1 GCA_017881245.1 Pseudomonadota bacterium
GGCGGGGCGCGTCGCGATCGTTCTGGCGAGAGATGGCCGCGGGCGGGGTGCAGCTGCGCTGTTTCAATCCACCGCGACTTGACAGCCCCGTCGGATGGATTACGCGCGATCACCGCAAGACGGTGGCGGTCGATGGGCGCATCGCGTTCGTCACCGGCCTTTGCATCAGCAGGCGTTGGAAAGGTGATCCGGCACGCGGCGTTGCGCCGTGGCGGGACACGGGCGTGGAGATCTGCGGCCCGGCGGTCGCCGAAGTTCACGCCGCGTTCGGTCAGATCTGGGAGACCATGGGCGATGCCTTGCCCGCCGATGAGCTTCCGACGGGAGATGCTATCGCGGGGGCGGGGGATGTGGCGTTGCGGGTCGTGGCGGGGGCGCCCGCGACGGCTGGCATGTTTCGAACCGATCAATTGATTGCGGCGGTGGCCCGCGAATCGTTGTGGTTGACGGACGCGTATTTTGTCGGCGTCACGCCGTATGTTCAGGCGCTGCTGGCCGCGTCACGCGACGGCGTGGATGTGCGTCTGCTGATACCGAACGCGACGGATTTGCCGGTCATCCGGGCGTTGTCGCGATCGGGCTATCGCCCGTTGCTAGAAGGTGGGGTGCGTATCTTCGAATGGAACGGTTCGATGCTGCACGCGAAGACTGCTGTCGTGGATGGGCGATGGAGCCGCATTGGGTCGTCAAACCTGAACATCGCCAGCTTCATAGGAAACTACGAATTGGACGTCGCCATCGACCATGTCGGCGTCGCCCGCGAGATGCAGCAGATGTACCTGCATGATCTCGAGCAGGCCACCGAGATCGTGCTGTCGCGCAACCGCGTGCGCAACGTCGCGGCCCCCGGCGTGGAAGGGGTGGCAGGCGAACGAAAGCGACGGCGCCCGCGTGAGGGACGGACAGAGCGGGGACGCAAGGGATCCGCTGCCGCGGCGGGCGCGATCCGGGTCGCCAACGTGGTCAGCGCCGCCATGACCAACCATCGGGTCCTCGGCCCCGCCGAGGGTGGTTTGTTGTTGGCCAGCGGTCTCGGATTGTTGGCGATAACCGTGCTCGGGACGGTCTGGCCGCGCGTGCTGGCCCTTCCGATTGGGGTCTTCACGTTGTGGTTGGGGATCGCCCTGACCTGGCGCGCCTTCGGGCTCCGCGCGCGCCGCGGAGCCCCCGCGGTTGGAGCAAAACCCGACGCGAACCCGGTGGTGCCGCTCACCGTCGTCGTTCCGAAGTCCGACGCGGACGTGCGGAGTGACCGGGATGAGACGCGCCCCTAATATTACGGATTGTTCTGAGATGGGCCAAACGACGAGGCGATGGTGAGGGCCGTGATAAGAATCCCGCAATGACTGCTTCGTTGGCCCGTCGGCCACCTCGGTCCGCGCGGGGCTTGGGTGTTGCGAGCTCGGTCGCCGGCGTCACCCTACGGGTGGCGGTTCTTGGGCTCTGCGGCGCATGCGCTCGGGACAAGGCCCTTCCGGCGAAGGTTCGTCCCGCCCCCCTGGTGGTCGTGGCCACCGCCGCGCGTCGCGATGTCCCCGTGCAGGTCCACGCGCCGGTCGATCTGAGGCCGCTGCTTCAGGTGGATGTCGGCTCGAAGACCTTGGGCATTCTCGACGCCGTCCTGGTCGATCGAGGCGATAAGGTGAAAAAAGGTCAACTGCTGGCGCTCGTGCGTCCGAGCGACCTGCCTGACCAGCTAACGGCGGCGCGAAGTACCCTGGCGCAGGCGCAATCGGTGGCGGCGCTGGCCCGAACCGATCTGGATCGGGCGCAGGCCCTCGCGCCCAAGGCCGTGGTATCGCAGCAAGAGCTCCAGCAGTCGGCCGCGCGGTTGACCCAGGCGCAGGCGTCGGAGGACACCGCCCGCGCGCAGATCGGCGTGTTGGCGGTACGGCTGGGCGAGACGCGCATTTCCTCGCCGGTCGGCGGGGTGGTCGTCCAGCGCCGCCTCGATCCGGGAGCCTTGGTGGGCCCGCCCGGTGGCGGCGTGATCGTGACAGTTGCCCGGGTGGATGTGCTGCGTGTGTTCATCAGCGTCAACGAGCGTGAGGTTTCAGGTCTTGCCCTCGGACAGGAGGCTCACGTCGAGGTGGACGCGCTGCCCGGGCGGACCTTCAACGGCAGGGTGGTCCGCCTGGCCCCCACGCTGGATCCGGGGACACGCACTTTGGATGCCGAGGTTCAACTGGACAACCGTGACGGTTTGTTGCGGCCCGGGATGTACGGCCGTGGGTCGATTGTTCTAGGGATTCACGCGGGCGCCCTGGTGGTGCCCGTGGGGGCGGTTCAACTGAGCGATCGGCGCGCGTTCGCGTTTGTCGTCGAGGGCGACGTCGCGCGACGTCGAGAGGTCCGGATCGGCGTCGACGGTGGCGATTGGCTGGAGGTCACGGACGGCCTGGCTTTCGGCGATCACGTCGTTACGGCGGGAATCGACATGCTGTCCGACGGCATGAAGGTTCGCATCTCGAATCCGGCGGCGGGCGGCACGGCCGATGTCAGTCGTGGCACCGAAACGCGAGGCGGCTCCGCTTCCACCGGCGGAGGCAAAACGGGCGTGGCTGGAAGGTAGTGCGCGAATGTGGCTAACCCGGCTGGCGCTTCGCAACCCCGTTCTGATCCTGATGGTCTCCCTGATGACCATCGTTCTGGGATTCGTGTCGCTGCGCCGTCTCAGCGTCGACTTGTTTCCAGACATCACCATCCCGGTGATCCGAATCGCGACGTTTTATCCGGGGGCCGGACCGGCGGACATCGAACAGACGATCACCCAGCCTATCGAGCGCGCGGTCGCGGCGTCTCCCGGGGTGGATCGGGTCGAAAGCATCTCACGGCAGGGTGTATCGATTGTCAGTGTTTGGTTCAACTTCGGCACCAATCTGGACAACGCGCAGTTCGAGGTCTCTCAGCGGGTCGCGCAGATCCTGAACACGCTACCGCCGGGGTTGCAGCAGCCGTTCGTCTTGAAATTCGACATCAGCAACATTCCCGTCGTCGCGGTCGCGGTCAGCGGCGACGGCCTCGACGAACGCCAGTTATACGATCTCGCGTACAACACCATCGAACCGCAATTGGAAAGGTTGCCGGGCGTGGCCAGCGCCAGCGTCGCCGGTGGCAAAATTCGCGAAATCACGGTTGCGGCGCGCGCGGATGCCCTGCGGGCGCGCAACATGGATTTGCTGGACGTGGTCGATGCCGTGCGCCGATCGAACCTGCTGTTGCCGAGCGGCAATCTGAAGGCGGGCGACCGGGACTACAACGTGTTCGCCAACACGCAGGTGGCGGAAGCCAAGCCATTGCAGGACGTCGTCGTTCGTCCCGGGGCGACAGCCGGGGGCGCGGGGCGCAACGCGGCCACGGTGCGGGTACGTGACATCGCGACCGTCGAGGACGGAACCGCCGATCAGTCCGAGGTCGTGCGCATCAACGGTCAGCGGGGCGTTTACCTGCGGGTCCTGAAACAGCCAGGCGCAAACACCATCGCCGTCGTGGACGGCATTCGAGCGGCCCTGCCGAACCTGCGTGGGGTTCCGCCGAATGTGAAGCTGGCCATCTCGTTTGATCAATCCAACTACGTGCGCTCGGCCGTGGCCGCCTTGGAGCACGAGGCGGTACAGGGGGGATTGCTGGCGGTGTTGGTTATTCTGATCTTTCTGGTGAGCTTGCGCGCGACCGGCATCATCGCTATCGCCATTCCGCTGTCGGTGGTGGCGACGTTCATATTGTTGTACTTCAGCGGTCAGACGTTGAACGTGTTCACGTTGGGCGGCCTGGCGTTGGCCGTGGGGCGCCTGGTCGATGATTCCATAGTGGAACTCGAGAACATCCATCGGCACCTGGGCATGGGCCAGCCGCGCCGACAGGCGATCCTGGCGGCGGCGCAGGAGGTGGCCATGCCCATTTTGGTGTCCACCATCACCACCATCGTCGTGTTCTTTCCAGTGCTGTTCTTGCGGGGCGTCGCGCAGAACCTGTTCCTCCCGCTCGCCCTGACCATATCGTTCTCGCTGATCGTCAGTTTTTTCGTGTCGCGCACCGTGACCCCGCTGTTGTGCTTGTACACGCTTCGCGCCCGCCCCCACGGCGTCGGGGAGGCCGGCATCGGCGGCGTCATTCGGCGGGCGCTGGACGGTCTAGATGCCGGGTACGCGGCCCTGCTCGGGTGGGTGCTTGCAAGGCGACTGCGTGCGCTGTTGATCGTCTTGATGCTGTTCGTGGCGTCTCTGCAGTTGAAACGCGGAATCGGCACCGAATTTTTCCCCGACACCGACGAATCGCAGTTCACGGCGCTGTTGAAGACGCCCGTGGGAACGCGGGTGGAAAGAACCGAGGAGATCGCCGCGCGGGTCGAGCGGGCCGTAAACGACACTCTGGGGGGGCAAAGCGACGTCGCTGGTGCTGGTACCGGTAGCCCGGGTAACGCACCTGCTGGTTCCGGGCGCCTCTACACAACGATCTTGTCGGATTCGGGTCTGCCGGCAGGACGAACCGCGCTGTTCACCACGAACACCGGCCCCCACACGTCGAACGTACAGGTGAATTTGGTGCCTCGTACCCGCCGGCCGCTCGGTGATCTGGCGGCATCGGAGAAGGTACGCACGGCTCTGCGGGACGCATTGCCGGGTGTGCAGCTGTATTTCTTCGTGGGCGGAATCGTGAAGCGGATCTTGAACTTTGGCGCCGCCGCCCCGATCGATGTCGAAATTTTGGGCCACGATTTGGAGGCGGGCGGCGACTACGCCAAACGTTTGTTGGCGCGTGTGCGTGACGTGCGCGACGCACAGGGCAGACCATTCCTGACCGACGTGCAGATCTCGCGCGAGGAGAACTATCCTGAGATGGACATCGTCGTGGACCGCGAAAAGGCCGGCGTCCTGGGATTATCCGAGCAGCAGGTCGCGCAAAACGTGCTCGCGAGTCTGGTGGGCAGCACGCAGTTCGCGCCGGTCCCGTTCACGGACGCCAAGACCGGCAACGAGTACTTCGTCAACGTGCGCCTCGACGACCGATTTCGATCGCACGTGGCGGATCTGTCCGACATCTCCATACGCACACCATCGGGGGGGACCGTGCCGCTCGGCAACATCGCGCAGATTCGCCGATCGAGCGGCCCGGTGGTCATCAATCGCAAGTACCTGCAGCGAATCGTGGACGTGACGGCGAACGTGGCTCCCGGGCAGGATCTGGGAACGGCCAGCGTCGCGGTCGAGCAGGCGATCTCGTCCCTGCCGCCCCCGGAGGGCTTCACGGTGAGGTTGGGTGGCCAGACTGAAGAGCAGCGCAAAGCGTTCGCCGACCTGGGTTTCGCCGCGATCCTGGCCATCGTGCTCGTTTACATGGTCCTGGCGTCCCAGTTTCGATCGTTGGTCGATCCGCTGGTGATCATGTTCAGCGTGCCCCTGGGAATCGGTGGGGTGTTCGTGATGGTGTTCCTCACGCACACGAGCCTCAGCGTGAATAGCTTCATGGGGATCATCATGATGGTGGGCATCGTGGTGTCGAACGGTGTCTTGCTGGTGGACTTCGCCAACGTCCTGCGGCGTCGCGGTCGCCCATTGATGGAGGCGACGGTCGAGGCGGCGCGTACCAGGTTGCGCCCCATCCTGATGACCACCATCGCGACCGTTGTCGGCCTGGCGCCCATGGCGCTGGGGTTGGGCGAGGGCAGCGAGGCCAACTTACCCTTGGCGCGAGCCGTGATTGGGGGGCTCTCGGTGTCGACGCTGTTCACGCTGTTCGTGGTGCCAGCTCTGTACACGGTTTTCGATCGGTTCGCGAAGAGGACGGCCGACGAAGATGACACGCCGCCGGTCACGGGGTTGGCTGCGGGGGCGTCGGCCGCCGGGGCGGAACATGCCTGAGGCCCGATGATGGCGCGCCAGTCCGGGTCGACGCTGTCGCCGTCACCGTTGCTTTCGGTGCTGCTCGTGTGGGTGTCGCTCATCGCCCAGATACCGGCCGCACCGGCCTTCGCTGACGACGCAGCGGCAGCGGGTACCATGGCGACCGAACGGCTGACGCTGGCGGAGGCTCTGTCGCGCGCGTTCGCTCAGAATCCGGATGCTCGCGTGGCGGAGTACGAGATAGGAAAGTCGGAGGGATTGCTGAGCCAGTCGCGCGCCGCCGAACTGCCGACGCTGCTCGGCACCGGGGCCTACACGCGGCTCGACCACGATCGCCTGACCAGTAGTGGCATCAAGATCGGGGCGGCGAATCAGTGGAGCGCCAACCTACTGTTGAGTGTTCCGCTTCTGGTTCCCACGACGTGGGCCGGTGTTCGTCGCGCCAACTCGGGGCTCAGTCTGGCGAAGGTCAGCGCCTCATCGATTCGTCGAGATCTGGCCGCGGCGGTGGCCCGCGCTTACCTAGGGATCGTGCTCCAGCGTCGACAGATCGACGCGGCCAATCGCGCACGCGACACCGCGCGAGCCCACTTCGACTTCGCGCACACCCGGCTCGTGGGAGGCATCGGCAACAGCCTGGACGACGTTCGCGCCGAGCAGGAGCTCCGCATCGACGAGGTACAGCTGGCCGCGGCGCGGGTGGCCGTCACCCGCGCGCAGGCGGCCCTTGCGGCCGTACTGTCTTCCGATCATCTGATCGATGTGGTCGATGAGGTCCCTTTGCCCGAATCACCTGACGCCCAAACGGCGGATGACGAGGCCCGTCGCACACGAGCGGACGTGAAGGTTCTGGAGACGCGGTTGCGCGGGGCACGAAATTCCCACCGCGACGTGTGGACGCTTTATTCGCCATATTTGACGGGGAACGCGATGGCCTTCGCGCAAGATCTCGGGTCCGCGTTTCAGCCGCGGAGTGGCTGGCAAGCGCAGCTGTTGCTGACCCTGCCGTTCTACGATGGCGGCCTTCGAACCGGGGTCGAAAAGGAGCGCGCCGCTAACGAGTCCGAGGCCCAGGTGCAGTTGGAGGCAGCGGTACGCGATCTGACAGTCGAGGTCCGATCCGCGTTCGAGATCGTAATACGTGTCGACGAGGGACTCACCGCAGCGCGCGAATCGTCGCGCCTGGCGCGGAAGGCGGCGGAGCTTGCGGATCTGGCGTACCGGGCGGGCGCGACGACCAATCTGGAAGTCATCGACGCCGAGCGCCGGGCGCGCGACGCCGAGACGCAGGCCGCGCTGGCGGAGGACGCGGCCCGGCAGGCGCGCCTTGACCTGTTGCTGGCGACCGGACGATTTCCCTGATCGGCACGGCGGCCCCAGTGTAGGACAAGGCGATGAACACCTACGCCGCCCTGCTGCGCGCCATCAACGTCGGCGGGACAGGCAAGCTTACGATGGAAGACCTTCGCGTGCTGTGCCAGAAGTGCGGTTTCCAGAACGTGGCGACCTATATCCAGTCCGGGAACGTCGTGTTCCAAACCAAGCTGTCCGAAGCGCGGGCGAAGGCAGCCCTCGAACAGGCCCTGGCGAAGAATATGGGCAAGCCCTTCGGCACGTTGCTGAGATCCGCATCGGACCTTTCGCGCGTGGTGGACGCCAATCCTTTTCCGCTTGCGGCGCCCAATCGTGTCCTGATCTTGTTTCTCGATGAGGCGCCTCCGGCGGACATCTTGAAGACTGTCGTGGCGCCGGGACGGGAAGAGTTGGCCCTGCATGGACGCGAGATCTTCATCCACTTTCCCGAAGGGATGGGGCAAAGCAAGCTGAAGGTTCCGTTCCAGAAGGTGGGCACGGGCCGCAATCTCAACACCGCCCGGAAGCTCGCGGCGATGGCCCGAGAGATCGCGGCGGTCGCGTGAAAGGTCCGGAAACAGCTCGCTTTGCCGAACGTCGTCAGTCTGGTCCAAGATTCCCGAGTCTGGTCCGAGATTCCCGAGTCTGGTCCGAGTTTCACGAGTCTGGTTCAGGACTCACGGGGGCGCTCCGCACGAGGATCCGGCGGTGGCACAGGGTGTGAGACCGCAGGCGGGAGTGATGTCGACGGATGTATTGCCCGAGGCCAGCACGCCGGTGCCCTGAACCGTTGCCGAGCAAGAGATTCCCACGGGGTTGTTGTTCTGGACCGTCAGTTTCTGGAGTTGGGGCGGGCCCGCCACGGGTGGGTTATTCACTAGGACACCACCCCAGGCTGTCGCGCCCGATGTGCCCGGGCCGTTGTTCGTGACCGTAGTGTTCTTGATAACGAAGGCGGCGCCGTCGAGGAGGATGCCGCCCCCGGTGTTGCCGTTCACGACGACGCGATCGAGGCGCAAGGTGGCTCCGGTGTCGGCCTGGCAGCCCATCGAGCTGCCGGTGTTCAATTTGAGGTCGCGGGCGAAAAGGTCGCCGGTCGCGAGGTGAATCGCGGGGTATACCCCTCCGATCAACGCGGATGCCTGTCCCACAATCGACAGCTGCCTCGCCCCGGCTTGAAAACCTGACGTCGAGCTGATCACGGAGCCTCGTACAACGACGAGATCCCGTGCAGCCGCGACGGCCGCGACAGCCGGCTGCATCGAGCAGAACGGTGTGGCGTTGGTCCCCCCCGTCGGCCCCGAGCCGTCGGAGCATCCCGCCCCATTCTGGACGTAGATTGTCTCGGCTTCGGTGGCGCAGCGGCCGTCCTGGTGGGACATGCAGACGATTGGGCCTGGCCGACCGGCGCAATCCGCGTCGGCCGCGCACTTCCCGCACATGTTCGCGGTGGAGCACACGGGAGCGGTGCTGGCACAGTCTGCGTTGGCCACGCACTGGACACAGGCGCCGGTCGGCGCGCAGATCGGCATTGCCGTGCTCTTCGCCGCGCACGCACCCATTCCAACCGGGGCCATGGCGCAGGGCACGCACGCGCCCGCCGCTCCGCAGAACGGTTTCGTTGTCGTGTGGCAGTCGCTGTCGGCGCCGCACTCGACGCAAGCACCTGTCGATGCGCAGACGGGCAGGGCCGCGCTCTTGGCGGCGCACGCGGCCCCACCGATGGGAGCCATGGCGCAGGGTACGCACGCGCCCGCCGTTCCGCAGAACGGTTTTGTTACCGTGTGGCAGTCGGTGTCGGCGCCGCATTCCACGCAAGCGCCCATCGACCCGCAGGCCGGCAGGGCCGCGCTCTTCACGGCGCATGCACCCGTGCCGGCGGGAGCCATGGCACAAGGTACGCACGCGCCCGCGGTCGAGCAGAACGGCTTGGTCGCCGTGTGGCAATCGGTGTCGGCACCGCATTCCACGCAAGCGCCGCTCGACCCGCAGACCGGCTTGGTGGTGTCTTGCCCCGCGCAGACGCCCGCGCCGGCGGCGGCGCAGGAGACGCACGCGGCGGCGGGCGAGCAGAAGGCCTTGGTCGGATCCTGACAGTCCATCTTGCTCAGGCATTGCACGCATTTCTTGGCCGCTGTGTCGCAGACCGACGTGGGTCCCGCGCAGTCCGCGTTGGCGATGCAGGCCACGCACTTGCCGGTGGTGGTGTCGCACACGGGCATCGCGGGGGTGGTCGCGCAGGTCGCGTTGGTCGAGCAGGGCGGCTTGGTGTCCGGACCAGCGTCACTGGCATCCAGACTGGCGTCCGGCCCGCCTCCACCGGTCGCGCCCGCATCCGGCGCGCCGCCGCCCGCTGGGCCCCCGTCCGTCGAGCCTCCGTCGATGGTACCCCCACTCGCGCCGCCACCATCAGCCGCGCCGCCGATGCCCGCCCCGCCTCCGCCCGTGCCGCCCAAACCGCCCATGCCACCTCGATCTCCTTGCCCGTCTGTGGCCCCAGACCCAGCGTCGGAGCCAGTGACACCCCCCACACATTCGTGGGTCGTCACGTTACACACGCCCGCCGCGCAATCCGATTGCTTGGCGCAGTATTTTGGATTCTTCCGTGAACAGGCGAGGGCAAGCAGCGCCAGAGCGAACGTCACGCGAATAAGTCCCCGCCGAATCGAGATTGCCTTTCTGTTCGCACGCAACATCAAAACACCCCGTCAACGACGAGCGTACCCAGACCCGGCGCGAGGCCGAGGTCGGCCCGAAACCCGACGCGGGCGTGAAGCGGCACAGGCTCGCTCTTGGCAGATGCAAGATCCCAAAGCCCCAACCCAACCAGCGCGAGACCGCCCACGCCCCACGCGATTCCCTGGGCCTTTGTGTTGTACACGTCCGGGCACTGGTGGTCGCTTGTCGCGAGAGTGCAGGTGCCTTTGCCGTCCTTGCTGATCAGAGCGACGCTGGCCGCCAGCGCTAGAGCTCCCGCGCCGATGGCCATCCAGGGCAGGGCCCCGCGCGCGCTCGAACGATGCTCTTGGTCGCCAATCCCCGGGCGGGGATAACGCGCGGTTGGTGGTTGCAGCGGGACGAGGCCCGGCAACGGGGGGGGCACCGCCAGCGCGGGTGATGGACGAACGTCGCCTTGTCGGTGGGCGTCGGCGATGGCGCGACCTATCTCGGTGGCCAATAAGTAGCCGAGGTGGGCGGCCAGGCTCTCGTCGCAAGCGTCGCAGGCGGTGTGTTTCTCGGCCATGGTCTGTCCGGTGCTTGCGGCAAGAGCCTCCATCCGCAGGTGGTATGTCAGCTTCGAACTTGAGCCGGGCGTCACGTCGACGGCAGCCTTGACCAGATAGCCGGCACCACGGACTTGTCCGATCCTGCGAACGCAGGCGGCGTCGGCGCACAGGGCCAAGAGATCGGTCGCCGCCGACGGTCCAGCGGCATCCTCGGCGCTGACGTCGTGACCAGCGAAAAGCAACCCTCGGAGGAGATTCTGCTCGAAAATACGCCGTGCAGGCTCCGACAGTCCGGGGGTCGCCAGCGATAGGATCACGCGCTCGGGGTCGGGCTCGCGGGGTGAGGCGGTGGCGCTCCCCGCTGCCCCTAACGTCACAAGCAGCACGGCCAAGACGATTCTAAGGATTGTTTGCATGGAACATTCGCGGGCGTATCCCAAAGCGCATCCCCACTCGCATTACGCGGCCAGCATAATCCCAGCGGCAGGCAATTGGTCAAATTCGCCAGATCAATCGCCCCGGGACGATCCCGAGGCCGCGCGGCCACCTTCGCGCGAGCGGGTCGCCTCGGCCTCTGCGAGGTCGCGACCCACGCGAGCGGCCCGATTTTCGGGTTGCTCAGCCAGAACCTCGGAATAGGCGTTGAGCGCTTCCTCGAAGAGCCGCAGATCGAAGTACGCTTCCGCGAGGACCATTTTCGCGCGCGCGCCTCCGCCTGCGCCAAGAGATTTCGTGGCCAGGCGAACGGCATCAAGGGACAGACCTGCCCTGAAGGCTTCTTCCGCGCGCGCCGTCAGATCCGTCCCCTCCACGATTCTGTCCGGGACGCGATCGGGGAAAGTCTTGGAGACCGCGGCGTTTGGCGCAATCGTTGACACGGCGGGCGGTGTGCTAGTTGGTGCTGCGTTTGGCGTGCTCGGCGGCAGAGGAGCCGGTACAGCGACCATCGTGTCGGTCGCGGGCACTGGGACAGGTCTCACGATCGGCGTCTTGGGCGCGATTGCGGGCCTGGGCGGGCGCTGTGCTCCTTGTGAGGGGGCGCGAATCGCCACAACTGCCGGCCCTGGCGCGCTTTTTACGTCGTCGGGGGGCGTCGAGGGCACCAGCGGCGATGGCTCCACTGGCGGCTCCGGCGGAGGTGGTGGCATCACGGGCATCACGGGCACCGCAGACGGGTGAGGCCGCGCAATCGGACTCGTCACGGCGCCACGGCGCTTCCGGAACGACGATGAGCGGAAGAAGAGCGCCGCAGCAGCGATTTCGATCATCAGCAGCGCCACTATCGCGACCCCGTACCGCCGCCAGCGCGATGACAGGCGGGAAAGGAAGCGCTTGATCAAGTTCGTCGGTACGGTGCGCTCCACTTGCCGGGGCTGCGGAATCTCCTCGGCGGGCTCCTCGGCGGCGTCGTCGGATGCTGCGGGGGATCTCGATCCGTTTGCCTGCTCTATGGCGTCTGGCCTTTCCTGGCCGCCGCCGAAGATGCCGGCGAGAAATTCCCCGAGCGCGGCGGTTGTTTGACGGGTCGGCATGGCGGCATCCAGATCCGCGAGTAGTTCGGCGGCGGACTGATATCGCCGCTCGCGTTTCACAGCCAGTGCCTTCATGACAATTCCGTCCAGCGAAGCCGGCACCTTGTGATCGAATTCGGAAGGCGGCCGGATGGCGTTGCGATCCCAGCCGCCACCCTTCGACAGGGGAAAGAGCGGGCGTCCGACCAGCAATTCCCAAAAGATGATGCCTGCGGAATAGATGTCCGTCCGCCCATCCAGACGAAATCCCTCGGCCTGTTCCGGAGAAAGATAACTTCCCATATCGGCGCTCGCGCCGATGTCCGCATCGTGGGTGCTCAGCGTCGACGCTGCCAGCCCAAAGTTCGTCAGCCTCACCTCGCCCTTGAAGGAAAGCAAGACGTTGTCGGGTGACACATCCCGATGAATCAGGTGAAGGTCCTCGAACGAATGAATATACGCCAACGCCCCGACAAGTCGGCCCGCGACGTGGACGGCGCTTTCGAGAAGCAGGGGCACTCGACGCTCGAAACACCTTCGCCGAACGGCGTTCAGGTTGCAGCCATCGACCAATTCCATGGCAACGAAAGCATCGCCATCTATCTCGCCAACGTCCAGCACCCGAACCACGCTCGGATGAACGAGTCGCGCCCAGACACGCGCATCGTCATGCAACCTGCGCCCGGATTCCATCGCAACGCGGTCGGAGGGAATCCGCTTGATCATGCACGGCATCCGTCGCCCGTCGGGGGCCTCTGTCGTCGCCAGGAACGTTGCACCCATCGGACCGCGAGCTCGCGTTTTCAACAGGGTGTAACGCCCGAACGCCTGAGGAAATATCGTTGCCTCCGACACGGTCGGGAGTCTACTCCGACTGCGCTCGCCGCCTACGCCAAGCTCGCTGGGGGCGCTGGGGAGCGGCGCAGCGAGCTTGCGTCTATCTGCGCGTGGGAACGCCGTCGTCGGCGGCGCGCACGGGACCGCTGGTGTCAACAGACCCCGTGCGGTCCGACGGCAATCTGACAATCTCCGTCAGCGCGGCCAGTAAGTCCTCGGCCTGGTCGACGCTCAGGTACGCGCTGATGCGCCCTTGGGTGCGGTTCCGCACTTCGATGACAAAGTCGGCGCCATCATCGGCGCGTATCGCGATGTCCGTTGCGGCTCCCTCTCGATCCGACGGAGATAGGGACAGCGCGTATGCTGAGTCCGTGGCGTAGTCGAATTCATCGAACACGCCCCGACTGTTCGGCAGGATTGGCCGATGACTTGAGAGGGCGACCCGGCCGCGACGACCGGCGGGCGATCCGGGGCGGCGACGGCGGTATCTTCCCCGTGTTTCCAGAACGTCGACCGAATCGTCTAGATTGCGTTCAAGTGAAGCCAGAAGTGTTAAACACGGGAACCTTCCGCGCGTTTGCGCAGTCGGCAAAAGGCCAGCTTCCCTTCGCCGGCCTCATCGCCACCATCGCCATAGGCGCGATCGTTCTTGTTGGTGCGGCTTTCATGATGGTCACGACTTTTGTCGGCGACGATCACTTGTTTCTGGCCTTCGAGCGATACGCGCCAAATCCACTCTCTGCGTTTGTCCACGACCAACACGGCGGTGAGTTCTATCGACCCTTGCCGATGCTGTTTTGGTGGGTTCTCGGGCGAGCCGCGCACGGATCCCGCCTGCCGTTCGCGGTGTTGCTGTTCGCGCTGCATCTCGTCGCCTCGATTCAAGCTGGCACGATGGTATCTGCCATTCACCGCGACATGCGGACGGGTGTGGACGTCCGCGCGGGGATCTTCGCCGCTTGGCTGTTCTTCCTGGCGCCGATCACTCAGGAGGCGGCTTTCTGGTATTCGGCCTCCACGGATCTCTTGGCGACGGTGTTTGGCCTGGCTGCCGTCGTCGCGTTGTTATCTGACCGGCCGTGGCGCGCGGCCCTGCTTTTCGCGGCCGCGTGCTGGTCCAAGGAATCGGCGTTGGTGATTCCGCTTCTGGCGGCAATCGCGCTGCGCGTTCAAAGGCCTGAAATAGGGTGGCGCGCGATCGCGTGGCACTCAGGGTGTCTGTTCCCCGTGGTCGCCCTCTACGCGGTCGCGCGCACTGCCGTGCTCAGGGGCATGGGCCGGTCAGGCGACGTCGCGGCGTCGTTGGTCGGCAAATTTGTTCAGATCGGCTCGGGTCTCGCCCACTCCGTGTCCGGATCCGTCATCTCCCAGGAGGGGCTTGCCTGGTCGCTCGGCTGCGCGGCATGGGGCCTGCTCGCCGTCGGAAGCCTACGTCTGCGCCGATCGGCCGCTCGGGGGTCGGTTTCGTTCACGGCGCCGGTCCTTTGGGTGCTGATCGCCGTTGCGCCCTTGCTGGCCGCGCCCTGGATAGTCGGTGCACGCTACTTCTATCTGCCGGCCGTCGGAATCAGCTGGCTGGCTGGTGAGGTTCTGGCCCGGACGAACGTCGTTGCGATCGTTGGGGTTCTGGCGACGCTCGCCGGGTTGGACCTAGCCCAAGTCGTGAGCCGGCGCGCCGAGATAGTCTCATACGAGGCGCGCCTCTCGGCGGTGTGCCGCGCGGTCGCCGACGGACTGGACCACGGATTCAGCACATTTCACATCGCTGCCGGCGTCAAGGATCTGGATCTCGCGGTCAAGGAGGACGTGCGCTTTCGCGATCGGGAGTCCGATCTCGTGGTCTTGGGCGACGTCCCCGAATCGTTCCTGGCGTTACCAGACCGGCGGGCACGGGAGCTCGACTTCCTTCTCGCGCGCCCCGTCATCCCGCCCTCCGGCGCCTATCAATTCGGTGTTCGGCGCGTGGTGGGTCTCGCGCGGCGGGGCGACGAGCCGGCGCTGGCCGAAGTTGTCGCGCGTCTGCCGGAGATCCGGTTCATTCGTCTGCGCCTTGCTCCGGGTGGGCGCATCGTCGCCCGCGACGTCACCGAGGCACTACGGCACGCTGATCAAGATCCAGAGTGACTTACGTCCCGGCAGGGTGGCGGAATAACCAAGGCGTCCTCAAGAGCTTCCACCATAAATTGACCTTGTTGTTCACCTATAGCAATAGGCTCGCGCGGACGGCTACGCCGTGTTGCCGGCGGCGTGAGGAGCCTATTGCCGCCAGCCCTCCGGGAACCCGCGGCGACCTCAAAGTAGGTTCGAAGCGAGCTCGGCCAGCGCGGATCGTTCGCCCTTGCTCAGGGTGACGTGGCCGGCGACCGCCTCGTCCTTGAACTTCTCGACAATGGTGGTGAGTCCGTTCGACGTGGCATCGACGTAGGGGTTGTCGATTTGATACGGATCGCCCGTCAGCACGATCTTCGTCGATTCGCCTACCCGTGTGATGATGGTTTTCACCTCGTGGGGCGTCAGGTTCTGGGCCTCATCGACGATGATGAACTGATTGGGAATCGACCGCCCGCGGATGTACGTGAGCGGCTCGATCTCGATGAAGCCCATATCGATCAGCTCGTGATAGCTGCGCCCCTTTTGCCCGTTCTTACCGTCCGACTTGGACAAGCCCATCAAGAATTCGACGTTGTCGTAGATCGGCTGCATCCATGGATTCAGCTTCTGCTCCAAATCTCCGGGTAGATAGCCGACGTCGCGCCCCAAGGGAAAGATGGGGCGGCTGACCAGCATCTTCGAGTATGTGTTCTCCTCGACGACTTTTTGCAGGCCCGCGGCCAGCGCCAGCATGGTCTTGCCGGTGCCCGCCTTGCCAACGAGGGTGATCAGCTTGATGTCGTCCGACAAAAGTAGATCGAGCGCGCAGTGTTGTTCCTTGTTGCGCGGCCGAATGCCCCAAACCCCATCGCGAATCTTCTTCAGCTGGACCAACTTGCCCTGCACCTTGTCGAAACGGCCAAGCGCGCTGTGTGATGGACTCTCCGCGTCGCGCAAAAGCACGTACTGGTTGGCGTGCAGGTCCGCGCGCGTCAGTTCGAGGCTGCCTTGTCCGAAAAAGGTGTCGACCTCCGCGCCGGTCACCTGAATCTCGGTCATCCCCGAGTAGAGCTCCTCCAGGCTGACGCGCTCCTCCGCTTCCAGGTCGACCGAGGTTAGGCCGAGCGCATCGGCGCGAATGCGGAGGTTGACGTCCTTCGTGACGAAGATTGTGGGATCGTTCGGGTGGGCGTCTCGAACATCCACCGCGACCATCAGAATTAGGTAGTCGGCCACCTGATTCTCTCGCAATGTGCGCGGCACGGCCCGTTCCACGGTCGCCACGCGCAATCGCCCACCGTTCGGCAAAAGCGCTCCCTCGGACAGCCGGCCACCGCCGTTGCGCAGTTTGTCGAGCATGCGCGCCACTTCGCGGGAATTGCGCCCACGCTCCGAGGCCTCCTTCTTGAACTGGTCCACCTCTTCTAGGACGTAGATGGGCAGGACCACCTCGTTGTCCCCGAACTGAAAAATCGCGCCCGGATCGTGAATCAGAATGTTTGTGTCGAGAACGAAATGTTTCAAGAAGATCTCGCGCAGGGGTGGTACCGGGGGGCAGTGACGACTGCCCGAGCCCCCCCGGAAAGGGGCTTAGGGCGTACGGCGTCTTCAATGTACGGTGTACGGTGTACGGTCGTAGTGACGAAGGGGCTACTGTGTCGGAGGCGTCGCGGCCGGGGCTTTCTCCGCCGGGGGCTTCTCCGCATTTCTGTCAGCGGTTTTGGACGCTTTGTCGCCCACCTTCGTCACGGCTTTGTCGCCGATCTTTTCGCTTGCCTTCGCGGCTTTCGCGGCGGCGCCCTTGGACGGCTTGCCGCGAGCAATCGTGATCTTCTTGATCACCACGTCGTCGACGGGGCGATCACGCGGACCGGTCTTCACTCGTGCAATCTCACCGACCAGCGCCATCGGTTCGCAAGCGCCGAAAATGGTGTGCCGTCCCGTCAGGTGCTCCGGGGTGCCTTCCGTTATGAAGAACTGCGAACCGTTCGTAGCGGGGCCCGCGTTCGCCATCGCCAACAAGCCCGGCTTGTCGAAGCGAAGCTCGGGAACGATCTCGTCCTGAAAACGATACCCGGGATTGCCCGTGCCGGTTCCAAGTGGGTCGCCCCCCTGAATCATGAATCCCGGGATGACCCGATGGAAGATCAACCCGTCGTAAAGCGGCTTCTTTTGAATCCACTTTCCGCTCTTGGAGTCAAGCCAGGCTCGCTTACCCGTGGCCAATCCTACGAAGTTCGCCACAGTAACGGGGGTTTGCTTGTCGAATAGCTCGCAGGTGAACTTCCCCTTCGTCGTGTCGATCGTGGCTTGCAGCGGTCCCGATGCAGGTCCTGAGATCCCTTTCAGAGCCTCGGCGATCGTGAAGTTGCCGTGGTTCGGATCCGCGTCCTCGGCCCACGCACGCGCACCGGCGGACAGGTACGCCACGGCCGCCACAAGTGAAAACGCAAGCGAAACAGCGCGTGAATGCATCTCTATCGATCCTCCTGCTGCCATTGTTGGTGGTACTCGAATCACTCGGCGTGTGCCCTGATCCTGGCTGGTTACCACAACCCTGGCCTCGCCTCCACACCCAGGCGGTTTCAGAACTTTTAGTTCGCTAGAACTTCGCCCGGTACCCCCTGGAATTCGACCGCGCTCTGGGCTGAAATGCCCAGCCTGCGGCTCATTCCGCCGGCAATTTCGAGGACGTACCGAGACAGACCCTCCACCCGTCTCGGCGTTTCGGTCTCAGGGACAGCGTTCTCGACAATTCCGACGATGCGGCGCCCGCTGCTGATGAAGATCATGTCCAACGGAATCAGGGTGTTCTTCATCCAGAAGGTCAGCGGCGCTTCCCGGTCGAACACGAACAACATGCCAGCATCCGGGTCCAGGTGGTTCCGGTACATCAACCCCCTTTCGCGCTGGGGCTCGGAGGCGGCGAGCTCGACCCGAAAAGGCAGGGCCCGCCCGCCGGCATGCAGGATCACGACGGGCCGAGCCGGCGCCGCCGCCACGCGGCCATCTGGTGTCGCACCGACCAGCGTCCCGCCGGCGAGCGCCCCACCGGCAAGCGCCCCACCGACCAGCGTCCCGCCAGCGAGCGTCCCGCCAGCGAGCGCCCCGCCCGATTGACCGCTCCTGCAGGCAGTCGCGCCCGCCCCGACCGTGAAGATCAGAATTGTCAGACGGGCTGCCGCGCGCATGCCGTCCAGGCTATCATGGACACGCTCCGCCGCGTCCTCACCGATGCGTTGGCGGAACCTCAACATGACAGGGATCGCCGAGTTGCCCCTATCCGGTTGGCGCGTGCTGGTGACCCGTCCCGCCGACCAGACGCAGTCCCTCGCACGTGCCCTCGAACGGGCCGGCGCGACCTGCGTCGTTTACCCCACGATCGGTCTCGAGGCGCCGCCGTCGTGGGATGCCTTTGACGCCGCCGTCCAGCGCGTGGACTCGTATTCCTGGGTTGTTTTCACCAGTCCGTCTGCTGTGCGTTTCGCTCTAGGCCGCGCACCCCAACTTGCCACGCATTTGCGCTCGTCCGCAACCACAGCGGTCGCCGCCGTGGGCACCGAGACTGCCAGGGCCGCGACTGAATATGGAGTCCCCGTGGCGATCGTGCCCGAGGGTCAAGACCAGCGACAAGAAGGTCTGGTGGCGGCCCTCGGACACCTGCCGGCCGGTAGTCGTGTCCTGTTTCCGCAGGCCATCGGGGGACGAGAACTGCTGCGCGAGGCGCTCACCGCCGCCGGAGCGACCGTGGACGTCGTGCCGGTGTCGCGGACCGTGGCTCTGCGCCTCGACGTTCCACCGTCGCCCTTTGACGCCGCCACGTTCGCCAGCCCCTCGGCCCTCCGGGCCTTCGTCGCGAGGTGGACCGCGGTTCCGTTGCGGGACAAGGTGGTCGCCGTCATGGGCCCGACGACGCGCGACGCGGCGCTCGCCGCCGGCGTCACGGTGCATGTCGTGCCGACGGCTCCTTCCGTCGAAGCCCTAGTCGCCGCTCTCGGCGCGTATCGATCGGGCTTGGGCGCGGATCCCAGCGGATCTCCCAATGTGAGATAGACTGAACTCAGATGTCCTTCCCCGAAAATCGTCCCCGACGGTTGCGTCGAACTTTCAACCTGCGGCGCATGGTGCGCGAAACCTCGCTCACGGCCGACAACTTCATCTACCCGCTGTTCATTTGCCCCGGCTCGGGTGTCAGGCGCGAGATCTCGTCCTTGCCCGGCCAGTTCCACCTGTCGGTGGACCAAGTCAGTCGCGAAGCGGGCGAGATCGCGGAGCTCGGCATTCCCTCCGTCATTCTTTTTGGTCTTCCGTCCAAGAAGGACGACGTCGGCAGCGAGGCCTGGCACCCCGAGGGGACGGTGCAGCAGGCCATCCGCGCCATCAAGAAGACCGCGCCCGACTTGTGCGTGATGGTCGATGCTTGCTTCTGCGAGTACACGACCCACGGCCATTGTGGCGTGATCGTCGAAAAGGCGCTCGACAACGACGCGACGCTCGAGAACCTCGGACGATTGACTGTCTCCTATGCCCGCGCGGGTGCTGACCTGGTCGCTCCGTCGGGAATGATGGACGGCGCGGTGGGGTTCATCCGCGAATCGCTTGACGAGGAAGGGTTCGAGCAGGTGGGCATTTTGGCCTACGCCGCCAAGTATGCGTCCGCGTTCTATGGGCCCTTTCGAACAGCGGTGGATTCGACCCCGGCCTTTGGCGATCGTCAAGGGTACCAGATGGATCCAGCCAACGTGCGCGAGGCCATCCGCGAGGTAGCGTTGGACGTCGAGGAAGGCGCGGACATCGTGATGGTCAAACCCGCGCTCGCCTATCTCGACGTGATCGGCGAAGTGCGCCGCGAGTTCGACGTCCCCGTGGCCGCTTACAACGTCTCCGGCGAATACGCGATGTTGAAAGCCGCAGCCGAGAAGGGCTGGATTGATCACGACCGGGTCATGCTCGAAACCTTGTTGTCCATGCGACGTGCCGGTGCCGATCTGATCCTGACCTATCACGCCAAGGAGGCGGCGCGGCTGTTACGGCGTGCTCCGTAGGTCCAACTTCAGCTCGTAAGGAGCGTCGAGGCCCTCCAGAGCTTCGGTTTTGGGATCCTGGCCGGCCGGTAACTTGCGCGTCAGCCCCACGAGCGTGCGTTCCCTGGCCTTGACGGGAATTTTGATCTCACCCCAATGTTCGGCTTTCCCCGACGCCGCGTGTCCCGGTTGAGGGCCATCTCCCACAGTGACCGCAATCGCCACGCCTGCGGGAGCCGTGGCGCGACCCACCAGGTACCCGTCGGATGACGGCGTGAAGGCAAACCAGTCCTGATCCTCGGCGCTGCCCAGATAGCCCTTGACCGTGTGTCCGACCTCGACGGAGGTTGCGTGATCGCGCCAATCATTCGGCTCGATCTCCCACCCGGATTCCATCGGCCCCCAGTGCACCGACAAATGGTACGGGTCCTCCACGTTCTCGACCGACTCGGCCCCCTGGATCCAAACCTGACGCACCAACAAATAGGCTTCGGCGGGACCAATCATCGTCGGCTGCAGCCATTCTCCGCCGCCCGTGCCGTGCGCATCGCTCTTGGCCAACAGTGCCCCCTGCGCGTCGAACACCTCCAGCACCAAATCAACCGCGGGGATTCCCTCCACGCGCGCCGAGACGACCCGAGATCCCTTGCCGGCCGGCACCCGAAAATAGTCCATGTCGGGCTGGCCACCCGGTAGACGGGCACCAATCTTCCCCTCGACGGGAACGTCCAGTGGCAACAGCGTAGCCTCCTCGGCCGTGTTGTTGGGCTCTCGTTCGATCGATGACGCTTTTTCGCGACCTCGCGCGAGTGTCCATACTCCTATCGAAAGAACCGCCAAGAAGAAGGCGGGCACGCTCACGCCGGCGATCACCTTCTTTCGCCGCAGGGATCTCTCGAACGCATCGAAATCCTGTTTGCGCAAGCGCTGGCCGCTCTCCCCGCTGCTTGGCCCATCGACGTCCAGACCTTCGTCGGCAATGACGACGTCATCCGGCGTGCGGCCGCCGTTCGGGGCACGCTCATGATCGCGCCCGGATCGTTCCCTGGCTGGGCGTCCGAATGCCAAGTCTGGTCCGAGATCGACGGTGGCAGCGTAGCCCGCTGAGCGATCCTCGACAGTCGATCGGTTGCCGGAGACCACCCGGTTGACGGTGGCGGCTGCACCCGTGCGTCGAAGGACGGCCAGGGCCGCCTCCAGATCGTGCTGCACCTCGGCTGCAGTTGCGTAACGATCTTCCCGCGCCTTCGCCATCGCGCGGCCCACGATGGCGTCCGCGGCCAGGGGCAGGTTCAAGCCTGGCGCGCGCGAACGCGGCGGCTCCAGGGGGTCGGTGATGTGCTTGGTCAACACGCCCACCGGCGTGGGGGCTTCGAAGGGCGGGGTGCCGGTCAAGACCCGATAAAGGGTCGCCCCCAAACTGTAGATGTCGGTCCGAACGTCCAGGACTTCCGATCGTACTTGTTCGGGCGACATGTAGTACGGAGTTCCAATGACCTGCCCGCGCGAGGTGATGTCCGCCCCATCTGCCCGTTCGCGCAGTTTCGCAAGACCAAAATCCAATACCTTCGCGTGGGCCGTGGCCCCTTGGCGCGTGACGACGACGATGTTCTCGGGCTTCAGATCACGGTGGATCACCCCGGCTTCGTGAGCGTCGGTCAGCGCCGAGCAAATCTGGACAAACAAGGCCGCGGCACGGTCGAAGGGCAGGGGTCCTTCACGCTTGACCAGCACCGCCAGGTCGTCGCCCCGTACATATTCCATTACCAGGTACAGGGCGCCCTCCGACTGACCGAAGTCGAAGGTCTGCACGATGTTGGGGTGGCTGAGTCGGCTGACCGCTTGTGCCTCTGTGCGAAAGCGCCGAATGGCGTCGGCGTTGCGCGCGGCGTCCGCGTGCAGCACCTTCATTGCGGCGATTTTCCCGAGCTGGATATGTTCCACGCGGTACACGAGGCCCATGCCGCCGGTTCCGATTAAGGACAGGACGCGGTACCGGCGGTCGATAACGCGGCCAATCCAGGGGTCCGGCCCGTCCTCTGCGTGGGCAAAATCGGGCAGTGAGGCTCCGCACTGCCCACAAAACCGCGCGGGTACGGGGTTTTCGCTCCTGCACTGCGGACAGACCGTCACCGGGCGCCACACTAGCGTGTCGACTGGCCATTGGCTACCAGCGCCCACGGCGCGGACGGCGCGGGCAGCTTTGAACCGTGCTCGGCGAAACCCAGGTTGTAGCCCCGTAGAAGGTTGGACCTTGTCAGAGGAGGGGAGCGAAAGCCGCGCGGGCGGCGGTCGACGACGGTCTGCCCGTCTATATTGGGCTGACCGCGACGCCAAGCCCATTTCTTCGGCCACACAACCGAAACCAGGACGAAACTTTCCCTTGCCAGGCATCGTCGAATCTGACATTCTCCGCATCCCCGTCGTGGCCAACCTTGGCCTCTGGGCGGGTTGGTAAAGGGCGGCGGGGGGTTCCGAGCGGGGTGGTCTTCGGGGGAGGATTCACCAAAATCTCTCTTGACGGGGAGACGCGGATGAGTAAACTCTGCCGCCTTGGACGGGGGGGGAGCTGAAAAGCCCACCCAACGCTTCCAGGTTTTTTTCGCGTCGGTCTCTGAAAGCTGAATAGCATACCGAGTTCGAAGGTTAAGTTCGGACAGCGTCTTCGGACGCTGTCTTGAAGTAACCCCGTAAATTTTGAGTAATCCGAGCAAAGTAGTCAGATAGCTACTCAGTTGTCATCACGTGTGAAGTCCTTCGGGGCTCCGCACTGGAAGAATTTAACTGGAGAGTTTGATCCTGGCTCAGAGCGAACGTTAGCGGCGGGCCTAACACATGCAAGTCGAACGAGAATGAGGGGGCAACTCCTCTAGTAAAGTGGCGGACGGGTGCGTAACACGTAGGTAA
>JADGRC010000392.1 GCA_017881245.1 Pseudomonadota bacterium
AGCTCGGCTCGACCGCGTACGTGGCGAATCACTTCGGGTCGTACGAGAATCAGAAGCCGGAATTCTCGAAGCTCGACGCCTACTGGAACATCGACGGCGGCACCGGGCTGTCGCATGGTGGATCGATTTTCGGGCCGCCCGCGGCAGCCGCAATCCTTGGCCAGTACTTCGCCGCGTGGCCGGAGTTCAGCAACTACGGCGCAACGGCCTCAAACGCTCGCGTCTCGGGCAGCACCGACAGCGGTCCGTTCGACGTGGCCGGTTTGCCGGGAGTGAACGGCCGCCAGGACGGAGTGGAATACAACAGCACCACCTGGCATTCGAACCTCGACACCTATGAGCGCATCAGTCAGGATGATGTGATGAAGAACGCCACGGTGACGGCATCGGTGATTCTCGGCCTGGCGATGCGCAACGAGATGCTGCCGCGTTTCACCGCGGCCGAAATGCCGGCCATTCCGGGCGCCGGTGGCGGTCGCGGTGGCCGCGGCAATGTCGCCCCCGATCCGAACGCAGTGGCCGCGCTGCCGCCGCCGCCCCCGCCGTACATGGCGTTGCCGCGCGTGTTCACGACGGCCAAGTCCAAGGCGCTCACGATCCCGAAGCCGGGTCTTGCGGTTGCGATCGCCGTGGGCGGCGGACGCGGTGGCGCCGGTGCGGGTGGTGGGCGCGGCGCGGCTGCCACGCCGACAACTGCGGCGCTGGGCACCAAGCCGAAGCACGGCAAGGTCGTGCTCAACGACGACGGCAGCTTTGTCTATACGCCGACGGCAGGCTTCGTCGGAACGGACAGCTTCACGTTCAAATTGACGCGTGGGGCGGAGACGAGTCCGGATGCAACGGTAACGATTGTAGTGAAATAGTGTCATCCCGAGCGTAGCGAGGGATCTCCGGATTCGTCACGACTGACCAATGCGTGTCACGGTGGTCAGTCGTTGCGAGTTCGGAGATCCTTCGCTTCGCTCAGGATGACCGTATTCCCGGGAGCCGTATGATGAAGAGACTCATCGCATTCCTGTGCATCGCACATGTCGCCACCGCCGCGGCCCAGGCGAAGCCCGCCGAGATCGCCGCGTGGCAGAAACAGGCCAACGGCATCACGATCATCCGTGACGACTGGGGGATTGCCCATGTCTACGGCAAGACCGACGCCGATGCGGTGTTCGGCATGCTGTACACGCAGGCGGAGGATGACTTCAACCGGGTGGAGAACAACTACCTGATGGCGCTCGGCAGGGTCGCCGAGGCGGATGGCGAGGCGGCGGTCTACTCGGACCTGCGGATGAAGCTCTTCATTGATACCGATTCACTGAAGAAGATGTACGCGACGAGTCCCGAGTGGTTGAAGAAGCTGATGAACGGGTTCGCCGACGGGCTGAACTTCTATCTGTACAAGCACCCGAACGTAAAGCCCCGCGTGATCAAGCATTTCGAGCCGTGGATGGCGCTGAGTTTCACCGAGGGGAGCATTGGCGGCGACATCGAGCGGGTGAATGTCAACCAGCTCAAGGCGTTCTACGGCGGCGGGCCTGCCACGCCGGCGCCCGCGCCGGGTCCGGTGGATATGTACCTCCCGCCCGACGAGCCCCGCGGATCGAATGGCATTGTCATCTCGCCCAACAACACCGTCAACCATCACGCCCTGCTGCTCATCAACCCGCACACCTCGTTCTTCTTCCGTTCCGAGCTGCAGATGGTGAGCGAGGAGGGGCTCAATGCATATGGTGCCGTGACGTGGGGGCAGTTCTTCATCTACCAGGGGTTCAATGAGAAGGCGGGCTGGATGCATACATCCAGCGGCGCCGATTTCCTTGATGAATTCCTCGAGACGGTGACGAAGACGGCCACGGGCTACACCTACAAGCACGGGGCCGACCAGCTGCCGGTGCTGAGCAAGTCGATCACGGTGCCGTACAAGACGGCCACGGGTACGGACAAGAAGACGTTTACGGTGTATTACACCCAGCACGGCCCAGTGACGCGTGAGTTGAACGGCAAGTGGGTCACGATGGCACTGATGAATTCGCCGGTGAAGGCGTTGACCCAGTCGTACACCCGCACCAAGGTGCACGACTACCAGGCGTTCCGTGCGATCATGGATCAACTGCACACCAATTCGAGCAACAACACCCTGTTCGCCGACGCGCTGGGCAACATCGCGTACTTCCACAGCAATTTCATCCCGAAGCGCGACACCTCTTTCAACTGGACCCAGCCCGTGGATGGCAGCGATCCGCGCACCGACTGGAAGGGGTTGCTCTCGGTGGATGAGACGCCGCACCTGCTGAACCCGGTGAGCGGCTGGATCTACAACTCGAACAACTGGCCCTGGAGCGCGGCGGGGCCGAGCAGTCCGAGGAAAGAAGACTTTCCAGTATATGTGGAGACCGGGAGGGCGGAGTCGCCGCGCGGTGTGCACGCCATCAAGGTGCTGTCGGACAGGAAGGACTTCACGCTCGATGGGTTGCGCGACGCGGCGTTTGACAGCTATCAGCCATCGTTCGACAAGCCGATTCCGGAGCTGGTCAAGGCCTGGGATGCCACGTCGAACGGCGACTCGCTCAAGACAAGGGTGGCCGCGCAGATCGCGTTGCTTCGCAACTGGGATTTCCGTTGGTCCGCTTCTTCTGTGCAGACATCGCTTGCGGTGTTCTACGAATCGGCTCGGCGCGCTGGGGGAGGAGGGCGGGGGGGCCGTGGTGCGGCGACCACGGATGCTCCGCCGCCAGATCAGTTGTTGCGGGCACTCGCGGCCGCCTCGGACAAGCTCACCGCCGACTTCGGCAAGTGGCAGGTGCCGTGGGGCGACATCAACCGATTCCAGCGTCTGAATGATGACATCGTGGCGAAATTTGATGATGCGGCGCCGAGTATTCCCGTGATGTTCTCGTCGGCCAACTACGGCTCGCTTGCGTCGTTTGGTGCGCGGGCGTACCCCAACACCAAGAAGTGGTATGGCACGAGCGGTAATTCGTTTGTGGCGGTGGTGGAGTTTGGCGACAGTGTGCGGGCGAAGGCGGTGACGGCGGGCGGCGAGAGCGGCGATCCCACGTCGAAGCACTTCAGCGACCAGGCGATGCGCTATGCCACGGGAAACCTGCGCGACGTGTACTTCTACAAGGGCCAACTCAAGGGGCACACTGAGCGGGAGTATCACCCGGGCGGGTGAGGTAGTACCACCCCGCGTTATTCCAGACACCTGATCGTCCATCGACCGGCTAGTGTTCGTCTCAACAGCCTGTTGACAAGTGACAATTGTCACTTGTAGAATGGAGAGACGGCCAGCCATGAAGGAGGTGCGGCGATGCCGATGAAGAATCCGGTCCATCCTGGCAGGATTGTCCGACAGGACTGCCTCGACGCGTTGGGCCTCACGGTGACTGCCGGTGCGGAGGCCTTGGGGATTACCCGTCAGGCGCTCAACAATGTCGTGAACGAGAAAGCCGGTATCAGTCCCGAAATGGCAGTTCGGCTCGCGAAGGCGTTCGGGAGCACTGCGGAAACTTGGCTCGGAATGCAGGCGACCTTCGACCTTGCTCTGGTGCGCAGGCGTGACATGGCGCGCGAGGTGAAACGAGTAACCCACCGGGCCATTGCGGCCTGAGCGCCGGGGCCTGCCGCCACTGTGCGTGGGTCAGGCGCGGCCGCGTTGGCCCGCTAGTTGTTCCTCGGCGCATGCCGCGCATCCACGCCGCCGCTGAACACTGTCGGCGCGCCAGGGCCACTCGCACCAGCCGTCTCGGCGGTCCCGACGGTGTAGACCCACCATGTTTCACCCACGATCAACGCGAAGTCGTGGACCGCGCCGTTGATGCGCACCTCGAGTTCACCCTTGGCATCGGGCCGGGTGAAATGGACGTGCACCCGCACGGTGCCGCTCGCACCCAGCGCGACAGCGGTCGCTCTCGACGTGCCGGGAGCGACGACCAGGGTCGGCGATGCAGTCCCGCCGGGTGGATCGATAATCGACGCGCTGAAGGTCGCCGGCTCGCGATTGGAGCCTGCCGCTATCAGCCGCACGCCGATCTCGGTGTCCGGCCCCACGTAGCCCCTGAATGCCATGGTGCGCTCCCGTCGGAGTGAAGAGTTGGCGGGCCGCTCCACCGCGCCCGCCCTGACCAGAGGGCGAGTCAGGACAGACGGGGGGAGCCGTGCAGGCTCGCACGATCAGAGTCTTGCCTCGTGTACGGTACTGGGTTGTTGAACGGGAGGGAATTGGGAAAACCCCTAGGATCGACATACTAGGGGTTACCGAGAGGTCGCGTGCGACACGAAGAAAATCGGAGGCAAACCACTTGGCTCGCCTCCGATCTTCTCCCGGTACTGCCCGTCACGCCGCCTCGGACTGCTTCGGGTCAGCAGTCACATCTTTTCGAGGTGCCGCCGACGAGGCGATGTCGGCTGGGTTCGGCGCTGGCGTGGGTACCGCCGGATCCTGCGCCTTCCCCCTGAACGGCCCGACCACGTTCTTGGAACTCTCCCAGGCCGCGAGCGACTCGGGATCGTTCCGGAACCTGATCTGATACAGCCCGTCGAGCAGCGCCGATAGCTTGACGCATT
Organism: Pseudomonadota bacterium; assembly: GCA_017881245.1. Lineage (GTDB taxonomy): Bacteria > Myxococcota_A > Polyangia > Fen-1088 > Fen-1088 > FEN-1088. Next base: position 4,561 of record JADGRC010000392.1, read on the forward strand.
CGTCGGCGACGACCGTCAGTTCGGCGGCGGCACCTACGTGATCTCGACGCCCAGTGTGGGCTCCCTCGGTCTCCTGGTCGAACTGCGCGATCGCCTGCGTCAGCTCGTCGAGGAAGGTGTCGCCAAGGCCGAGTGAGGTGAAGAGCTCCTTCTGCGCGACGGCGGCGGCGAGAATGGACTTCGCCGCCGTGATAAAAACCCGGTTCGGGCTCCCCGGCTTGGGACGAACGAACACCGCCGCCAGTTCCGGATTGTTCTTCGACGCCATCTCGGCGACGCGGATCAGATGGCGGATCTGGACGCGCTCGAGAGTCTTCCGCACCGTTTTCCGGTGCAGGATCGACGCGTGTTCCCCGGTACCGCCCTCGCGCTGCTGCATCGCGAGGGTGTCGGCTCGAGCGAGCCGTTCCTGCAACTTCGCCACCAACGCGGTGTAACTGGCGTCGGTGGAGGGATGGGCGCGGGCAAAATCGAGCGCCCGTGCTGCCATCGAAATCTTCCTGCGATCTGTGGATAACATATGACACTCCCTTCCTGGTGGATGACGCAGTCATCTGAGGCCGCGTCGGTTCAACTGCGTTGTGAATTGATGACCAACCGTGCACAGTCGGTCGACGTGGGGAAGAGGCGAAGAGTGTGCCATTCGTGCAACGTCGCCGGGTGTTCAAGCGAACTCGACTCGCTGCGGCAGTATTTGCGAAGGCCTGCAGGCCAGGTCTAGCAAGGGTTTGACGGCGGTTCGGCGAAGGAACCCTAGTGCGACCGTTGCCGCGACAGATGCTCTATTTGTTCGAACCGTCACCGTGCGGCCACATACGTGTGTGTCTCCCCAGGGGGACACATGTGTCTCCCGGAATGGACACTGTGAACGCTGCACTCGCGTCCGTACATTCGAATACAGAGTGCCATTCACCGCGAACTGTGTCCCGTGTCATGATCACGAGCGTCTCAGCGGCATAGCTGGCCGGTATCGGGACGAGAATGGAGTCCGGGCGCGCCGATCACGACGGTCGCGTCACCGATACGGAGCCGGTTCGGTCGAGATTGGTTGCCGTGACGCGGTATACGACGTCCGAGACGGCGGGTCGGGGCACCTTGGCGGCGGTGTTGCAGCCTGCGAGAGCGCATACGGGCGCTGGGAAATGATGAACGGCCGGTCCATTCTCGTTGCTGATCGGCATACCGGCAGGAATGAGCTCCGCGCCGTCGGAGCTGATCGCCGAGGATTCAGAACTGGATACCCGCAGCGCGAGTACGTGGGCAGAAGAACCGAATACGGGGTCCGTGGGGCCCGGTACGGGCGCCGCGCCGCGGTGAAGGTCTCCTCTTGAGGCGAGAGTGGTTCCGCCATCCGCGAACATGCGTGCCGCGGGGACGGTTACGCGCCCCGGCGCCGGAGATCGGGAGGCTGCGCGAGACAACACGGACCCCGCGCGAGGCGAGATGGGGTCCGTGCAGGCATGGCTCGGCACCGGACTGGTTGTCGCTGCTGATCCCTGCCTGCCAGGACGGCTCCGTCCTCGAACGCCCCTTTCGCTTCTGGCACTCAAGCTGATCGGCGTATTGCGAGCGATGGCATCGGGCAGGGCTACGGCTCAAAGGGGGCACTTGGGGCCTCTCCGAGTATTGCCACACCAGGTGTCTTCGCACGAACGGGCTTCACTGAGCCGACATTGTATTCGGTGCGGATGAGCCTGCCTCGACCGGATGGACACGTCACTCCCCTCTGTATTCGAGGGACGGAGGGCCCTTGTTTGCTGTGCTCACTAGGACTCATCCTAGTCTGACTACACTAGGACCTTTCCGAGTTGACAGCAAGTTGGTCGTCCGTAGGATTCCGGCCACGCCACGCGTGCGGCAATATGGCCCGTGTGTTGATGTGGCGGGCGCCCTGAGCGACTACTCGAGGTCTTTAAATGCCGCGTCCCCCCGCGCCGGTTCCGCCGAGGCCAGCTGATCCCATTCAGCGCGATAGAATAGCCCGCATTGCGGCCCGATTGAAGTTGACAGACGCATTGGCTGAGGTTGCGCTTGGAATTTACCATGAGCGAACAAAGGAGCAAATTGCCGCATGGGTCGGCAAGGAAACCCATGCAGTAATCAACCGGCGCTCGCCGGATGCGATTGCGTTCCATCCTGAGTACTTGTAGCTAGTCGAGGTCAACCAACTTCCGCTGTGCCGGCCCAAATCGGAGTGGAAAT
>JADGRC010000393.1 GCA_017881245.1 Pseudomonadota bacterium
AGCTGCGCCTCGGCGTCCGTCAGCGTGTAGATGACCTTCATGCTCTTGACGAGCGGGTCGATCAGATTGGTGACGAATGCCCAGATGAAGAAGAGCGCGGTGATGTAGACGACGGCCAGTAAAAGGCCCTTGGACTTGGGGGTCGCGGCGGGGTCAGACATGTTCCTACCTGTTCATCGTTTGTTGCGGACGAGGCAGCCGCCTAGCCCTTGTCAATCAATCACGTTGCAGCAGGCCGTTTTTTTGCAAAGGACGCAAGCAAAAAAGTTGGCTCCGCGAGGGTCGGGCAGCGTTGTTCGGTTAGTGTCTTACCTTTACCCATAGCCGATCGACTTTGCGGCAGCTCGCGCTCATACCAATTCCTGCGCGGTCAGCTCGTCCTTCATGTACGCGTAGTAGATGGGCGCCGCCACGACGCCAGCGATGCCGAAAGCGGCTTCCATCAGCAGCATGGCCGCCAGGAGCTCCCAGGCTCGCGCGTTGATTTGCGCGCCCACGATGCGCGCGTTGAGGAAGTACTCCAGCTTGTGAATGACGACAAGAAATGTCAATGCGGCCGCCGCGACGTAGGGTGAGACACTGAGTGCGACCACGGCCATCACCGAGTTCGAGATGAGATTGCCAATCACCGGCAAGAGGCCCACCACGAACGTGAGAACGACCAGTGTCTTGGAAAGCGGCAGATGGACGTCGAAGATCGGCAGTCCCACCAGAAGAAACGCGGCGGTCAGAAAAGTGTTGATGGCCGAGATGCGAACTTGCGCGAAAACGATGCGGCGAAAGGCATTGCCCAGGCGGGACATGCGTTCCGCCAAGGCGCGCGCCAAGGGCCGTTCCACTTTGTGCGGGCGCAGGTCGGTCAGCCACACCATCACGCCGATCACGAGTCCGACGATGATGTGGACGAGCGTTCGGCCAAAGTCGGCCCCGGCGGTACGAATCTCCTTGGCGTGCAATCGCAACCAATCCACGGCCGCGTCCTTCAGGGCATCGGCGTTGGCCGGCAACCCTTCAGACCACGCGGACGGCAGGTTGTTTCGCGCGAGGGCGACACTGTCGGCCAGCTTTTCCAGCACGTTGGCGAGATGCCCTTCACTTCGTACCAACGCTACCAGGCCCATCACCACAGCGGCCACCGCACCGAGGATAAGGAGCGCCAAGGCTGTCACCGCCACCATATCCGCTCGCTCACTCGACAGTCGGCGCCGCAGCCTCAGCGTCGCGATGTGTACCAACTCGTAAACCAACAATCCTGCCAGGAGCGCCGACAGCAGGTGCAGCTTCGACACCATGAGCAGCCCAGCAGCCATCAGAATCCAGGCCGCGATCTCGTGTCGGCTGACCCCGCGCTTTACGTCGGCAGGTTGGATTCCGTCGCCCATGGGCGACTTCTAGCACGGAACCCTACGGTTAGGCCCTCGGCCGCCTGGACCGGAGCGCGACGCCGGTGGTACGCTCGGCGGTCTCGAAAATGGGCCACGCACAGTACTCGTCATCAATCGCGCGCAGGCATACCCGCTCTCGCCACCGCTCGAGCGCGTCGGCCGACTCGGCCGGGCTTGCCCTGAACGTCCTCGTGGCGGCAGTCTTGGGCTGCTCGTCCCAGCATGCCGCCGTCATCGATGCTGCGGGGGTGCCTCCCGCAGTAGGCACGGATGCCGATCCGTCTGACGGCGGCGGATCCGCGGTTACGTTCGTTGGCAACATCACGACTCGCCGCGAGGTTCGCAGCGATTTCACCCAATACTGGAATCAGATCACACCCGAGAATGAGGGCAAGTGGGGCTCGGTCGAGCCGTCCGAGGGCACTTTCAATTGGAGCGCCCTCGACACGATCTATAAGTTCGCCCACGACAACAACGTCGTCTTCAAAGAACACTGCTTCGTCTGGGGGCCTCAGCAACCGACGTGGGTCAATAGCGAGAACGGAGAAGCTGCGGTCAAGAACTGGATCCAATCCTTCTGCCAGCGCTACCCAGACACGCCATTCATCGACGTCGTCAATGAGCCACCGCCTCATACAACGCCTGCCTACAAAGATGCCATCGGCGGGGACGGCGTCAGTGGCTGGGACTGGATTGTGAACGCGTTCAAGTGGGCGCGCGAGGCCTGTCCGAACGCCATTCTGATTCTCAATGACTATGACAACGCCGAGAAGGCCAGCACCGCTCAGCACACCATCGATATCGTCAAGGCCATCAAGGCGGCGGGCGCCCCTGTCGACGCCGTCGGCTGTCAGGCACACGGGGCTTTCGCGGTCGAGACCGCCACGTTGAAGACGAACATCGATAGAATCGCTCTTGAAACCGGGCTGCCTGTCTACGTCACCGAGTACGACATCAACCTCGCGGATGACGAGCAACAGAAGGCCGTGATGCAGGAACAGTTCACGATGTTTTGGAACAACTCCAACATCAAAGGCATCACGCTTTGGGGCTACGTCTACGGCCAAACGTGGATGCCCAACACGGGCCTCATGCAAAGCGACGGCACTATGCGCCCGGCCATGGCGTGGCTCCAGAGTTTCCTCGGGCGCTAGCCCCAATGCCGGTCAGTAAAGAAACATCCACAGGGAAAAGCGGGGTCTGGTATCCATGCATGAGCCCCCGACCCAAGAAGGTCACCGCAGTGTTGGGGCAGGTCCGAGATGTCCTACGGCACAGTCGTCATCTACCGATGACGGTCGCCGTGGGCATCATCAACCGGATTATTCGCGGCTGGGTAAACTACTTTCGGGTGGGCAACTCGTCGCGAGCCTTCAACAGGGTGAAATTCCAGGTCGAGCTCAAGGTGAGGCGATTTGCGGCGAAGAAGCGGCAGCGCTCGGGATTTGGTTGGAAGCGGTGGAGTAGCGCCATCGTATACGGACAGTGGGGGCTATTTGCCGACTACCACGTCGTATACGCGGGCGCGAAAGCGCGCGCCAACCACACGGAAACATAACCTCGATGAATGACGCCTTCGCGGTGAGCCGGATGCGGGAAATCCGCCTGTCCGGTTCGAGGTGGCGGGGGCCGGAGACGGAGCGATGGACGAACCTAAACGGGCACAAAACCGGAAACGGTGGATACTGCCAAGGTCTGTCCTGCACGCCACCGCGCCGGCCACCCCGGTCTGCCGATCGCCAAGGGACGCATCATCCAAGTCCGACCTTGTATGGTTGCGCATGGGGTGCAAAGACTGACCCGTGATCGAGCGAATCGTGTGCGTAGCCCAGAGATTCAAGGAGGTCGAGGAATTCGACCGCCAGGACATGGCTCGCTTGAGTCTCGAAGAGCGCGTCTCCGCCGTTGAACAATTGAGGAGGACCTGGTTCGGTGAAGCTCCAACTCAATCCCGACTGGACCGAATTCTTGTCGCTACTAATCTCGAAGCGCGTTCGCTTCGTGCTGGTCGGAGGACACGCGGTGGCGGCCCACGGCGAACCAAGACTGACGGAGGATCTCGACGTCTTCGTCAACCCTACGTTAGCAAGCGCCGTCCGGCTTCGTGAAGCCTGCTGGCTTTCGGCTTCGGCAGCGAGGTTCCCTCGGTGGAGCAGCTGGTGGTGCCGGGAAGCATCTGGATGCTCGGACGAAAGCCATGGCACATCAACGTTCTGAACAAGATCGACGGGGTGTCCTTCGCCCGAGCCTGGAACGGACGCGCCAAGGCTGATTTCGGTTCGGGGCCGCTGTACTTGATTGGCCGAAAAGAGCTGATCGCCAACAAGTGCGCCAGCGGACGCGACAAGGACTTGCGGGACGTGGCGATGTTGGAGTCGTTGCCTTCGACCCGCGCACCAAAGACGCGAAAATCGCGAAGATCGCGGCCGATCTGAGGTCACCCGCGTGAAAGCCGAGCGCGCAGCCGATGAATCAGGCGGCGAACGCGTTGCTCATGGATGTCCTCGCGTAACTGCGAGAAGACGAGGGTTACCGCCGGTGGACCGCAGACCGTGCCGGCGCGTCAGCCGCGCCGTGCTGCCTCGATGGCGGCAATGTCGATCTTTCCCATCGACATCATGGCCTCGAAGGCTCGCTTGGCCTCGCCGCCACCAGCCGCCAGCGCATCGGTGAGGACGCGCGGGATGATCTGCCAGGACAGGCCAAAGCGATCCTTGCACCAACCGCACGCGCTTTCCTCGCCACCATTGCTGACGATCGCCTTCCAGTAGCGGTCCGTCTCGTCCTGATTGTCCGTCGCGATCTGGAAGGAAAAGGCTTCGCTGTGCTTGAACGTCG
>JADGRC010000049.1 GCA_017881245.1 Pseudomonadota bacterium
GATCTCCAACCAGGGCAGCGCGATAGCGATGGTCCCGGCGCCTCTCAAGATGGCCCGACGATTCAAGCGAAATTTCGACATGAATGTGACTCCTGCGCCTCGGCTGTCGTCAATTGGCGGGCCGATAAAGAAACGAATTGGTTTGGGTCAGAGCGACCAGCAGCTCGCGCACGTTGCCGCTCGCCTGCATGAAGGCGTTGACCAGGAAGTCGCCGGAACAAGCATCCTGCGCGACCAATTGCCGACCGTAGGCGAATGGCAGCCAGGCTTTCGCGAAACACGCCTGCACGTCACGGCTTTGCGCCAGGCGTTGCACCAGTTCGATGGCACCGTTGAATTTTCCCTTGGCGTCGGTCTGAAAGATCTCGCCGGTCGCGTCGACGGGCTGGCCGTTGTCCAGGTCGCGCCACAAACCCACGCTGTCGTAGTGCTCGAACGCGTAACCCAAGGGTTCGAACTGCCGATGGCATTCGGCGCACGTGGGCGATGTGGTGCGCTGCTCGAGCCGCTGCCGATCCGTGGGCATCGCGGGCAGGGGGAACGCCGGGGGAGGCTCCGCCGGATCCCTGAGGGCGTCGCTGCCCACCTGGCCGCAAAGGAGATTCCAGAAGACCAGGAGCCCGCGATCCATCGCGCGTTGTCCAGTGTTGGCGATCCCCGATCCCGATGACGCAAGGAAGCTGGCTTGCGTCAGAATCCCGCCCCGTTGAGCCGGATTCAGCGACACCTTCTGGAACGCATCGCCGGTAATCCCGCTGATCCCGTAAAAACTCGCGAGCGGGCCGTTCAACCAGGTGACGGGTGCGGTCAGGAGGGTCGCGAGATCGCCGGGGCCCTGCCAGGTCACCTCGTCAATGAAGAGCCGGGTTTCCTGCGACAGGAGGTCGGCCAGCTTCGTCACGTTGGCGCCCGGGAGCTGGCCGATCGCCACGCTGTCACCTGGAGCGATTCCCAAGAATCGGAAATAGAAGTATTGGACGACATCATGAGCCCGGGCGTCGCCCAGCAGGCGTCTGGCCTGGTCCGCGATCTGCGCCCCGGTGCGCAGCTTGCCTTCGGCGGCGGCGCTCAGAAGTTGGTCGTCGGGGGCCGAGCCCCAAAGAAAATAGGATAACCGGGTGGCCATCTCGTATGGAGTCGGACGCGCCACCGAGGGCACCGGAGGATCGACCGGCTCGCCGAACTCCACGCGATACAAGAACTCGGGCGATTGCAGGACGACCTCCACCACCGCCCGAACGCCGCTGGCGAAATCGCCGCCGAGCGCTCTTCCCGCGTCGAACACGGCGCCAAACTCACCGGCGTCGGCGGGATCGACCGCGCGACGAAAGATGCGGGGAACGAACGCGCTGATGAACAACTGCTCGCACATCGCCTCGCCCAACGCGACCGGGTCGCACCCGGTCAACGCCTGAACGGAAGCGGCATCCTTCGTGGCCGTTGCCGCAAAATCGGCCGCATACGCATTGTATAGCTGGACAAGAAGGGGGTAGACGGATTCCTGGTCCGCGGCCGGCGGGAAGACGTCGGCAGGAAACTGGTCCGCTGGTCGGCTGGAATCGCCGAGAAGATCGCGAACCGTGTTGTTGAATTCGAAATTGGTGAGACGCCGCATCGGCGCCCGCGCCGGGTTCTCCACTGGACAGACCACGGGGCTCGAGGCGTCCGACCCCGCGTCGGCCCCAGGAACGCCACCCGTGCCGACGGGACCGACCACGTTCATGTCAGGCGACAATCCACCGTCGGCTCCCACCGGCGCGCCGCCACCAGAACCAGTCTGGCCGCCGCCAGAACCAGTCTGAATGACATCGCGGGCGGATCCCGCGTCCGGCGACAAACCGCCGACGCGAGAATTGCTCGCGCACCCCGCGGCCGCGACCGCGACGGCAACCGCGGCCGTCGCCAGGGTCAGGGCGGCCCTTGGGTTTGGAAGACTTCGATGGATGGGCATCCGACCGTTATTATGGCTTGTGTCCGCAACCCCAGCGGATCTTACGCTTCTGTTCAGGCCATGACCAGATCGGCGCAAGGTCGCTACAGGTTCGCTTACTACCTGCGAGGGCGACGCTGTCGTAGATCAGCGAAGCAACTCCGTGAGCGGCCCGCCTGTCGCCTCTCCGAACTGGTCCGAAGGCAGGCCGTGGGCGGCCAGGATCGACAGGAACACGCGCCCGGTGTGCGGTCCACCCTGAGGTCCCACCAAGGGACGCGGAAAGGGCATGGAGGGGATGTAGTTCAGGTGGCGTCCATCGATCTTCATCTTGCCGCTGGCGCCACCGGCCAGCAGCACGGGCTGGTCCCAGTGGTTGTGGGCGCTCCCGTCGCCGATGTCGCTCCCCATATAGAAGGTCGTGTTGTCCAGGACGGTCGTGCCGTCGATCTCTTGGATGTCGTCGAGGCTCTTCAGAAGCGTCGCGATCTGGGTGGTCTCCCACGTGTCGATCAGCGTGAGCTCGGCGAGCTTGGCCGGGGAGCCACCGTGATGGGAGACGGCATTGTGGGGCGCTGATTGACCGACCACGAAAGAATAGTCGTTGTTGCTGCTCCCGTTCCCCAGCATGAAGGTGATGGCGCGGGTGATGTCGCACTGGAAGGCCAGTTTCATCAAATCCAGAAAGATGGGAACGTTCTGCTGGATCACCGCGCTGGGGGTGATTCCTCTATCGAAGTTGAGCGGCCCGCTCATGGACGGGCGACTGGGACCGACACAGATCGAGCCGCCCGGCGCATTGGCCAGGCCCTGGATCCGTATCTCCACGGCGCGTACCGAGGTCATGAACTGGTCCATCTTCAGGCGATCGGTCCGGCTCAGCCTGGCCGACACGGAGTTGGCGTCGGCGCGCACGTGATCGAGGACGCTCGCTCGCCGAGCCGCCCGGGCCGTGACGGCGGCGCTCGGTACCGGGGTCGCAGCCGCGAACATCCTGTCGAACAGGAGCGCCGGATCGTAGATGTTGGGCATCGCCACCCCGCCCCGCCAAGAGATCGAGCGCGAGAAGTCGCAGGTCGCGCGGTCGCACAGGCCATTGTCCCCCTGTACACCGAGTTGCAAAGAGGGGATGAGGGGCTGGCCGCAGTCAGGTCGATTCAAAACCGGGAGCAGCACCTGGTCCAGGCTGACCCGCGCCGGGTCGGTCTCGTGACCGTTGACCGGAATCATGTTCAAGAAACAGCCGGTGCCCGCTCCGTGATCCGCCGGGGGCATGGCCGGCACCGCGGTCGCCTGCATGTCGAGCCCGGTCAGAATGAGAATCTTTTTTCGCACGGACTCGAGTGGCCCCGAGATGGGCGTCGGGGCCCAGGTGGTGCCGGCGGTGGTCGGGGTCCAATCCGGCATGTTGAATCCGTTGGGAACGAACCAGGCCATGAACCGTCGGGGCGGCTGGCACAACGCCGCCCCGGCCCGACGCGACCACAGCGCCGAGCCTAAAAATGGCAAGGCCACAGTGGCGGCCCCGCTCCGCAGGACGAGCCTTCGCGAAAGACCTTGTCCCTTCATGTCGAATCCCTTGTGTCCGGCGGCCATGGCTCAGGGACCCTCGCCGCGGTTGGTGAGAAAGGCTTCGCTCCGCGCGACCGCCTTGAAGAGCGCGGGCCAGGTGCCCGTTCCACGCATCGGATCGGCCAGGCCGCTCACGTAGACGCCGCCCTCCGCCGTGTCGAACGGTCGACCCACGGCATAGGTGAGTGCGTGCTCGACCATGCATCGCGTGGACTGGGGGTTCTTGCCGAGCCAGTCGGCCAAATCCTGGGCGCCTTTGGCCACGGTCCCGTCCGGGAGCGTGACCGAAACATCAATGGGCAAGCCCTCACGCTCGGTCCGATAGGCGCCGATGGCGTCGAATCCATCGAGGGCGAAGCCAAGCGGGTTGAGGAGCTTGTGACATTCGGAACAGGTCCCACTCGCGGTGGCCATCTCGATTTGCTGGCGCGCCGTAAGGCCGACGCCCAGCGGGGGATTCAGGACCGCGACACCGGGGGGCGGAGGGGGCGGCGGCTGACACAGGATGCGCTCGAGGACGTAAGCGCCCCGCCGCGGAGGTCCAGTTCGATCGGGAAGCGAAGTGACGCTCAGGAACGTGGCGTCGGTCAGAAAACCCCGGCGCGGCGTGCCGGCCAGGCTCACCCGCGTGAACCCCGAGGTGGCCGGCGCGTTCGACAGTCCGTAGTGCTTGGCCAACCGGTCGTTGACGAAGGTGTAGTCGGCGGTGAGCAACCGATCGAGCGGTTGGCTCTCATTGATCAGCGAGGCGAAGAAGAGGCGGGACTCCATTCCCATGGCGTCGCGCAAGCTCTCGTCGAACGCAGCGCCAAAAATGGCCGCGTCGGGCGACACCGAGGCCAGGCCTTCCAGGCCCAACCACTGGCCCGCGAAGTCGTCGACCAGAGCCCGGGACTTGGGATCGGCCATCATGCGCGCGATCTGCACGTCGAGACCGGCCTGGCCGGGCGAAGTCAACCCCCGGTTGTCGGCGGCCGCCATGAGTTCGTCATCCGGCATCGTCGACCACAGAAAATAGGACAGCCGGCTGGCCACCTCGTGATCCTCGAGAGGTTGGGCCTGGGTCGACGTGGGATCCAGGCTCTCCATGAGAAAAAGGAAGTGGGGCGAGAGCAGCACCGACGTCAAGGCCGCGGAGAGGCCGTCCATCGCGTCGCCGCTCGGCGCCGCGATCTCGACCGCCAGGCTCACCCTGTCCTGGACCTCGGCCGCCGACACGGGCCGCCGATAGGCCCTCTTCATGAAGGGGGTCAGAATCTCGGTCGCACAACTGGCGAGAGTCGCCGCGGTCGGCTCGCAGGTCAAAATGCGCGCGCGGACAGGATCACCTGGGGCTCGACCGAAGAGCTCGTCAACCAACCTGTTGGCGGCCTGCTCGAGCATCTCGAACAGGAAACCCGAGAACACCAGGTAGACTCCCACACGGTCGAAGTCGAGGTAGATTTCGTCACTCGGGAAGGTGCCCCCTGGCGAAAGGGAGGTCCCCAGCAGATCGCGCACGGTGTTGTTGTATTCGCGGCTGCTCAGACGACGCAGGGTCGAACGACCCAAATCGAGGGACGGTCGCGCGACCGCGTTGCCGCCCGAAGCCCCCCCCGCGTTGCCGCCCGGCAGCCCCCCGGCGGCGCCGCCCTGACCAGAGGTGCCACTGACGGATGTTCCCGCTGCGTCCGCTGCGGCCCCTGCCGCCCCGCCCCCCTGGTCACTTCCCCCAGGGCCTCCCAGGACGGGCGCACCCGCATCGGAGTTGGACGAAACCAGCGATCGTCCGCGCCCACCGCCAGAACAACCAGACACGACAAAGGCCACCGCCGCCATCCAGCACCAACCAGTTGACCAGTTGTCCTTTGTTTGATCCACTGCGCCTGCTCAGTGTCGCGCGGGCACGAAACCTGACAAGTGCGAACCCATTAGCCTGGGACTGCTTAAGCGAGCGCGCCCCAACAATTGCGACATCAGTAACGGTACACACCGGCTCGCCGTCGCGCGGATCGGCGTTGAGGCCGTTAGGAAGCGGCGGGCCATCAAGCCACAGTCGGCGTAAGGTCGTTGCCGGCTCGGCCGCGGCGGGGTGGATTCGGTTCCGAACATGGCGGTGAAGCAGGCCCTGGGATTCAAGTAGGGGCGGCACCGTGGGCCGCGGATCCGGCATCCGCGCTTCTGAATCAGGGCGCCGCGAATCTGGTGGACTGATGTCCCATGCTATGCTGGTGGCGTGTTCGGCCAGGATATGCGCTCGGCGCGACTCCTAGTCGGATTGTTCTTGGCGTCGGCTTGCGGCAGGGGCGGTCTGGACGGGACCACGGAGATGGTCGACGGTGGAGCAGGTGACAGTGCGCAGGCAATGGGCGCAAGCGAGACGCGAGGCGAGGCCGATGTGATCGAATCGCCGGTCGACGCCCGACCGGACGTTCCCGCCGTCGATACGGCAGGTCCCGTCGCGGGGTGCTTGCCCGGGTTGGCCGCGCCAAGCGAGCTGGCGGCCACCCCCCGAGCCGACGTCAACCTCGAGTTGTTGGCACTCAAGCTCTCCCCCGGCCGAATCGTCGCCAACGAGGCTGTCTACCAGCGTGTAGTCCGCGACGTGGGAGCTATCCGAACGGCCCAGAAACAGCTCGCCGGGATCGGTTTCTTTCCTGTGCAGGATGGACGAACGATCACGCTCGTGGTGCCGGTTGCAATCTCGGAGCAGATGCAAGCGGGCAACTACCACAACTGGGATTGCCTGAACGACACATACGGTGCCAGCCTGCCTTTCGAGTTCATCAGGATCGGCAACGCCGACAACGTCTTCGTGTTCCTCAAGCTGAAGGGGATCTACGCCGTCGAACTCCTGGCCGGCGAGTATGGCCGACTCCCCGGCGTGACCAGCGCCGAGGGCGGCGGGATAGGCGGCGATGGGCCCACCATCTGCGTGACTCCCGGCGACGCCACTTGGCATTACGTGTTCGATGCCGCGGGTGGCGATTGCCCGGCCGGATGCACCGAGCATGCGTATTCGCACTTCGTCACTCAGACCGATGGCGCTTTGACGACGCTCGAGACCTGGAGTGGTGCGGACCCGACGGGCGCGCCGGCTTGGGTGGCCGAGTACGCGAACTACGCCAAGTGTCACTGAAGTCCCCAAGATGGCCGCCATTGGGGCGGTCGTCGAGGCCCCGGTGTAAACCACAGCGATGGTCGCGAGCCGAAGTCGTTGGAGTTTCAACACCTTGCGAGTCGTTGTCCGGAACCGAGCGGTTCATTCGACGACCCCGTGAAAGGACA
>JADGRC010000394.1 GCA_017881245.1 Pseudomonadota bacterium
CGGACGGCGCCGCCACCGGGACCGCCGGTGATCTCGTGCGCCAGGGCGACGATCTCTTCGTCCATGATGCCCTTCTTCCGATCGGCCAGCACCGAAAACCTCGTGTAGAGCGTTTCTAGTTGCCCGCGATCCAGTCTCAAGCCCAGCTCATCGCAACGCGATTTCAGCGCGTGGCGGCCGCTGTGCTTGCCGAGGACCAGACGGCTCGCGGGAACGCCGACGGTGCGCGGTTCGATGATCTCGTAGGTCGTGCGTTCTTTCAGAAACCCGTCTTGATGGATGCCGGCCTCGTGCGCGAACGCGTTGCGCCCCACGATGGCCTTGTTGGGCTGCGGGCCAAACGTGATGATGGACGACAGGAGCTGACTGCACGGGTACAGCAGCTCCGTGCGAATTCCCGTCTCGTACGGCAACCGATCGCGCCGCGTCTTCAACGCCATGACGATCTCCTCCAGCGAACAATTGCCCGCACGCTCGCCGATGCCGTTGATCGTGCATTCGACCTGGCGCGCCCCCGCCTGGATGGCCGCCAGGGAATTGGCCACCGACAACCCCAGATCGTCGTGGCAATGAACGCTTACGATGCCCTGGCCCGCCAGGCCCTCGACGACCCGGCGAATGATCGCGCCGAATTCTTCCGGGACCGAATACCCGACGGTATCCGGAATGTTCACCGTGCTCGCCCCCGCGTCGACGACGGCGCGCGCGATCTGGACCAAGTAGTCGGGATCCGTGCGCGCTCCGTCCTCGGCCGAGAACTCGACATCCGACACGTATTTGCGCGCCAGCCGAACGCCTGCGACGGCCGCGTCCAGGACTTCCTGGCGCGACTTCTTCAACTTGTGCTTCAGATGAATGTCGCTGGTCGCGATGAAAGTGTGAATGCGTGGGGGCAACACCGCCGGCTCCAGGGCGGCCGCGGCGCGTTCGATGTCGAGCGGCGTCGAGCGCGCGAGCGCGGCGACCCGCGCCTTCACCTCGCGGCTCACGGCGCGCACCGCTTCGTAGTCCCCGTCCGACGCGATGGGAAAGCCCGCCTCGAGGATGTCCACGCCCAGGTCCGCCAGCTTGTGGCCAAGACGCAATTTCTCGGTCACGGTCATGCTGCAGCCGGGTGACTGCTCACCGTCGCGCAGGGTGGTGTCGAAGATGTAGACGCGGTCAGCGCTGGAAGTCATGACCTTAAGACTGCCCTCCGCCTTTGGATTCGGCAAATTTATAATTGTAGCCGTCGCTATTAGTGCATATCATGGGCGGTCAGGTCCATGGAGCTTTATGAACTGCGCGTCTTCGCCACGGTAGTCGCCGAGCAAAGCTTCACGCGGGCCGCGGACAAGCTGCTGCGTACCCAACCGGCCGTTTCCTTGACGCTTCAGCGCCTGGAGACGGAGATCGGCGAGAAGCTGATCGACCGTTCGTTCAAGACCGCCAAGGAACTGGTGTTGACCGACGCGGGACATGTGGTGCTGGAGTTCGCGCGACGTTTCGAGAATCTGGGCCAGGAGATGGACAATGCCCTGGCCGAGCTGCGCGACAATTCGGCTGGGCGTCTGACCATCGGGGCAAATGAATCGTCCACGCTGTACTTGCTCGGCCACATCGAACGATATCGACGGCTTTACCCAAAAATCAAAGTCCAGGTCCGCCGAGGACAATCGAGCAGAATCCCCGCCGAGCTGCTGGATGGCAACCTGGAACTGGGGGTCGTCAGCTACGACCCGAATGACGAACACCTGATTTCCAAGGTGATCTACACCGACGCGCTGGCGTTCGTCGTTTCCCCACAACACCGATTCGCGAAGCGCAAGGCGGTTTCCATCGCGGACTTGGGGATGGAGACGTTCATCGCCCACAACGTCGTTTCGCCCCACCGCGAGACCATCTTGCGCGAGTTTCGTCGCCACAAGGTTCCGCTGAACATGGACGTCGAGATGCCCACGCTGGAGTCCATTCGGAAGCTTGTGCAGAACAACGAAGGCGTCGCGTTCCTACCGCGCATGGTGGTCCGACAGGAGTTGGATAGGAAGTTGCTTTGCGAAGTCAACGTCAAGGAGCTGCAGGTCGAGCGGCTGATTCATCTGTTGTATCCGCGTGGCCGCACCTTGTCGCACGCCGCTCAGGCCTTCCTGCGGGTCGTGAACGACGGACCCACGGCACCGTCATGACGCTACAGACTACACACGATGCACCTTCGGGCCGTGTAAGGGCGGGTGTCAGGATCAGTCGCCAAACGCGCCCGCGGGCAAATTCGTTCCGGAGCGTTGTTTGTTCCCTGTCGCGAGGCGATCCCGGTTGTAAGCTTAGAGGCCTGTGTTGAACGTTCCCCCTGGTCTTGCAAACGCCGCGGCGTGGGCCGCCCGAACAGCCGCCCGACGCGGCGTACGGGCGTTGTCCGACGACAAGTCACCATTCGGCATTCGCCTCCGACGTTTCGCTGGGCCCGTCGCGTACCAGAAGAAAATTTCCCATCTGCGCGTGGCGCATCTGACTGATCTTCACGTCGGGCGGATCACGCCGGAGGCCGTGCAGCGCGCAGCGGTCGACATGGCAAACGCCGAGCACCCGGACCTCGTCGTGTTGACCGGCGATTTCGTGTGTCACAGCCAGCTTTATCTCGATCAGCTGGTCGAGGTGGTCGGCGGATTTCGCGCTCCCACGTTCGCGGTTCTGGGCAATCACGACTACTGGTCGGGCGCCGATGAAGTCGAGCGGGCGCTGCGACGCGCGGGGGTCGAAGTGTTGAAGAATCGCCACACGGTCGTGACCCTTGGCCGTGACCACCAGCGGTTGCAGATCCTTGGGCTCGACGACGCATACACGGGCCACGCCCGTCGCGACGACGCGGTCAAGGGACTGCGACGTGACATTCCGACCTTGGGCCTGTCTCATATCGCGGAGGAAGCGGATGGCCTGTGGCGCCACGGGATTCCGCTGGTCCTCGCCGGGCACACCCACGGCGGTCAGGTCACGCTGGCAAGACTTCACGAGCTGACGCTGGGAAAAATTGGCGGTCACCGTTACGTGCATGGGCTTTACGGATCGCGCGGGCAGGAAAAACCTTCGCCGGCCGATGGGCGCGGCGGCAGCTCCGCGATGGGCGCAGTGTACGTCGGTGCCGGTATCGGGGCGGCGGTGATTCCGCTGCGGATCGGGGAGCGAGGCAAGCGCGAGGTGACCATCTTCGAACTGGGTGCGGAGCCCGGCAGCTTCGAAGAGCACCACGACGAACAAGAGCCTATGCCGGGGCGTAAACCGTCGCAGGCAAAGATGGCCAGGCGTGCCGCGGCCGTGGTCCGCAAGCGTTTGTCCCGGGAACGGCGCGATCTGCGAAATGGCGGACGCGACGGCGGCCCCTGACGCCACGCACGGACGGACGCCGCACCACGGTGCAAAGTCACCCCTTTCGGGTAGCAACGAACAGGAGTAGGGTGCGAAATGTCAGCTCCATGCACAGCCCCTGTGTGTAGAGCCGACGGTAGGTCTTGGGCGAAGGGGACTGCCCTTCCCGATAACTTCGCGTCTGGCTCGGCCGGACGGACATAAGGAGAACAAGTAATGTTTAGGAAAGTCTTGGTGCCCGTGATGTTCTTGTCGCTCGGAGTTTTTTCGACGACGATGTTTTCAGCCGGTTGCGGTAACGACAAGCCCGCTGTGGGAACCGGTGGCAAGGGCACCGGCGGGAAGGGCACGGGTGGTGCCGCGACTGGCGGCAAGGGCGCGGGCGGCTCCTCGAACGGTGGCGCGGGTGGCTCCTCGAACGGCGGCGCGGGCGGCTCCTCGAACGGCGGCGCGGGCGGCTCCTCGAATGGCGGCGCGAGCGGCTCCTCGAACGGCGGCGCGAGCGGCTCCTCGAACGGTGGCGCGAGCGGCTCCTCGAACGGTGGCGCGAGCGGCTCCTCGAACGGTGGCGCGAGCGGCTCCTCGAACGGTGGCGCGGGCGGCTC